>DATDMD010000088.1:0-2180 GCA_036518975.1 Baekduia sp.
CGGGGCGTGGAGCGAGCGCCCGGACCGCGGCGTGATCGAGGTGACCAACCCGTCCGACGGCTCGGTCATCGCCCACGTCGCTGAGGCCGACGTGGCCGACGCCGACGCCGCGGTCGCCGCCGCACGCCGGGCGTTCGACGAGGGCCCGTGGCCGCGGATGAGCTACGACGAGCGCGCCGCCGTCCTCAACACGATCGCCGACCGGCTCGACGCCCGCGGCGACGAGCTGGTCCACGCCTCGATCGCCGACCTCGGCATCCCGCGCGGCTTCGCCGAGGCCATCAACCCGCTGTTCTCCACGATCCTGCGCGACAACGCCGCGCTGGCGCCCGAGCTGGCCGAGCGCTCCCACCAGGAGCGCACGGGCATGGGGTCGCGCGTCGTCGTCCTGCGCGAGCCGGGCGGCGTCGCCGTCTGCATCGTTCCCTGGAACGCGCCGGTCCTGCTGGCCGCGACCAAGGCCGGCGCCGCGCTGATGGCCGGCTGCACGGTCGTCGTCAAGGTCGACCCCAACGCGCCCCTCGGCGCGATCGTGCTCGCCGAGGCGTGCGCCGACGCCGGCCTGCCAGAGGGCGTCATCAGCTTCCTGCCCGGCGGCCGCGAGGTCGGCGAGCACCTCGTCGCGCATCCCGACGTCGACCACGTCAGCTTCACGGGCAGCTCGGCGACCGGCCGCGCGGTGATGGCGTCGGCGGCCGCCAACCTGACGCGCGTGACGCTGGAGCTCGGCGGCAAGTCCGCCGGGATCATGTTGGAGGACATGGATCCCGCCGAGGCGCTGCCGACCCTGTTCGCCGGCTGCCTCGGCATGAGCGGCCAGATCTGCACGCTGCTCTCGCGGATCATGGTCCCCGCCGCGCGCTACGCGGAGTGGGAGCGCGCGCTGGGCGACTTCTACGCGGCGCAGAGCCTCGGCGACGCCGACCTCGAGAGCACGTCGCAGGGCCCGCTCGTCTCCCAGCAGCAGCTCGAGCGCGTCGCGGCGCTCGTCGACGGCGCCCGCGCCGAGGGCGCGCGGATCGTGACCGGCGGCCGGCGCCCCGACGGCCTGGCCGGCTGGTTCTACGAGCCGACGCTGATCGCCGACACGACGCCCGGCATGCGGATCGTCAAGGACGAGGTCTTCGGCCCGGTGACGGTGCTGATCCCCTACGACAGCGTCGACGAGGCGATCGCCATGGCCAACGCCTCCGAGTACGGCCTGGCCGGCGCGATCTTCACGCACGACCGCGACGCGGCGTTCGCGATCGGCACGCGCCTGCGCGCGGGCGCGATCTCCTGGAACGGCTTCGGCTGCTGCCCGACGCAGCCGTTCGGCGGCTACAAGCAGTCCGGCATGGGCCGCGAGGGCGGCATCGAGGGCGTCGAGGCGTTCCTCGAGGTCAAGCAGTTCGCCAACGGCGTCGGGGTCGTCTGATCGGCGCGTTCGACGTGCGGGGCCGCACGGTGCTCGTCACCGGCGGCTCCCGCGGGCTCGGGCGGATGATGGCCCGCGGGCTGGCCGAGCACGGCGCGACCGTCCTGGCGACCTCGCGCGCGGACGCCGGACCGGTCGATCTCGCGGCCGAGGCCGCGGACCTGCCGGGCGCGATCGTCGCGCTGCACGCCGACCTCGCGACCGAGGACGGCTGCGCGGCGCTGGCGGCGGCGGTCGCCGAGCACGCCGGCGCGCTCGACGTCGTGGTCCATAACGCCGGGATGACGGTCGCGGCGCCGATCGAGGACCACGACGACGCCGTCTGGGACGAGGTCGTCGACGTCAACCTCAAGGCGGTCTTCCACCTCACGCGGTTCCTGCTCCCGAGCCTGCGCGCCGCCGCGGCGCTGCGCCCGCCGGCGCGCGTCATCACGATCGGGTCGGCCAGCGGCATCGGCGTCTCGCGGCGCGAGAACTGGTCCTACGGCGCCACGAAGGCCGGCGTGCACCACCTGACGCGGCACCTGGCGCTGAAGCTCGGCCCGGACATCGTGTGCAACACGGTGGCGCCCGGCGCGTTCGCCACCGACATGACCGACCGGATGCCGCCGGAGTGGAAGGACGCGCTGATCGCCGGCACGCCCGCGGGCCGGATGGGCACGGCGGCGGACCTCGTCGGCGCCGTCGTGTTCCTGGCCTCGCCGGCCGGGAGCTTCCTCACCGGCACGGTGCTGCCGCTGGACGGCGGCCTGTCCCTGACGAC
>DATDMD010000089.1:0-20055 GCA_036518975.1 Baekduia sp.
GACGGCCGCCCGGGCGGCGGCGCCGACGCCGGCGCCGCGGTGGTCGCCGAGCGCCGCGTGCAGCGCCTCGGCGAGCTGGATGATGTCGGAGCCGTACGGGTAGGCCGGGGCGCCGATGGCGTCGAGGTGGCCGGCCAGCGCGTTGCCGGCCGGGACCACGACGGGCACGGCGGTGGCCAGGGCCTCGCGCAGCGTCGAGGCGCGGTCCTGCTCGATGCCGAGCATGAGCAGCGCGCCGGCGGTCGGGACGCCCGCGCGCCAGTCCTCGGCGGCGACGACGTCGAGCCCGCCGAGCAGGTCGTAGGCGCCGGCCGGCGAGCCGGGCAGCGCCAGGCCGCCGACGATCGCGCCGGGCAGCACGAGCCGGGCGTCGGAGGAGCCGAGGCGGCGGACGAGCGCAACCGCGCGCAGGACGGCGTCCAGCTGCTCGTGGGCGACGCCCTCGTCGATCAAGACGATGTCCTTGCCCACGCCCGCCGCCGGCGTGGGCACGCGGCGCGCGGGCAGCGGGATGGCGAGCGGCCGGACGCGGTCGGCCGGGAGGCCCAGCAGCGCGGCGAGGTCGTCGGCGTCCTTGCGGTGCGGCGCGAGCAGGATCGCGTCGCGCGCGACCCAGGGGCCGAGCTTCTGCACGAGCTCGCGCCGGCCGGCGTCGGAACGCAGGCGCGCGATCCCGCCGACGAAGGCGACCAGGCCGGAGCGGGCCTCGCTCGGCGGCGCGCACGCCGTCGCGTCCGGGCAGAGCACGACCCGCACGTCGGGCGCGGAGTCGGCGTCGGGCAGCGCCTCGAGGGCGCCCAGCAGATCGGAGATCGGCCCGGGCAGGGCCGTGGGCCAGTGGAGGGAGAGGTCCATTGAGAGGGTCTACGCGGCGAGCGTGAGGGTGGCGGCGCCGCCGGCGACGGCGCGGATCAGGTGGGCGGCGACGTCCTCGACCTCGGCCGCGGTCATCTCGAAGTACATGGGCAGGTTGAGCACCGTGCGGGCGGCGTGCTCGGCGCGCAGCCGCGGCGTGCGGTCCAGGGCCGCGTACTCGGGGATCTCCTGGCGGTAGGCCGGGACCGGGTACAGCGACCGCGTCTCGATCCCACCGGCCAGCAGCTGGGCGGCGACCGCGTCGCGGTCGGCGACCAGGACGGCGAAGGCGAAGTGCGCGGGCGTGACGCCCGGGAGGTGCTCGACGATCCGGACGCCCTCGACGCCGGCCAGCAGCTCGGCGTAGCGGGCGGCGATCGTCGCGCGGCGGGCCATCACGTCGTCCCAGCGGCTGACCTGCACGCGGCCGATCGCGGCCTGGACGTCGGTCATGCGGTAGTTGGAGGCCAGCGTGTCGTGGCGGTACTTGCGGCCGGGGATCTCGCCCTGGCCGCGCAGGCGGCGGGCGCGGACGTCGAGCGCGTCGTCGTCGACGAAGACCATCCCGCCCTCGCCGCAGAGCATGGCCTTGGCGGTGTGGAAGCTGGTGGTGGCGACGAGCCCGCGCGAGCACGCGGGGCGGCCGCCGGAGGACGCGCCGAGCGACTGCGCGCCGTCCACGACGAGCGCGATGCCCGCCGCGTCGCACAGCGGCTCCAGGCGCTCGTAGTCGACCGGCGAGCCGCTGTAGTCGGCGACCAGCAGCGCGCGCGTGGCGGGCGTGCGCCGGCGGGCGACCTCGTCGGGGTCGATGTTCAGCGTCGCCGGGTCGACGTCGCAGAAGACCGGCGTCGCGCCTTGAAGCAGGATGCAGTTGACGGTGGCGATGTAGGACAGCGCGGAGACGAGGACCTCGTCGCCGGGTCCCACGCCCGCGAGCTTCATCGCGACGTCGAGCGCGACCGACCCGTTGGCGACCGCGATGCCGTGCCGGCGTCCCACCCGGCCGGAGACGTCCTCCTCGAAGGCCCGCGTCTGCGCGCCCATCGACACACGCCGTTCGCGCAGCAGGTCCGTGACCGCGTCGATCTCGCGCTCGTCGAGGTAGGGCAGGGCCCAGGGGATGCGAATCTCGTGCATGGCAGAGCTCCGGTAGGGGACGCCACGGTGATCGGTTCGGGGCCGATCCCCTTGAGCCCGCCGGTCAGCCGAGGCGGACATAGCCGGTCGCCCCATCGCCGCCGCTGTCGTGCGTGCGCCGGGTGACCATGTTGGAGGAGTTGCCCTCGATCGTGTGGATCTTGCCATCGCCGTCGACCGACTCGACGATGCCGACGTGCTGGCCGCCCCAGACGATGAGGTCGCCGGGCTGCGGCGGCGCGCCCGCGGCCGCGGGGGTCCAGCGGCCGGTGCGCTGCGCCCAGGAGGAGACCGCGGAGACCGACCCGAAGCCCTGTCCGGCCTCGCCCATCGGCGCGCCGGCCTGCTGGGCGGCCCAGGAGACGAAGTAGGCGCACCACGGCCCGATGCCGCTGCCGGCGGTGGACGCGCGGTAGTCCGCGATGCGCGGGGAGTCGTTGGAGCCCGGCGGCTGCTCGGTCTGGCCGACCTCGCCCTCGGCGAACTGGAGCGCGCGCTGGCCGGCGGTCTGCGGGACCGTGCCGGTCGCGGCGGTGGACGCCGCGGCGGTCGCGCCGGTGGCGCCGGAGAACCCGAGCGCGGTGCCCGTGCCGTCGGCGTTCGTCACGCCGGTCGACGAGGTCGCGCCCTGCAGCGCGGAGGCGAACGCCGTCGCCGACGTGCCCGCGGTCGGAGCCGCCGGCCCAGCCGCCGACGGCGGCACCAGGCCCTGGCGCAGCTCGGCGATCCGCGTCATGACGGTCTCCACGCTCACTCCCCACCGTGATCGGCGGGCTTCGCGTCTTCTTCAACGGCGGCCGTCAGGTCCCGAACGACCAGGGGGCGGCCCGAAGGCCGCCCCCCAGCGTCGGAGATCCGACGAAGGTGCTGCGTGTCAGTCCTAGCCCAGGAGGCGCAACACGCTCTGCGGGGCCTGGTTGGCCTGCGAGAGCATGGCCGTGCCGGCCTGCGAGAGGATCTGGTTCTTGGTCAGGGAGACCATCTCGTCCGCCATGTCCACGTCGCGGATCCGCGACTCCGCCGAGGTCAGGTTCTCCTGGTAGGAGGCCGCGACCGACAGCGAGTGGTCAAGGCGGTTCTGGACGGCACCGAACGTCGCGCGAGCGGTCGACACGTTGGTGATCGCGGCGTCGATCTCGGAGATGTCGGTGGTGCCCGTGGTCGACAGCGTCGCGTAGGACGAGCCGACCTCGTTGGACAGGTTGACGAGGCTGACCCCGATCTCCTGGCCGTCGTTGGCGCCGACCTGGAAGGACACCGTGTTGGTGGTGTTCAGCAGGTCGATGCCGTTGAACGAAGCCGAGCTGCCGATCCGGTCGATCTCGGACGCCAGCTGGTTGACCTCGTTCTGGATCGACGTGCGGGCGTTGTCGTCGAGCGAGCCGTTCTTGTACTGGACGGCGAGCTCACGGACGCGCTGCAGCATCGAGTGGACCTCGTCCAGGTTGCCTTCCGCGGTCTGCACCATGGAAGCGCCGTCCTGGATGTTCTTCTGAGCCTGCCCGAGGCCGCGGATCTGCGAGCGCATCGACTCGGAGATGCCCAGGCCCGCGGCGTCGTCGGCCGCGGAGTTGATGCGGTAGCCGGAGGACAGGCGAGCCATCGACTTCGAGATGGCGGCCGAGGTCTTGGACAGCGCGTTGTAGCTGTTCATCGCCTCGACGTTGTGCGTGATGCGAAGGGACATTCGTCGATCTCCTTGATGACGTTTGTATTGGGGTCCCGCAGCGACTCCATGTCGCTGCTTGCTTCACGCCGGATGATCGGCGGCCCACCAGACCGGCTTGAGGTGCGTCCAGGGCGTCCTGGACAGGCGTTCGTCAGCGCCCGGACGTCAGACGCGGACGTCGATGTGCGGGCGGCCGTCGTCGGGCGGCGGCGGCAGGTCCGGGACGACCTCGCGGCGCTTGCGGCGCGGCTGGCCGCCCTCGCGCTCGCGCTTGTCCGTGGCGCTGTCGGGCCGCCGGACCGCGGCGACGGCGTCGGGCTGGGCGCTGCGCGGCGGACCGACCGGGTTGATGGGGTCCAGCGGCATCGCTCAGCCTCGCTTCCTAGCCCTGTGGAACGGGGTCCGGGGTGGTGGGACTCGGACTCGGAGCGCCGCCGCCGGCGGCGGCGTGCGCGGCGGCGATCTGCTGCTCGCGCTCGGCGGTCTGCTCCTCGGCCATCGTGATCAGCCGCTTGCGCAGCTGCTCGAGCTCGGCCAGCGCGACGTGGCGCCACACGGTCTGGGCGATCGTCCACGCCACGACGTAGCCGATGACGCCGCCGACGACCGCGCGCTCGATCGCGTCCGGCCACGGCAGCGCCGCGCCGCGCGAGAGCTTGAGCACGAGCAGGAAGGCGATCAGGCCGCCCCAGCCCTTGGCGATCGCGATGTGCCGCCGCGCGCGCGGGTGGGCGGACAGGCGGATGCCGTCGCCCTTGAGCGCCATGACCTCGGTCTGCGCGTCGCCGGCCATCAGGCGAACCTCCGGCGCTGCTCGCGCGACATGTCGAAGGCCAGGACCTGCAGGCGCGTGCAGTCGGCCGCGTCGATCTCGACGAACCGGATGCCGACGCGGTCCTGCGTCTCCAGCCGCACGACGCGACCGGTGCCGCGCACGGGCTCGGTGCCGTCGCCGACGTCGAGCGCGAAGCGCAGCGCCTCGTCCAGGTGCGGGCGGTGCAGCCCCTTGACGAGCATGCCGCCGCCCGACAGGTCGATGGCGTGCGCGCGCGTGATCACAGCCTCTTGATCGGCGGCGGCCGGCCACAGCGTGAGCGCGAGGTCCACCGTCGCACGCACGAACTCGCGGCGCCGCAGCAGCTGCGGGCTGCCGCGGTGGGCGAAGCGGACCGTGCCCTGCGCGTCGTGGCCGTAGCCGCGGCGGTGGCGCGGGACGTCGAGGCGGCCGTGCATCCGCGCGACGCCGTCGTCGTTGACGAACTCGATCGTCAGCCCGATGCGCTCGAGCGTCGGCTGCGGCGTCTCGGGCCGCTCCAGCAGCGCCAGGTCGAAGAAGCCGGGGCCGTCGGCCGTCACGCGCGCGAGCACCTGCTCGGTCTGCGGGACCGACAGCAACAGCTCGTCGCCGACGCTGGGGAGCAGGCGGGTCATGGCACGAGGTCCCGCGCCAGCTCGGTGGCGGACGCGGGCTTCAGGCCCGCCTCGACGGCCTGGCCGCGGGCCAGGTAGGACAGCGGCAGGCCGGAGTCGATGGCCAGGCCGACGACGGTCCCGAGCATCTCGGTCTCGTCGGTGTGGGTCAGCACCAGCGCGCCGACGCCCAGCTCGCGCACGCCGCCGACCAGCTCCTGGGCGGCGGCGGGGCCGATGGTCGCGGGGACGGCGAGGTGCAGCTCGTCGGGCGCGAGCGAGTCCAGCTCGAACCCGAGCGCGCGCAGCTCGCCGGTCGACCGCGGGCTGACGCCCGGCGTGTCGACGAGGACGAGGCCGCTGCCGCGCAGCTCGGCGACGAGCGCGGCGCCCTCCGCGCCGGACTCGATCGCGTGCAGGGCGACGCCGTAAGGCGCCAGGAGACGGCGCAGCTCCGCGCCGCCGTCGGGCGAGCGGAGGGCGACGACGGTGACGGCCAGGATGCCGTGGCGCGCGTGGGCGGCGGCGAGGCGCGCGACGCAGCGGGTCTTGCCGGCGCCGCCGGGACCCACGAAGCCCACGACGCCGGGCCCGCGGCGCAGCGGGTGCATCGGGATGCGGCGCGCGAGCGCGTCGGTGACGAGCTCCTTGGGGTCGGTGCCGGGCAGCAGCGGCGCGAGGCCGGCGATGGCCTCCTCCGCGATGGCCTCGGCCAGGCCCTGGCGCAGGCCGCGGGCGACGAGCCGCTCGGCGGCGACGATCGCGGCCGGCGGCATGCCGGTGACCGGCGGCGGCGCGGGGGCGATGACCTGGGCGACGGGCACGTCGTCGGGCAGCGGGTCGGGCTCCGGCTCGGGCTCGGGCTCGGGCAGCGGGTCGGGCTCGGGCTCCGGATCGGGCTCCGGAAGCGGGTCGGGCACGACGAAGGGCTCGGTCTCGGCCGCCGGCTCGCCGCCGAGGTAGTCGAACATGCCAGTCGGCTGCTCGACCTCGGGGAGCGCGGGCTCCTCCTCGTCGTCCTCGTCGTCGCCGTAGACCTCTTCCCACTCGTCGTCGTCGAGGACCTCGGGCTGCTTGGCCACCGGCGGCGCGGGCTCGGGCGCGGGCTCGGGCTCAGGCTCAGGCTGAGGCGCGACCTCCGCCTCCGGCTCGGGCGCCTGCGGCGGCAGCCCCGCGTTGAACAGCGCGGCGAGGTTCTGCGACGCCGGCGCCGGCGCGGTCGGGAACAGGTCGTCGACGGTGACGTCGGTGGGGCCGGGGAGCGCGTCGATCTCCGGCGACGTCGCCGGGCGCACCTCGCCGGCGGCCGGCGGCTGCTGCTGGCGCTCGTGCGCCTCGGCCAGCTGCTGGGCGAACGCGGCGGCCACGCCCGCGTCGGCGCCGCCGGTCCAGTTCTGGCCCGGACGCACCTCGACCTCGATCTCGCGCTTGGCGAAGAAGCCGCCGACGCCGCCGCTCGTCGTCTCGCGCCGCGACACGATGACCGCGTCGTCGCCCAGCTCCTGGCGGATGCGCGGGACGAGCTCCTCCAGGGAGCGGCCGCGATAGGTGTAGGTGTCCTGTTGCTCGGGTGCCATCAGGCAGTCACGACTCCGATCGTCTCCACGCCGATGCCGGGTGCGATCTCGTTATAAGCGCAGACCGACAGCTGTGGCAACGCCTGCTCGCAGAGACGACGCAGGTGACGCCGCACGCGAGAGGAGCAGATCAGCACCGGCCGCCGGCCGCGCGTGACGGCCTGCTCGACATGGTTCGACAACTGGTGCACCAAAGCCTGCGCGCGCGAGGGATCCATCGCGAGGTACTCGCCGTCGGGCGTCTGGGCGATCGCGTCCGAGACCTCCTGCTCCAGCCCCGGGTCGAGCGTGATCGCACGCAGCGTCCGCTCGGCGTCGAGATACGGGGAGACGATGGTGCGGCCCAGCGCCTGGCGCGCGTACTCGGCCAGCAGCTCGGGATCGCGCGTGACGCGGGCGCGGTCGCCCGCGGCCTCGACGATCGCGCCGAGGTCGCGGATCGACACGCCCTCGCGCAAGAGCGCTTGCAGGACGCGCTGCAGCTCGCCGACCGACAGCAGGTCGGGGACGACCTCCTCGACCACGGCCTGGTTGTGCTCCTTGAGGCTGTCGAGCAGGGTGCGCACGTCCTGGCGGGTGAGCAGGTCGGCGGTGTGGCGGCGGATCGTCTCGGTCAGGTGCGTGACGACGACCGACTCCGCGTCGACCACCGTGTACCCGAGCGCCTCGGCCTCGGCGCGCTGCGCGTCCGTGATCCAGACCGCGGCCATGCCGTAGGCCGGGTCCTGCGTCGGGATGCCGTCGAGGTTGCCGAACGCGTCGCCCGGGTCCAGCGCCAGCTGGTGGCCGGCCATGATCTGGCCGCGCGCGACCTCGGTGCCACGGACCTTGATCGAGTACTCGTGGCTCTGCAGCCCGATCTCGTCGTGGATGCGGACCGACGGGATGATCGTGCCGACCTCGGCCGCGATCTGGCGGCGCACCGCCGAGACGCGCTGCAGCAGCGAGCCGCCGGCCGAGCCGTCGACGAGCGGCACGAGGCCGAAGCCGATGCACAGCTCGAGCGGGTCGAGGTTGAGCGCGTCCTGGACCTGGTCGCGCGGCGACGAGGGCGCCGGCGGCAGCGCCAGCGCGGCGGCCGCCGCGGTGGCGGCCTGCTCCTCGTCGGCCTTCGCGGTCTTGGCCAGCGCGCGGCCGGCGAAGAAGAACAGGCTGCCGATGATGATGAACGGGATCTTCGGCAGCCCCGGGATCAGCGCGAAGAAGCAGATGACGACGCCCGCGACGCGCGGCGCGCGCCGCTGGTTGCCGATCTGGCCGACGACCTGCGTGCCGAGGTCGTCCTCGCTGCCCGAGCGCGTGACGATGATGCCGGTCGCGACCGAGATCAGAAGCGCCGGGATCTGCGCGGCGAGGCCGTCGCCGACGCTCAGCAGCGAGAAGTGGTGGATGGCGTCGCTGAAGCCGCGGTGCTGCATCAGGACGCCGACGACGATGCCGCCGACCAGGTTGATGATCGTGATCAGCACGGCCGCCATCGCGTCGCCCTTGACGAACTTCGAGGCGCCGTCCATCGCGCCGTAGAAGTCCGCCTCGGAGGAGATCTCCTTGCGGCGCTTGCGCGCCTCGTCCTCGGTGATCTGCCCGGCGTTGAGGTCGGCGTCGATCGCCATCTGCTTGCCCGGCATGGCGTCCAGGGTGAACCGGGCGCCGACCTCGGCCACGCGCCCGGCACCCGCGGTGACGACGACGAACTGGATGACGATGAGGATCAGGAAGATGACGAGGCCGACGACGATGTTGCCGCCGATGACGAACGTGCCGAACGCCTCGACGACGTGGCCCGCGTCGCCGTGCAGGAGGATCAGGCGGGTGACCGAGATGTTGATGGCCAACCGGAAGAGCGTGGTGATCAGCAGCAGCGCCGGGAAGACGGAGAACTCGACCGCCTTCTTGACGTACAGGGTGGTGACCGCGATCGCCAGCGCGCAGCTGATGTTCAGCGTGATCATCAGGTCCAGCAGCCACGGGGGCAGCGGGATGATCAGCATCACCACGACCAGGACCACGACGCCGGCGGCGATCAGGTCGGTGTACTTGCCCAGCTTCTGCAACATGTTGGTCATGTGCGGCAGGTCCTTCTAGGCGGCGCCGAGCCGGCGGCGGCCGGCGACGCGGTAGACGTAGGCGAGGATCTGGGCCACGGCCTGGAACAGCTCCTCGGGGATCTGCTGGCCGACCTCGACCGTGCCGTGCAGCGAGCGCGCCAGCGGCGGGTCGGGGACGATCGGGACGTTGGCGTCGGCGGCGATCTCGCGGATCTTCAGCGCCAGGAGGTCCTGGCCCTTGGCGATCACGGTCGGGGCGGCCGACTTGCCGTCGTACTTCAGGGCGACGGAGAAGTGCGTGGGGTTGGTGACGACGACGTCGGCGGTCGGGACGTCGGCCATCATGCGGGCGCGCGCGCCCTCGCGCTGGCGGCGGCGGATCGCGCCCTTGACCTCGGCGGGGAGGTCCTGGCCCTTGCCCTCCTCCTTGACCTCCTCCTTGGTCATCTTGAGCTCCTTCTCCCGCGTGTGACGCTGGTAGAAGTAGTCCACGACCCCGATGAAGAGGTAGGCGAAGGTGGCGCGCATCGCGATCGACTTCACGAGCGCCGCGCTCGAGCCGCCGAGCTGCAGCGGCGAGACGCCGACCATCGCGGCGTAGTCGGTCAAGTGCGGCAGCAGCGCGCTCAGGACCACGAACAGGACGACGGCGATCTTGACGATGTTCTTGATCAGCTCGACGAGGCCGTGCTTGCCGACGATGCGCTTGAGGCCCTGCTTCGGGTCGAGCCGCTTGAAGTTGGGCTTGAGCGCCTGGGTCTTGGGCCGGATGCCGACCTGGGCCAGGTTGACGAGGATGCCCGCCGCCGCGCAGACGCCGACGATCGGCGCCAGGCACCACGCGGCGTTCGCGCCGTTGGAGAGCAACAGGTCGCTGACCGTCCCCGCCGTGACGGGGTCGGGGCCCGCCGCGCCGGCGAGCGAGTCGTGGATCCCGTCGGCCATGCGCTGGACCATCGACGCGCCGGTCGCGCCGATCATCATCAGCGCGGAGAGGACGACGACGGCGCCCGACAGGTCGGCGGACTTGGCGACGTTGCCGCGCTTGCGCGCCTCCTCGCGGCGCTTGGGTGTCGGCTTCTCTGTCTTGTCGGGATCGGCCATCGCGCGTCACCCCCTCAGCCGAGCTTGAGGGTGTTGAGGGCCTGGCCGACGTCGTTCTGCAGCTCGGTGCCGAGCCAGCCGGCGACGAACGGCATCGACGCGCCGACGAGCAGCAGGCCGAGCACGACCTTGGCCGGGACGGCGACCTGGAACGCGTTGAGCGTCGGGACGACGCGCGTGACCATGCCGAACGCCGCGTCGGTGAGGATCAGCGCGAGCAGCACGGGCCCGGCGACCTCGAAGGCGGAGGTGAAGACGTCGACGAACGCGCCGGTCGCGCCCGCGACGATGTGGCTGAGCGAGGGGTACTGCGTCAGCCCGACCACGTCGTAGGTGCGCGCGAGGCCCTTGATGACCCACGCGTCGCCGCCGATCGCGATGAACATCATCAACCCGATCATCGAGTAGGCGCTGCTCAGGATCGCCGACTGGTTCCCGTTGACCGGGTCGACGAGCGACCCGTAGGAGAACCCGATCGTCGTGTCCAGGAACGAGCCGGCCACGGCGAGCGCGGCGAACGTCGCCGCCAGGGCGTAGGCGAAGGCGCAGCCGATCAGCAGCTCCTTGCCGACCAGCGTCGCGATCGCCAGGACGTCCGTCGGCAGCTCCGTGCCGGCCGAGACGACCGGCGACAGGCCGATGGCCAGGCCGACCGCGACGACGCTGCGCACCCGCGCCGGCACCATCTTGGACGAGAACAGCGGCGCCAGCATGAACAGCGGCGAGATCCGCGCCAGGACCAGGAAGAACGCCAGGACGCGCTGCTCCCCCAACTCGGAGAGCAGCGTCTGGGCGGACGTCTGAAGCTGCGGTCCCACCTACCCGACCATGTTGGGGATCGACTGCCACAGCTCGGCGGTGTAGCTCATCAGCTGGTTGAGCATCCACGGGCCGCCGATCACGAGCACGGCGGCCATCGCGAGCACCTTGGGGATGAACGACAGCGTCTGCTCCTGGATGGAGGTGACGGCCTGCACGATCGAGATCAGCACGCCGACGATGAGGCCGACGCCGAGCAGCGGGATCGAGAGCTTCAGCGCCAGGCTCATGGCCTGGGTCGCGAGCGAGACGACGGTGTCCGTGTCCATCAGTGAAAGCTCTCCACGAGCGAGCGGATGATCAGGTCCCACCCGTCCACGAGGACGAAGAGCAGGATCTTGAAGGGCAGGCTGATGAACGCGGGTGGCAGCATCATCATGCCCATGGACATGAGGGTGGAGCTGACCACCAGGTCGATCACCAGGAACGGCAGGAAGATCAGGAACCCGATCTGGAAGGACGTCTTGAGCTCCGAGATGATGAACGCGGGGATCAGGACGTAGGTCGGGACGTCGGCGCGGGTCTGCGGGCGCTTCATCTTCGCGAGGCTCACGAACAGGGCCAGGTCCTTGGTCCGCGTCTGGCGGAACATGAACTCGCGCAGCGGCTGCTGGCCGCGGTCGAGCGCCTGGGCCTGCGTGATCTTGTGCTGGGTGAGCGGGTCGATGGCGTCCTTCTTGACCTGGTTGAAGGTCGGCGCCATCACGAAGACGGTGAGGAACAGCGCGATGCCCACCAGGACCTGGTTCGGCGGCGCGGTGGGCGTGCCCAGGCCGGTCCGGATGAAGCCCAGGACGACGATGATGCGCGTGAAGCCGGTGACGCAGAACAGCAGCGCCGGGACGAGCGTGACCGCGCCGACGAGGATCAGCAGCTGGACGGCGTTGCCGCCGTCGGCGCTGACCGCGGACTGCGTGGCGGCGGAGATCATCAGCGCGCCGTCCGGTCGCGGAGCCGGTCAAGCGTGTCGCTGAGCAGCAGCTTGGCCTTGCCCGTCGGCGTCGTGGGCAGCATGGTGGCCTCGCCGTCGACGACGTCGCCGGCGGTCAGCTGCGCCTGCGGCGCGGCGAGGAGGCCGAGGGCGTGCGCCTCGTCCTCGGTGTAGGTCCGCAGCGGCACGATGCCGTGCTCGGCGCTGCCGACGAGCACGAGCTCGCGGCCGGCGCGGATCAGGTGCACCGAGCGGTTGGGGCCGAGCGGCATCGACGCCTCAGTCGACAGGCCCACGCCGTGGGCGGCGAGGTCGCTCGAGGACGACTTCTTCATCTGGCGCAGCACCCACGTCAGGCCGTAGATGACGGCCACGACGACCGCCAGGCCGATGAACGTGCGGGCCAGGCCGCCGCCGCCGGAGCCGACCGTCGACGCGGCATGCGCCGAGGAGTCGCTCGGGAGGTCGAGCGGCGTCTGCTCGCCGTAGGGGTCCGTCGTGGTCCCGGCCGCGAACGCGGCGACGGGCGCCAGGAGGGCGCAGAGGAGTGCGGCCGCGAACGCGGCCGTGAGGGCACGGTGGAGTGGCTTCACTGGAGGGACTCGGTAGGTCGGGAGGGACGACCAGCCAGTCCTTAGATCGGCCTGCGCGGTGGGGACTTGAGGGACGGGTCTGGACGACCGTTCGAGGCGTCTGGCCCCGAACGACCGCCCTCAAGTCTCAGGCCGCTTCCGGGAGCGCCGGGGGCTCGCCGGCGCCGAGCGCCGGAGGCTCGAAGGCCTCGACCTGCGACGGCGCGACCCGGACCGCGCCGTTGACCTCGGTGATGCGCAGGCCGAACTGCTCGTCGATCACGACGACCTCGCCGCGGGCGATCGGGCGGCCGTTGACGAGCAGGTCGACGGGCTTGTCGGCCAGGCGGTCGAGCGTGACGACCGAGCCCTGGCCGAGGCTCATCGTCTCGCCCAGCGACATGTGGGTGCGCCCGACCTCGACGGTCAGCTCGACCGTCACGTCCGTGAGGCGCGTGAGGTCGGCGTCGCCGGCGATGGAATCGGACCCGCCCGCCCCCGGATCGGGCAGCGGGGTGAACTCGACGTCGGTCATGGTGATGCTCCTTGCCGTCCTTGGTGCGGGGCGCCTACTGGACCGCGAGGTCCGTGAGCAGGACGTCCTCGGCCTTTACGTCGGTCTCCGTCTGGATCCGCTTGAGGATCGTCTTCTGGAGCTTGACGCGCTGCTTCTCGTGCGTGAGGTGGGTCGACGGCTCGTCGGTGAGCGTGTCGGTGATGATCGCCCGGACCGCGGCCTCCTGCGGGAGCGTGCCGTAGCCGGTCGGGGGCGTGGTCGCCTCACCGGTCGCCGCGGCCTTGACGGCCGCCTCGAGGTAGCCCTCCTTGAGGACCAGCGCCGCGTTGAGCTTGGCGAACTTGCCGCCCGACAGGTTGATGAGGAAGTCCTTCGGCATCACGTAGACCGAGCCCGCGATCTTGGGCTTGGGCACGACCGGCTTGGGCGCCAGCACGAACTTGTAGACGCCGCCGACGACCAGCAGCAGGACGGGGATCAGGATCTTGATGTTCTTCATGTCAGGGCGCGAAGTTCGGCTTGATGGACGGGATCTGGTCGGTCTTGGTGACCGCGCTGACGCGGGGCACGAGGATCTCGACGCGGCGGTTGAGCGAGCGGCCGCCGTCGGTCTTGTTGGTGGCGATCGGCGAGTACTCGCCGCGGCCGGCCGCCGTCATCCGCAGCGGCGAGATGCCGTCGCCGGCGAACGTCCGGAAGATCGACTCGGCGCGGGCGGACGAGAGCGCGAGGTTGTCCTGGAACTCGCCGCTGTGGATCGGCTGGTCGTCGGTGTTGCCCGAGACGATCAGCTGGTGGTCCCTGGACGTCGCCGACAGCAGCTGCGCGACGTCCTTGAGCAGCGGCAGCGACTGCGGCTTCGGCGTGGCCGAGCCGGAGGCGAAGAGCAGCTTGTCGGTGAGCAGGCGGATCAGCAGGCCGTCGGGCGTCACGGACACCTTGATCTGGTCCGACAGGCCCTCGCTGGCGGCGACCTTGTCGAGCTGCTTCTTGAGCTTCTCGAAGGCCTCCTCCTCGGCGTTGCCCTTCCTCCCGGCCGCGGCGGACGCGTTCCGGGTCTTGGCGCTGTCCTTCGGCGAGCCCACGTAGGGCTGCAGGCTGGACTCCTTGGGCGCGGCCGACGGGGTCTTGATGTTCATGACGCCGCCCGACTCCTTGATGGACTGCCCGCCGGGCAGCACCTTGCCGGAGAACGCGTCCTGCAACGAGTGCTGGAGCGACTCCAGCTTCGCCTTGTTCACCGACGAGATCGAGAACAGGACCATGAACAACGCCACGAGCAGCGTCATCAGGTCCGCGTAGGTGACCAGCCAGCGCTCGTCCGGATGGTCGCCGTGGTCGTCGCCACGCTTCTTCTTGCCGCCGCGGTGCCCGCTCATGCTCGGGCCCCTTATGCCGCCTGGGCAGCGGCGCCGCCGTCGACCGCCTTGAGCTCAGCCTTGCCCTCGCCGGCCTCGACGGCCACGCGCTCGGCCGGAGCCAGGTAGCTCAGGAGCTTCTGCTGCACCATGCGCGGGTTGTCGCCCGCCTGGATCGCCAGGATGCCCTCGAGCACCAGCGAGCGCTCGTCGACCTCCTTCTGGCTCAGCATCTGCAGCGAGTAGCAGACCGGCAGGTACACGACGTTGGCCGAGCCGACGCCGTACAGCGTCGCGATGAAGGCGCTGGAGATGGCGGGGCCGAGCGTCTCGGGCGCGCTCAGGTTGGAGAGCACGTGCACGAGCGAGACGACGGTGCCGAGCACGCCGATCGTCGGCGCGAGGCCGCCGGCCTTCTCGAAGACCGAGGACCCCAGCTTGTGGCGCGCGGCCATGGCGTCGATGTCCGAGTCGAGGATCTCCCGCAGGAGGTCCGGGTCGGTGCCGTCGACGATGAGCTGCATGCCCTTGCGCATGAAGGGCTCCTCGATCGCCTCGATCTCCTCCTCGAGCGCGAGCAGGCCGTCCTTGCGGGCCCGCTCGGCGAAGGAGACGAGGGCCTTGACGCGCGCGGCCAGGTCGGGCTGCTCGCTCATGATGGCCTTCATGTACAACTTGGGGATCATCATGAAGCGCTTCATCCCGACGCCGCCGAACACGGCGCCGGCGGTGCCGCCGAGCACCAGGATCAACGCGTTGATGTTGAGGAGCATCGGCGGAGCGACGCCCTCCATGATCCCGGCGAGGATGATGGCGGCAGCGGCGAGCCCGATTCCGATGGCGGTAGCAGCCTTCATGGTCTTCTCTGTTGGTCGGCCGCTGCAGACCGGACTTCAGCCAGTGTCGGCGCCGGGACTAGCCCAGCGCCTTCTCGATCGCGGACAGCACGCGGTCGACCTGGAACGGCTTGACGACGAAGTCCTTGGCGCCGAGCTTGATCGACTCGAGGACCTTGGACTCCTGGCCCAGGGCCGAGCACATGACGACCTTCGCGCCGGGGTCGACGGCGATGATCTCCTTGAGGGCGGTCAGGCCGTCCTTCTCCGGCATGGTGATGTCCAGCGTCATGACGTCGGGGCGGAGCTCCTGGAAGCGCTCCACCGCCTCGGTGCCGTTGGCGGCCTCGCCAACGACCTCGTGACCGCCGCCGCTCAAGGCGTCGGTGACCATCTTCCGCATGAACGCGGCGTCATCAACGACGAGCACGCGAGCCATCAGACTGCAACCTCCGTAGGGGCGTTTTCAGGGGTGGGGGAAGGCGAAGAGGCGCCGAGCACCTGCTCGACGCGGACGGCCAGGCCGCCGTCCTCGGTGACCATGAGCCGGCCGGTGGCGAACCGCATGCCGTCGGCGTAGAGGTCGATCGGGGCCTCGACCTCGCGGTCGAGCTCGACGACCGCGCCGGCGGGCAGCGCGACGATCCGGCCCGACGGCATCCGCGTCCGGCCCAGCTCGGCCCACACGCGGACGCTGATGTCGCGCAGGGCGTCGCCGAGCGGCGCGTCGTCGTGGCTCTCGGTCATCTCGTCCAGCGCGCGCGTCATGCGCACGATGAACGCGTTGGGCACCAGCTGCACGAGCAGGCAGGGCGCGCCGCAGAAGCTGAAGGTGACGGCCGTGGCGTGGCCGGGGTGCTCCCAGCCCTCGCCTCCGGAGTCGGCCGAGTCGAGCTGGCGGACGTCGGGCGGCGCGATCTCGACCTCTTCGTCGAGCACCTTGCTGGTGGCCATCGCGGCCGCCGACATCATCTGGTTCATCGCCTCGCCGACGGCGCTGAACTCCAGCTCCGACAGCTCGCCGCCGGCCTCGACCTCGTTGGGGTCCATCCCCATCATGGCCGCGGCCAGCCGGCGCGCGCCCTCGATGCCGATGACCATCACGTTGCCGCCGGTCACGCCGTCGACGTAGGAGACGTCGGCGGCGATCGCCGGGAACATCGCGTCGGCGAACGGGTTCTCCTCCGGCGGCACGACGCGCACGGTGCCGGGCGCGACGCCCGCGGGCGAGAACATCTGAAGGACGCCCTGGACCGCCTCCGAGGTGGAGGCGCCCAGGCGCAGCAGGGCCTGCTCGGCGTTCATGAGTCGATCTCCACGGGTCCGGTGATCTGCACGGCGCGATGCTGGCCGCTGCGCCCGCCGCGCGCGTGGTGCACGGGCGTGCGGTCGGCGAAGAGCGTGATCTCGGTGTCGGCGTTGGCGTCGAGGCGGATGACGTCGCCGGGCTTGAGCCGCAGGATCTCGTCCAGCGTCAGGTGCGTGTCGGCGACCTCGGCGCGCATCGACACCTCGACGCGGCTGAGGCCCTGGTTGACGGCCGCGGCGGTGACCTCGTCGCGGACCTTGATCTCCTCGTCGTGGCGCGAGAACGCCGGCGCCACGGGCGCGATCGCCGCGTAGGGGATGAGCAGCGTCATCGTCGAGGACAGGCCGTCGAGGCGCGCCTCGAGGGTCAGGGCGAGCGTCGGCTCGGAGCCGCCGGCGACCTGGACGGTCTCCGACTGCGTGTCGACCATCGCGATGCGCAGCGTCATCTCCGAGACGTCGAACCACACCGAGGACAGGGCCTCGACGATCGTCCCGAACATCCGCTGCACGACCATCAGGTCGATGTCGGTGAGCTCGCGGTCGCGCGACGCGGTCTCCGGCCGGCCGCCGAGCATGCGCTCGAGCGAGACCAGCACGACCGGCAGCTCGGCGCTGAGCAGCATCCGGCCCTCGTGCGGCGCGGTGTCGATCTGGATGTGGACGGAGTGGTCGGGGACCTGGGCGAACGCGTTGGCCCACGTGAACTGGCCGACGTCGATGACCTCGAGCTCGATCGACGTGCGGTGCTCGGCCGCGAGGCGCGTCGACGCGCGCTCGGTGAAGGTGTCCATGGCGCGGCGGATCCGCCGCTCCTGGTCGGTGGTGAACTTCGTCGGCCGGGTGAAGTCGACGGTGCGCAGCCAGCGGGCGCGGCGGCCCTGGCGCTCCTCCGACTCCATCGGCATGTTGCCCTCGCTCGCGCGGGCGAACAGCTTCTCGATCTCGTTGGCGTCCAAAAAGCCGCTCATGCGAAGACTGCCTTTCGGGTCGTGGCGCCGAGGATCGGCCGCTCGGCTCCGCCCGCCTCGCGGACGGTGATGGCGATCTCCGGGCCGACGCTGACGCGGACCGTGCGGCCCTTCGAGCCGCCGGTCTCGCTCGCGCGGACGGGGATCCGCCGCGCGTCGAGCAGCTCGGTGACGGCCTGCGCGTTGCGCTGGCCGATGTCCTGGCCGCTGCCGCCGAACTGGAACATCGCGGCGCCGCCGACCAGCGCGGCCTCGAGCCTGCTCGGCGAGGCGCCGCGCGCGACGGCGAGGTCGACCAGCGCGGGCACCGCGAGGTCGGCGAACTTGTGCGGCAGCGGCGGGTCGGGCTGGGCCGACTCCGGCAGCATGACGTGCGCCAGCGCGGCGACGCCCCTCTTGAGGTCCACCAGCGCGAGCCCGATGCACGAGCCCAGGCCGATGCACACCAGCGTGTCGCCGGGAGCGTTCGAGGCCCACGCCTCGCCCATGCGGACGACGGTCTCCATGGCTAGAGGCCGAGCCGCCCCAGCAGCTCCTTGATCCCACCGTGGTTCGGCAGCAGGAGGAACGACAGCGAGCACTGCTCCTCCTCGACGAGGAGGTTGGAGTCGAGGATCAGCGCCTCGTCGACGTCGTCGCCGCGGCCGATCAGGACCGACGAGAGGATCGAGCCGAGCATGTCCTCGACCACCTGCGGCGGCGCGGGCTCCAGCCGCATGCCCGCCATCTGCGCGAGCACGTTGATGTAGTTGGTCCCGAGGATGTTGCCGACCTCGCCGAGCATCGAGCGGCCGTCCGGCGTGGAGGGCTCGATGCCGTAGATGCCGCACAGCTTCCGGGCGTCGGCGTCGGGGAACAGGAGGACGACGATCGCCTCGAAGTCGCCGACGATCGGCACGACCACGCCGTGGCGCAGCTCGTCGGGCTCGCCCGCGATCGCGACGGCCTCGGCCAGCGGCAGCGCGGCGGCCGTCGGCACCGAGATGTCGACGGCCTTGCCGAGCATCGAGCTCAGCGCCGTGCCGGCGTTGCCCGAGCCGATGTTGGCCAGCTCGCGGAGGGCGTCGAGCTGCATGTCAGAGAACGTGGTCATGTCTTCCTACGGGTCGTCAGACGGCGGCCGTGAGCGGAGTGGACCGCTCGGACGCGGACAGCGCCGGGTGGGTGTTCAGGGTCAGGGCGTCGCAGTCGGCGAGCAGCACGATGTCGCCGTTGGAGAGGACCGCCGCGCCGGACACCGCCGCCTTCTGGGCGACGTTCGGCGGCAGCGGCCGCGTGACCAGCTCGCGCTGGCCGATCAGCTTGGAGACCGAGAGGGCGATCGAGCCCTCCTGGCCGCGCACGATCACGACGTGGGTGTCCGGCCCGTCGGCGCCGCCGGCCGCGGCGCCGAAGACGTCGACCGCGCGCCGCAGCGGCAGGGCCTCGTCCTTGAGGACGAGCATCTTGCGCCCGGCGACCGAGCGGACGGGGTTGTCGTCGAGGCGCATGGTGCGCTCGACGCGCTGCAGCGGGATGCCGAACGGGCGCTCGCCGGCCTCGACCAGCAGGGCGGACATGATCGCGAGCGTCAGCGGGAGCCGGATCTCGTTCACGGTGCCCTCGCCCTGGACCGAGGTCACGGTGACCTCGCCGCCCAGCTCGCGGATCTTCTCGCGCACCGCGTCCATCCCGACGCCGCGGCCCGACAGGGCCCCGACCTCGGCGGCGGTGCTGAAGCCCGGCGCGAAGAGCAGCTCGATGGCCGCGCGCATGTCGATCAGCTGGGCCTGCTCGCGCGTGATCAGCCCGCGCTCGACCGCGACGGCGGCGACCTTCTGCGGGTTGATGCCACGGCCGTCGTCCTTGACCGTGATCATGATGCTGCCGCCCGCGTGGCGGGCGGCGATCGTGAGCTTGCCGGTCGGGCTCTTGCCCGCGGCGATCCGGTCCTCGGGCGACTCCAGGCCGTGGTCCAGCGAGTTGCGGATGAGGTGGACGAGCGGGTCGCCGATCGCGTCGACGACCGTGCGGTCCAGCTCGGTCTCCTTGCCGACCAGGTCCAGCTCGACCTGCTTGTCGAGCTTGCTGGCGACGTCGCGCACGAGGCGCGGGAAGCGCATGAAGACGGCCTCGATCGGGATCATGCGGATCTGCATGACCATCGCCTGGAGGGCGTGCGAGGAGCGCGTGAGCTCCTGCATCGCCTGGCTCAGGCCCGGGACGTCGGCCTCGGCCGACAGCGCCTCGACGTGCGTGCGCTGGACGACGAGCTCGCCCATGAGGTGCATGAGCTGGTCGAGGCGCTCGGCGTCGACGCGGACGGTCTGGTGGTTGCCCTTCTTGGAGCCCGCCGGAGCGTTGACGGCGGCCGCCGGGGCGGCGGCCACGACGGCGTCGCCGTCGGCGTCGACGGCGGCCAGCGGGGCGATCTCCTCGACGGGCTCGACGACGGTCTCGACGACGCGGGCGTCGCCGACGTCGGGGCAGGAGCGGATCGCGGCGGCGACGGCCTCGACCTCGTGGTCGGTGGCCAGCAGCACCTCGATGATGCGGCCGTCGAAGCCGTCGACCTCGCCCTCGGCGGGCGTCGAGCGCAGCACGTCGCCGTGCTCGCCGGCGGCGGCCAGCACCTGGAAGGCGCGGACGGCCGGCATCTGGGCGTCCTCGGCGAGGACGGCGTGGATCTCCAGGACCACGCGGCCGTCGCCGATCGGCGCCAGCTTGGCCGGCGGGGCGGCGACCTCGGGCTCGACGGCCTCCGGGTCGTCCTTCTCGCGGACCAGCGCGCCGAGGCGCTCGATCAGCGCGGTGGGGTCGAGGCTCTCGGCGCCGTCGGCGTCGATCGAGTCGACCGCGCTGGAGAGCGCGTCCAGGCAGGCCAGCAGCACGTCGCCGTGCTCGCCGGCGGCGGCCAGCACCTGGAAGGCGCGGACGGCCGGCATCTGGGCGTCCTCGGCG
>DATDMD010000090.1:0-15807 GCA_036518975.1 Baekduia sp.
GGCGTCGAGGGCGTCGTGGAGGGCCACGGCGTCCAGGTCGGCCGGCCGGCGCTGATGGCCGACTGGTCGCTGAGCGTCCCTGAGCGAATCGACGCGGCGCGCCGCGCCGCCGAGGCCGCCGGCCGGACCGCGGTGCTCGTCGCCTGGGACGGCGCGGTCCGCGGGATGGTCGCCGTCGCCGACACCGTCAAGCCGACGAGCGCCGCGGCGATCGGCGACCTGCGCCGCCTCGGCCTCACCCCCGTGCTGGTCACCGGCGACAACGCGACCACCGCGCGGGCCGTCGCGCGCGAGGTCGGCATCGACGACGTCATCGCCGAGGTGCTCCCCGCCGGCAAGGCCGACGTCGTCGCCCGCCTGCAGGACGAGGGCAAGGTGGTGGCCATGGTCGGCGACGGCGTCAACGACGCGCCGGCGCTCGCCCAGGCCGACCTCGGCCTGGCGATCGGGACCGGCACCGACGTCGCCATCGAGGCCTCCGACCTGACGCTCATCTCCGGCGACCTCCACGGCGCGGCCGACGCGATCCGCCTCTCCCGCGCGACCCTCCGCACGATCCGCCAGAACCTCGCCTGGGCGTTCGGCTACAACATCGCCGCGATCCCCCTCGCGGCCGCCGGCCTGCTGAGCCCGCTGATCGCCGGCGCGGCGATGGCGCTGTCGAGCATCTCGGTCGTCCTCAACGCGCTGCGCCTGCGGCGCTTCCGCTGACGCCAGGTCGCGGCTCGTCAGTCCAGCGCGACCAGCGTGAACGTCAGGCGGCCGCCGGCGTCCACCGTCGCCTCCCCCATCGTGTGGCGCGGCTGGCGGCGGCGGTCGGTCGGCGAGCCCGGGTTGAAGATCTGGAACGTCCCGTCGCCGGTCGCCTCGTGCAGCGGGATGTGGGAGTGGCCGAAGACGACGGCGTCGCAGCCGTCGAAGGCGGCGCGCAGGCGGGTCAGCCGGCCCGCCGCCGGACCCGCGTCGTGGACCATGCCGATCCGGACCGCGCCGGCGTCGACCACGCGCCGCTCGGGCAGCGCGGCGACCACGTCCGGCCGGTCGACGTTGCCGTGCACGGCCCAGACCGGCGGGCCGAGCGCCCGGAGCGCTTCGAGCACCGCGAGCTCGATGAGGTCGCCGCCGTGCAGGATCGCGTCGCAGGCGCGCAGGCGCCGCAGGCACGCGTCGGGCAGCGTCCGACCGCCGCGTGGGAGGTGCGTGTCCGAGATGATCCCGAGGCGCATGCTCCTGGAAGCATCCCCCAACGCGTTGCCGCCCGGACCGTCGCTGTCGCCGCGGCGCCAGGTCTGCGGCTGGCTCTTCCGCCCCGAGGCGCTGATGGAGCGCGCCCAGCGTGAGTGCGGCGACGTCTTCACGCTGCACCTCCCGCTCGGCCCGATCGTCGCGATCAGCGACCCGCAGCTGATCAAGGACGTCTTCACCGGCGACGCCGACGTCCTGCGCGCCGGCGAGGGCAACCGGCCGCTGGAGCCGCTCGTCGGCCCGGACTCGCTGCTGCTGCTCGACGGGCCGCGGCACCTGCGCCGGCGCCGGCTCGTCCTGCCGCCGTTCCACGGCGAGCGCCTCAAGGCCTACACCAACACGATGGCGGAGATCACGGCCGCCGACCTCCGGCAGTGGCCGGCGGACGAGCCGTTCGCGCTGGAGCCGCGGCTGCGCGCGATCACGCTCGCGAGCATCCTGCGCGTCGTCTTCGGCATCGAGGACTCCGCGCGCGCCGCCGCGCTGGAGCGCCTGATCCCGACGCTCGTCCCCGACGGCGGCGTCTCGTCGCTCCTGCTCCTCCCCGCGTTCCGGCGCGACCTCGGCCCGCGCAGCCCGTGGCGCCGGTTCCTGGACGCCCGCGCCGCGATCGACCGCATGCTCTACGACGAGATCGCCTCTCGCCGCACGGCCTCCGAGCAAGACCTCCAACAACGCACGGACATCCTCTCGCTCCTGCTCCAGGCCCGCGACGAGGACGGCCGGCCGCTGACCGACCACGAGCTCCGCGACGAGCTGATGACGCTGCTCATCGCCGGCCACGAGACGACCGCGTCCGCGCTGGCCTGGACGTTCGCGCTCCTGCACCTGCGCCCGGACCTCATCGGCTGGGCGCGCGACGACGACAGCGGCGCGACGATCGACGCGATCGTCACCGAGACGCTGCGCCTCAAGCCGCCGCTGCCGCTCGCCGTGCGCCGGACCAGCCAGCCGCTGCGCCTCGGCGAGCACGAGCTGCCCGCCGGCGCGCGCATCGGCCCGTGCATCCACCTCACGCACCGCCGCGCCGACCTCTACGGCCCCGACCCCCACGCGTTCCGCCCGGAGCGCTTCATGGTCGGCGACGACGGCGCCGCCGCGCCGGGCACCTACGGCTGGCTGCCGTTCGGCGGCGGCATCCGCCGCTGCGTCGGCGCCGCGTTCGCCCAGCTGGAGATGCGGACGGTCCTGCGCACGGTGCTCGACCAGCGCGACATCACGCCCGCGCCGCCGCACGGCCGGGCCGAGCGCACACGCCGCCGCGCGATCGTCCTGGCGCCGGCGGCCGGCGCCCGCACGATCGTCCGCCCGCGCTAGCCCTTCGCCTGGGCGCGCGCCCGCCGCGCCGCCCGCGCCATCAGGGTCCGCTGCTCGGCGCGCACGACCGTCAGCGCCGGGCGGCTGCGCCCGTGCGGGTCCACGAGCCCCGAGTCCCAGTTGTCGCTGGACACCGCGTTCCACTGGTAGAGGTAGACCCGCGTGATCCGCCGGCTCAGCGGCACGAGCTTGTCGAAGAGCCACCGCGTCGCCACCGCCGCGTGGGCGGTCGACTCAGGGAACGTCACCTTGTCGACGTTGTTGCGCCGGACGATCCCGCCGGTCTCGGTGAACCACAGCTGGCCGGTCGTGTGGGCCAGCAGCCGCCGCGTGCCGGTCGTGCGCAGACGGTTGGCGTCGATGTAGTTGTGCAGCCCCCAGTACCGCGGGGAGCGGGACGCGCCCAAGTGCTTGCGGTACGCGTCGACCCACGACGTCATGTTCGGCATGTCCAGCAGCTCGGCGCCGAGGATCGTGCAGGCGCGGCACGCGCGGACCAGCTGCAGGTAGTAGGCGGCGACCAGCTGCGGCCGGTGGCACGTCGGCTCGCCGCAGTGGTTGGCCTCGTTCCACGTGGAGAACGTCGTCGCCCACGGGTAGCGCTGGCGGAAGAGCTGGAAGTCGTACTTGTAGCGCGACGGCGTCGGGAGCAGGCGCCTGTTGACACGCGAGTGGCCGAAGCCGATGAGCGGCTCGACGCCCGCGCGGCGCGCCGCGTTCATCCACTGGTCGACCTCGGCGACCTCCCACGGATGCTCCATCGCGTCCCAGGACACGGCCAGGCGCGCGTAGCGCACGTCCATCGACTTGAACAAGGGGTCGGTGAACATGTCCGGCTTCTGGTCGGCGATGCCGAGCACCAGCGCGTGCGCCGACGCGGCGCCGCCGGCCAGGACGGTCGTCGCCAGCGCCCCCACGACGAGCGCGCGGCGGATCAAGGACCACAACCTGCTCACGGCGCGGCGACGGGGTCCTCGGTCAACACCGTGTCCTCGTGCGCGTAGGCGGGTGAGCAGCAGCACAGCAGGACCAGCGGCTCGTCACCCGGGTTCTCGAGCTTGTGCTCGACCCCCGGCGGCAGGACCGCGCAGTCGCCCGGGCGGACGTCGCGCCACTCGCCGGCCACCCGCAGGCGGCCGTGCCCGGACGTGAAGAAGTACAGCTCCTCGGATTCGACGTGGTAGTGCGCCGTCGTCTCGCCGCCCGGCGGCACGGTCGCCTCGGCCAGGCTCTGGTGCCGCGACGGCAGCGTCGTCCGGCCCGCGATCTCGCGGATCGTCGAGCCGTCGAGCGTCGTGAACGGCTCCCGCTCGTCCAGGTTCCCCACGTCCATCGTCGGGAACGGTACCCGTCCGGGCGGCCCGACCACCCCCCGAGCGCCAAGCGGGCGCCCGGGGCCGGTGGGCCGGATGGGAGAGGGGTCGTTTCTCCGGGGGTGCTCGCCGCGCGAGCCCCGGCCTCGTGGACGGTCGGTCTACGAGGCCAGGACGCGGCGAGCGGACTCGCGGTCGACGCGATGGGCCGCGCCGGCCAGTGCTCGCGCGACGTGCGCGCGCACCGGACCTGGGGGAGCTTTGGCCCGACGCGCCTCGATGACGTCACGGACCGACGCGCTCGAACGCGGAGCGGCGGCACGGACGTAATCGGTGTGCAGGTTGAACAACATGACGGTGGTGCTCCTTCGGATGGAAAGGAAGGGGCCACCGCCCTTGGGGCTGTGCCGATGCCTCGTGCTGCTGGAGTGAGGCGGGAGGAGAGTCCTGGCGGGCGGTGGGACGCCCGCGGACTGGTCTTCTGGGACCTAACGCGCGAGCGTCGACGTGACGGGCCAAGCAAAGCCCTTGACGGCGTGAGCCGTCAGGGCCGCCGGGAAGGCGACCTGGGCGATGTTGGGGAGGGTGTCGCGTCGGGTGACTCGCATGAGATCCCCTCCTCTCTACTTATAGGCCTTCAAGACCTATCTGTAGGAGAAGTCCCGGGGACCGTACCGCGCGCCCGCGAGGATGGCAAGTGCGGTTAACCCGTCTTCACGCCGAGCTGACGTTGGACCACCGCGAGCGACGGCCGCGCCTTGTCGTCGGGCCCGATCAGCCCCGAGTCCCACGTGCGCTGCTCGTCCCCGTCCTCGCCCGCCGTCGCGAGGCCCGTGTTCCACTGGTAGATGTAGACGCGCTGGACCCTCGGGCTGAGCTTGGCCAGCGTCGAGAACACGAACTTGGTGGCCTTGGCCGCGTGGGTCGCGCCGGTCGGGAACTTCACCGACGAGCTGTTGTTGCGCGACACGACGCCGCCGGTCTCGGTGAACCACACCGCGCCCTTGACGGCGGCCAGCAGCTTGCGCGTCCCGGTGGTGCGCAGCAGGTTCGCGTCGTCGTAGTTGTGCAGGCCCCAGACCTTCGGGGTCCGCTTGGCCGCCTTGACGAAGCGCTGGGCCCACGTGCCGACGTTGCCGCGGTCGAGGAGGTCGGCGCCCAGGATCGTGCACGTCGGGCACGCCTTGCGCATCGCGTTCCACCAGCGCGCGACGGTCTCCGGCCTCTTGTTGATGTTCGCCTCGTTCCAGGTGGCGAACTCCTTGACGAACGGGTACCGCTTGCGGATCGCCTTCAGCGACTTGGCCATCTGCGCCGCCGACGGGTTGTACGAGGGGCGCTTGCCGGAGCGCGTGAAGGTGACCAGCGGCTGCTGCTTGGCGGTCTTGGCGCCGGCCATCCAGCCGTCGAGCCAGACCTTGAGCTTGGGGTCGTTCAGCGCGTCGTAAGGGACCATGATCCGGACGTGCGTGACCTTCAGCGCGGTGAACCGCGGGTCCGTGAACATGTCGGACTTGTTGTCGGCGATCCCGACGGCGACCTTGGCCTGGGCGGCGGAGGCGCCGCCCAGGGCGGTCACGACGGCGGCGAGGAAGAGCAGGGAGACGAGGCGGCGCATGAGCGCCGAGAGGCTAGCGGCGCCGCGTAAGTCCTCCGTTAGGCGCCGGCGTCAGCGCTTGGCCGTGCGCGCCGCACGCGCCAGCTCGACCTGCAGGACCTGCAGCGCCGGGCGGACCTGGCCGTCGGGCCCGACGAACGCCGAGTCCCAGGTCGGGCCGCCCTCGATGCCGGTGTCCCAGTGGTAGAGGTAGACGCGCTGGATCCGCGGGCTGACCTTGGCCAGCTTGTCGAAGATGAAGCGCGTGACCTTCGCGGCGCGGGCCGTGCCGGTCGGGAAGACCACCGAGGAGGTGTTGGCCCGGCGCACGATGCCGCCGGTCTCGGTGAACCAGAAGTCGCCGCCGACCGACGCCAGGAGCTTCTTCGTGGTCTTGGTCGACAGCGTGTTGGCGTCGACGTAGTTGTGCAGGCCCCAGACCTTGGGCGTGCGGCCCGCGGCCGCCACGAAGCGCTGGGCCCACGAGATCATGTTCTTCTTGTCCAGCAGGTCGGTCGCCAGGACGTTGCACGTCGGGCAGGCCTTGCGCAGCGCCAGCCACCACTTCGCGACGATCTGCGGCTTCTTGTTCATGTTGGCCTCGTTCCACGAGGAGAAGTCCTTCAGGAACGGGTAGCGGGCGCGCAGCGCCTTCAGCGCGCTGACGAGCTGCTGCGGCGTCGGGTTGTAGGACGGGCGCTTGGGCGAGCGGTCGAACGTCACCAGCGGCCGGGCGCCGGTGGCCTTCGCGCCGGCCATCCACAGGTCGAGCTGGGCGGTCGCGCCGGCGTCGTTCAGGACGTCCCAGCGCAGGTCGATGCGCGCGTAGCCCAGGTGCAGCGCCTGGAAGCGCGCGTCGCTGAACATGTCGGCCTTGTTGTCGGCGATGCCGATGCCGATCGGCGGCGCGGGCGCGGGCGCGGCGGCGGCGGCCCGGGCGGCGGCGGGCAGCAGCGTCAGCGCGAGCAGGGTCAGCGCGAGGAGCAGGCGGGGGCGGCGCATGCCCGGGAGATCGGTCCCGGGGCCGGTGGTTTGAAGTCAGCGGCCCGCCAGGTGGACGGACATCTGTCCTACCTACGTTTGGGAACCGCGTGACCTACGCGGGCACCGCGTCGTCCTCGCGCGTCGGCGCCAGCGACACGCCGATGACCTTGAGCCGCCGCGTCAGCGCCTGGAAGGCGAAGCCGTGCACCTCCTCGCTGCGGACGCCGAGGATCTCGTAGCTGTCGCCGACGTCGTAGCCGCGCGGGGTCAGGACGCCCGCCGCGATCGGGATCAGCTCCTGCAGCGTCTTGGTGATGCGCTGGGCGAGCGCCGGGCTCTCGCGCGCCTTCTGCTGCAGGAACCACGTGCCGTAGGCGACGTGGCGGTGCTCGTCCTGCGAGATCCGGCGGAAGCCCTCCAGGAAGCCGGGGAGGATCCCGCGCGCCTCGAAGACCCGCGTCAGCGTGTCCTGACCGGTGAGCGCGAGCGTCCCCTCGATGACCATGTGGTAGGTCGTGACGAAGTCGACCTTGGCGTCGACGTCGGCCGGGTCGGCGAGCAGCCGGCGGTTGGCGTCGACGAGCACGTCGTCGAAGAGGACCTTGAACGCCTCGTTGAGATCCTCGCGCGCGCGGGCGAGCCGGTCCTCGAACGTGCCGTCGTAGCCGACGACCTGGGTGTAGAAGTTGTTGAAGTGCTGGGCGTGGCGCGCCTCGTCGACCTGCTGGGTCGTGAGGAAGTGCTCCTCGCTCTGGGACTCGTAGGCCCCGACGAGGCCGTTGAACTGCGTGGCGACGCGCTCCTCGCCGATGAAGAAGGACGACAAGAACCAGATGATGTGGTCCTTGTCCTCGTCGCTGATCGCGGCCCAGTCCTCGCGGTCGCGCGCGAAGTCGATCGTGTGGCTCTGCCACGGCTGGCGCTCCCACAGCTCGTAGAGCTGCTGCGGGGTCATGAGGACGACCTGCGACAGCTTGGACTCGTCGGCGATCGTCGCGACGTCGCCCTGCGCGGTGAGGTCGAGGAGGTTGGCCATGGCGAGGATCCTGCCGGGTGGTTGACAGGGTGTCAAGAAATCTTTGACAGGGTGTCAGGAGCTATCGTGGTGCGTCCGATGGCCGACGACGCCGACACGCGCACCGCCTCCCCCGTCGCGCACCGCGAGGGGCCGGCGACGGCCAAGCGCGCGGCGATCCAGGCCGCGGTGCTCAAGGCGACCGAGGAGCTGCTGGCCGGCGGATCGTCGTACGCGGAGCTCAACGTCGAGCGCATCGCCAAGGCGGCCGGCATCTCGCGCACGGCGTTCTACTTCTACTTCGCCGACAAGCGCGACCTGCTGATGCGGCTGGCCGGGGACGTCACCGAGCTGCTCTACGCGCAGGCCGACATCTGGTTCAGCGGCGACGGCCAGGACCCCGAGCGCGAGATCCGCGAGGCGCTGACGCGCATCGCCGAGCTGTACCGCGAGCACGGCGTGCTGATCCGGGCGATCGTCGAGGTCTCCACCTACGAGGAGGACATCGCGACGTTCTGGCGCGGGTTGCTGCAGCGGTTCGTCGATGCCACGGCGAGGCGGATCGAGGCCGAGGGCCTGGTTCCGGCGGGCGCGGCGGCGCCGACGGCGTTCGCGCTGACGTGGATGGTCGAGCGCACGTACTACCAGCAGTTGGTCCAGGCCGAGCCGCTGGCGCAGGAGGTCCTGGTCGACGCGATCGTCCGGATCTACCGCGGCACGGTGTACGGGCACTAGGGCCCGCGGTTCAGGGCCTCGAACTCTCCGGTCTCCATCTGACGCTCGACGTGCTGATCGACCTCGTGCTGTGACGCCTCGGGCCTGACGCGGCGGATGCGGATCGCCGAGAGGCGGCGCAGCTTGAGGATCTCGAGGACGTAGACGAGGTACGCCGAGGCGGCCGCGACCAGCAGCGCCAGCAGGGCGACGACGGCCAGCCAGCCCTCGTTGAGGTGGCCGTGGTTGTCGGAGTACGGGATGAAGCGCAGCGCGACGGCGAAGCCGCCGAGCAGGAGCGTCCAGGCGTACAGGTAGATCAGCGTCTTGCGCTCGCTGAAGCCGATGCGGTTGAAGCGGTGGTGGAAGTGGTTGGCGTCGGCGATGTAGACCTTGCGCTTGTACTTCATGCGCTTGAGGACCACGAACGTCGTGTCCAGGAACGGCACCGCGAGGACGACCAGCGGGATGACGAGCGCGAGGACCGCCTGCGTCTTGACCGCGCCCTCGACCGCCACGACGCCGAGCAGGAAGCCGAGCAGGTTCGCGCCGCAGTCGCCCATGTAGATCGAGGCGGGCGGGAAGTTGAACACCAGGAACCCGGAGGCGGCGCCGGCGGTGCAGGCGGCGAGGATCGCGGCGTGGCTGCGGTCCAGGTCGAAGGCGATGATCGAGAACGCGATCGCCGAGATCGCGCAGACGCCCGCGGCGAGGCCGTCGACGCCGTCGGAGAAGTTGACGACGTTCATCATCGCGACGATCCCGAGCACGGTGATCGGGCCGCCGGCGGAGCCGAAGTCGATCGCGCCGAAGAACGGCAGCGTGATGTTGGTGACCTCGACGCCCGCCGCCACGGGGATGGTCGCGGCGACGATCTGGCCGAGGAGCTTGACCGCCGGGTGGAGGTCGAAGCGGTCGTCGATCGCGCCGACGAGCGTGATGAGCGCGCCGCCGATCACGATCCCGACGAAGCGGTCGTGCGTCTTGCTCGTGGTTTCGATGAAGAGCAGGCCGGCGACGAGCGCGCCGGCGAAGATCGCCAGGCCGCCGAGCAGCGGCGTCGACTCGCGGCCGAGCCCGCGCGCCTTGGGCTGATCGACCGCGCCGACGCGCCGCGCGAACCGCGCGGTCAACGGGGTCAGCAGCGTCGCCACGACGAACGCGACGACGAACGCGTAGACGGCGTCGAGCTCCGTCATCGGAGGTGAAGGGTATTCGGCGGGTCGGCGTGCGAAGGTTCTGCTCTGGTTTGCGCGTTCTGCTGGTGAGTCAGATGTGGCCGTCGGAGGCCGAGCCGGACCTCGGGGCGTTCCTGCTCCCGCTGGTGCGCGGGCTTCGCGCGATGGGGCACGACGTCGAGATCGTGGGCCTGTCGCAGCGCGGCGGCTCGCCGGTGAAGTACGCGCGCTTGTGTGCGCGTGCGGTGCGCGCCGCGCGGGCGTTCCGGCCGGATGTCGTCTTCGCGCATTTCCTGTTCCCGGCGGGCGCGGCGGGGCTGGCGGCGGCGCGTGCTGTGGGTGCGCCGCTGGTGGTGATGGCCCACGGGCAGGACGTGGCGAACCTGGACGGAGTTGCGGTCCGGACGGCCACGCGGGTGGTGGTGAGGGGCGCCGCGCGGGTGATCGCGAACTCGGAGTGGCTCGCGGGGCGGTTGCGGCGGTGGTTCCCGGGGGTCGATGTCACGGTGGCGGACCTGGGGGTCGACCTGGCGCGGTTCTCGCCGGGGGCGGCGGCGCCGGCGGCGTGGCCGGAGGGCGCGGGGCCGCGGTTCCTGTGCGTGGGGTCGCTGATCGAGCGCAAGAACGTGGTGGCGCTGGCGGACGCGTTCGAGGGGTTGGGCGGTCGCGGGTCGCTGGTGTTCGTGGGCGATGGCCCGCTGCGGGGCGCTTTGGAGGGTCGGCCGGGGGTCAGCGTCGTCGGCCGCGTGGCCCACGACGAGGTCCGCGGCTGGATCGAGGCCTGCGACGTGCTCTGCCAACCCTCCCTCGCCGAGCCCTTCGGCCTGGCGACGCTGGAGGCGATGGCGTTGGAACGCACCGTCGTCGCAACGACCGCCGGCGGCCCACCGGAGTTCGTGACGCCGGAGGCGGGGGTCCTGGTCGACCCCCACGATCTCGCTGCGCTGACCTCGGCACTGGCGACCGCGTCGACCTTCCCGACACCGAACCCAGCCGCCCGCGTGGCGGCGGCGGCCCACGACGCTTCGCGCCAGGCGGCGCGGATGGCGGCGGTGCTGGAGGAGGCGGTCGCCGAGTCGTCTCAGAGGTCGGCGGCGAACAGGGTGTAGTCGACGTCGGCGCCGGCGGCCACCCGGGCGCTCGGCGCGATCACGCCCAGCGCAGCCCGGGACCCGTGACCGCAACCGGCCGCAGCGGTGCGCCGTCGAGCAGCGCGTCCAGGTCGGCGGGCAGCTGCGGACGGAGGTCGGCGAACGGGTCACCGCCCTCATCGAGACGGGGCAAGTCGTATGCCTTGTGGACGAAGGTCATCAACACGCCATTCATGAGGTCGGTGCGAAGGGACACGGGAGCGTTCTCGGCGAGGTCGATCAACTCGGGCGTGCGGGGCATGACGAACCTCAGGCCATCGGGATCCTTCAGCTCCGCGTGCTCGTCACGGAGCGCGACGAGCCGAGCCAGCGTCGCACGCGCCCCGAGCGCACCCAGGCGTTTGTCGAACCTCCGCCGGTCCTTCGTCGCCCTTTCTGCGAGAACGTCGAGTGGTTCGCGACGATCGGGCGACTCCATGTAGGCGTAGAGACCCTCGAGGTCGGCGACCCGACCCTCTTCCACGGCCGCCACCTCGGCGAGCTTCCGAGCGGCCCTCCCCCGCTCGACGGTCGCGGCGACCTGCGCCAGCTTCCGGGCCAGTTCGACATCGCCATGCCGATAGGCGACGACCGCATCCTCGTTCAACGCATAGAACGCCGCAACCGTCCCACGCTGCCGCCCACCCCGTCGCGGCCGAATCGCAACCCCTTCGCTGACGACGCCCTCCTGCCGAAGCCGGCGGAAGACTGCCTCCGAATCCGGCTTGTTGGGGTTATACGCCCGCAGGATGTCGCCCTTGGAGATCAGAGGCCGAAACGCCAGCACGTGCGGGAGGCTACCACGCAGAGACGTTGAAATGACGCTTCTGTAGCGATCGCGACGTGGCGGAGGACAGGAGGCGATGGAAAACGCCACGGCGACCTCACGATCGATACGACGGCATTGGCGGCACCGAGGCGGCCGACCGCGGCCACCGAGCGATGCGCCACCACGAGCGTCGAGGCGCGTCACTCGGAGGAGGCGGTTCGTAGCTCGTAGCCCTATATGGGCTACGGGCTACGAACGACGCCGAGACGGCGGACGTCGTGATCGTGGCGGAGGACCGGAGGCAGTGGAAACGCCAACGCGACCTCACGACCGATGCGACGGCGCCAGCGGCACCGAGGCGGCCGACCGCGGCCACGAGAAGTGCGTTGCCACCGAGCGTGGAGGCGTGTCACTCAGGCGATGCGGAGGACCGGAGGCAGTGGAAACGCCAAGCCGACCTCACGACCGATGCGGCGGCGCCAGCGGCACCGAGGCGGCCGACTGCGGCCAGCGAGTGATGCGCCACCACCGAGTGTGGAGGCGCGTCACTCGAAGCGGGCGGCTGCGGCCGGACGCGGCGCGGCGGCGCGCCGGGCCGCCGCGCGCTACGCCGTCGCCTTCGCCGACAAGTAGTCGTACAGCGGGTACCGGTCCACGACCGCCGTCACACGCTCGGCCAGCTCGTCGCGCTTCGTTGCGAAGGCCGGCGTCAGTGCCGTCGCGATGATGTCGCCGACCTCGCGGAAGTCGTCCACTTGCAGGCCGCGGGTCGCCAAGGCGGACGTTCCGATGCGGAGGCCCGAGGTCACCATCGGCGGACGCGGGTCGAAGGGGACCGCGTTGCGGTTGACGGTGATGCCGATGTCGTGGAGGCGGTCTTCGGACTGCTGGCCGTCGATCTCGCTCTCGCGCAGGTCGACCAGGGCCAGGTGGACGTCGGTTCCGCCGGTCAGGACGTTCACGCCGTGGCCGGCGCTCATCAGCTTCTCGGCGACGGCCTGCGCGCCGGCGATCGTGCGCTCCTGGCGCTCCTTGAACGGCTCGCTCGCCGCGATCTTGAAGGCAATGGCCTTGCCCGCGATCACGTGCTCCAGCGGGCCGCCCTGCTGGCCCGGGAACACGGCCGAGTTGATGGCCTTGGCGTGCTCCTGCTTGCACAGGATCAGCCCGCCGCGCGCGCCGCCCAGCGTCTTGTGCACGGTCGAGGTCACGACGTCGGCGTACGGCACCGGGTTCGGATGCAGGCCCGCGGCGACGAGGCCGGCGAAGTGGGCCATGTCCACCATCAACAGGGCGCCGACCTCGTCGGCGATCGCCCGGAAGCGCTCGAAGTCCAGGACCCGCGGATAGGCGCTCCACCCCGCCAGCAGCAGCTTCGGCCGCCGCTCGCGCGCGATGCGTGCAACTTCATCCATGTCGATCAGCGACGTCTCGCGGTCGACCTCGTACGGCGCGATGTCATACAACCTGCCGCTGACGTTCAGCTTCATGCCGTGCGACAGGTGGCCGCCGTGCGGCAGCGACAACCCCATGATGGTGTCGCCCGGCTGCAGCAGCGCGTGATACACGGACGCGTTGGCCTGCGCGCCGGCGTGCGGCTGGACGTTCGCGTGCTCGGCCCCGAACAGCGCCTTGGCGCGGTCGATCGCGAGCTGCTCGATGACGTCGACCCACTCGCAGCCGCCGTAGTAGCGCTTGCCGGGATACCCCTCGGCGTACTTGTTGGTCAACACGCTGCCCTGGGCCTCGAGCACGGCCTGGGGCACGAAGTTCTCGGACGCGATCATCTCCAGCGTCCGCTGCTGGCGCTCCAGCTCATGGCCGATGGCGTCGGCGACCTCGGGGTCGACCTCGGCGATCGAGCGGGTGAAGAAGTCGGGGCTCAGATCGGAAGACACGGCGGCAGGGCTCCTTTGCAGGTTCCGAACAAATTGCCCAGGCGCGCGGCAGTGCAGTTGGTGTCGCTCCCCGGAGGTCGCTTCCTCCCCTCGGCGCCAGTCGCGACGCCCCCGAAGGTATCAGCCGGGCACGCGGTCGCGAACGGCCGAGCCGTCCAGCTCCGCGATCTGGCCGACCCGCCGCGCGTGCCGGCCGCCCTCGAAGGCGGTGATCAGGAAGCGCCCGACGATCGCGTCGGCCTGCGACGGCGTCAGGCGCGCGCCCGACAGGGTCACCGCGTTCGCGTCGTTGTGGCGCCGCGCCATCTCGACCTCGCCGGGATCGTGCGCGTTGACCGCGCGCACCCCCGCGACCTTGTTGGCGACGATCGCGACGCCGACGCCCGACCCGCACGCGAGGACCGCGCGCTCCACCTGGCCGCCGCCGACCAGGCGCGCCGCCAGCTCGGCGTAGGCGGGGTAGTCCACCGACTCGGGCGTCTCGGTCCCGACGTCGACGATCTCGTGCCCGTCCGCCTCCAGCACGCGCTTGACGTGCTCCTTCAGATGGAAGCCCGCGTGGTCCGACCCGATGGCGATGACCATGAGGCGGCCAATGTACAACGGAGCAGGGCGTCGCGGGACCACGCCGCCTCCCGCAAAGTGCGGGAACTCCGCGCGCTAGCCGAGGCCGTCGAGCGTCGCGGCGACGCACGAGCGCGTCAGCGCGCCCTCGCGGAGCACGTCCCAGGACCCGTCGTCCTCGAACCGCCGCAGGTCGATGACCGTCGACGCCATCCCGCCCAGCTCGCCCGCGTCCAGGACCAGGTCGACGGCCGCGCGGATGCCCGGGTCGACGTCGGCGACCCGCCGCGCGTCGGGCCCGCCCGACGGGTTCGCCGAGGACTGCATGACCGGCCAGCGCACGCCGGCCAGCGCGATCGTCGCCGGCCCCAGCGCCGGGACGCGCAGCCCGACCGTCTCCGGATCCGGCCCGCACGCCAGCGGGAACCGTCGCGCCGGGTTGGGCAGCAGCAGCGTGACCGCGCCCGGGAGCAGCCCTTCGAGTGCCGCGACCGTCCGCGGCCCCAGCTCCGGCAGCGCCGCCAGCGCCAGGTCGAGCGAGAAGAGCATCACTGCGGCCGGCTTGTCGGGCAGCCGCCCCTTGATCGCGTACAGCCGCTCGACCGCGTCGGGCGTGTCGGGGTCGCAGGCCAGCCCGTAGACCGTGTCCGCGCCGAAGATCGCGACGCCGCCGACGCTCATGCAGCGCTCGAACGTCGCGGCCTGGTCGTGCGTGATCATCGGCGCCCGAGCACCACGCGCTCGTGGCCGGCGAGATCGGTCACGGTCTCGACGTCCGGGAAGCCCGCCGCCGCGACCAGCGCCCGGACCGACGGCGCCTGCCCCGCGCCGACCTCCAGCGCCAGCAGCGACGCGTCGGTCGCCGCCGCCTGCGTCACCAGCGGGCGGATCGTCCGCAGCCCGTCGGCGCCGGCGAACAGCGCCAGGCCGGGCTCGTGCCGGACGACCTCGGGCGCCATCGACCCGCGGTCGCCGTCGGCGACGTACGGCGGGTTCGACACCACCACGTCGACGAGCGGGTCGACGCCGTGCAGCAGGTCGCCCTGCGCGAACGCCACGTCCAGCCCGAGCCGCTCGGCGTTCCCGCGCGCGACGGCGAGCGCGTCCGGTGAGACATCCGAAGCGGAGACCCGCAGGTCCGGCCGCTCGTGCTTCAGGGCCAGCGCGATCGCGCCGCTCCCGGTCCCGACGTCGTGCACGCGCGCGCCCTCCGGCACGTCCAGCAGCGCCTCGACGAGGTGCTCGGTCTCCGGCCGCGGGACGAGCACGCGCGCGTCGACGTCCAGCACGAGATGCCGGAACCCCTTGGTCCCGACGAGGTAGGCGACCGGCACCCGCTCGACCGTGCGCCGCCGGATCGCGTCGCGGAACCAGCGCGCCGCGTCGCCCGTGACCTCGCGGTCGGGGTCGAGCCACAGCGTCGTGCGGTCGACGCCCAGCGCGTGCCCGAGCAGGACCTCCGCGTCCAGCCGCGGGGTGTCCACGCCCGCCGCGTTCAGCGCGACCAGCGCGGAGTCCAGCGCCTCGCGCACGCCTGGACCGGCGAAGGGCGACGGCACGTCCGGCTCGACCTAGGCGGCCTGCGACTCCAGGCCGCGGCGCTTCTCGTCGTCCTGCAGCGCGGCGGTGAACTCGCCGAGCTCGCCCTCGAGCACCGCGTCCAGGTTGTGCGCGGTCAGCTTGATGCGGTGGTCGGTGACGCGCCGCTCGCCGTAGTTGTAGGTCCGGATCTTCTCGGCGCGGTCGCCGGTCCCGACCTGCGAGCGCCGCGCGTCGGCGGCCGCCGCCTGCTGCTCGGCCAGCGCGCGCTCGTACAGGCGGGCGCGCAGGACGCGCATCGCCTTCTCACGGTTCTGCAGCTGCGACTTCTCGTCCTGCATCGCGACGGCGACGCCGGTCGGCTTGTGCGTGATCCGGACCGCCGAGTCGGTGGTGTTGACCGACTGGCCGCCGGGGCCGCCGGAGCGGTAGACGTCGATCTGCAGGTCGTTGGGGTCGATGTGGACGTCGACGTCCTCGGCCTCGGGCAGGACCGCGACGGTCGCGGTCGAGGTGTGGATGCGGCCCTGGGACTCGGTCGCGG
>DATDMD010000091.1:0-24063 GCA_036518975.1 Baekduia sp.
GCGATCTCGCTGATGGGGCTCTTCGGCAACCTCGTCGCCGCCTTCCTCGTCACCCAGCGGCTCTTCTTCCTCGCCGGCGTCGCCTTCATCCTCGGCTCGATCATGGACACGCTCGACGGCCGTTACTCGCGCATGTCGGGCAAGGGGACGCCGTTCGGCGCGTTCCTGGACTCGACCCTCGACCGGATCGAGGAGGGCGTCGTCCTGACCACGGTCGCCGCCTACTTCGCCGACAAGGACAACCAGTTCGCGGTCGCGGCCTGCGTCGTCGCGGTTCTCGCGTCGCTGATGGTCTCCTACACCCGCGCCCGCGCCGAGGCGCTGGGGGTCGAGTGCAAGGTGGGAATCGCGACCCGCGCGGTCCGCGTCGTGATCCTCAGCATCGGCCTGCTGTTCGCCAACGGCGCGGGTCTGGCAGACTTCCACCTGCTGGAGCCGGCCGTTTACGTCCTCGCGGCTCTCAGCACGATCACCGTCCTCCAGCGCATCTTCCACGTGCGGAAGGCGCTGACGGAGCCGGCGGCCCTGTAACCGGAGCGCCGCGCCGGGATAGTTGATCCCAGACTTCCTCAGGAAAGGCACCACCCAGTTGAGCACCAACGGCACCAACGGCATCACCGCCCCCAAGGCATCGGACTCCGCTCCCGCGACGAACGGCTCGGCGCGCTATCAGCGCGACAAGGTCCGCGTCGCGATCATCGGCGTCGGCAACTGCGCGAACTCCCTCGTGCAGGGCGTCTACCACTACGCCGACGACGAGCGCAACGAGACGATCCCGGGTCTGATGCACAACGACCTCGGCGGCTACCACCCGCGCGACATCGAGTTCACGTGCGCCTTCGACATCAACAAGACGAAGGTCGGCAAGGACCTCGCGCAGGCGATCTGGGCCAACCCGAACGACACGATCAAGTTCACCAACAAGGTCCCGAAGAAGATCGGCGTCCCCGTCTACCGCGGCATGACGCACGACGGCCTCGGCAAGTACCTGTCGCAGAAGATCACGAAGGCGCCCGGCGAGACCGCCGACATCGTCAAGATCCTCAAGGAGACGCACACCGACGTCGTCGTCTCCTACCTCCCGGTGGGCTCCGAGCAGGCGACCAAGTGGTACGTCGAGCAGATCCTCGAGGCCGGCTGCGGCTTCGTGAACTGCATCCCCGTCTTCATCGCCCGTGAGGACTACTGGGACAAGCGCTTCAAGAAGGCCGGGCTGCCGATCATCGGCGACGACATCAAGTCGCAGGTCGGCGCCACGATCACGCACCGCGTCCTGGCGCGCCTGTTCCACGAGCGCGGCATCAAGCTCAAGCGGACGTCGCAGCTGAACGTCGGCGGCAACATGGACTTCTACAACATGCTCGAGCGCGAGCGCCTGGAGTCCAAGAAGATCTCCAAGACCAACGCGGTGACGTCGGTCGCGGGCCTCGAGATGGCCGCCGACGACGTCCACGTCGGCCCGTCGGACTACGTGCCGTGGCTGACCGACCGCAAGTGGGCCCACATCCGCCTCGAGGGCGAGGCGTTCGGCGGCGTGCCGCTGACGGCCGAGCTGAAGCTCGAGGTGTGGGACTCGCCGAACTCGGCCGGCATCGTCATCGACGCCGTCCGCCTCGCGAAGCTCGCGCTGAACAACGGGGTCGCGGGCCAGCTCGACGGCCCGTCGTCCTACCTCATGAAGTCCCCGCACACGCAGCGGCCGGACGACGAGGCGCGCGACGCGACCGAGAAGTTCATCGAGAAGTACAACAAGAAGAAGTCGCTGACGTCGCCCAAGGGCGCCGCCAAGCCGGCCCGCAAGCGCGCGGCCGCCAAGAGCTGAGCGCGGGTTTCGCCCTCTGGGCGAACACCCGCAAGTGAAGCGAGCGCTCTGCGCGAAGCTTCGCCGGGGCCCGTTCGCGAGAGCGGGCCTCCGTCGTTCTACAGTGCTCAGCGATGACGGACTGGGAGGACCGCTACCGCGCCGCGCGGCCGAGCTTCGAGGACTTCTGCGACGAGACGCGGCGGCTCGTCGAGCGGCTGATGGCCGACGCGGGCATCGACGTCGCGCAGGTCGAGGCGCGCACCAAGACGGTGGACAGCTTCGCCGAGAAGGTGCGCCGCAAGGGCGGGCGGTACGCCGACCCGGTCGCGGAGATCACCGACCTCGCCGCGCTGCGGGTCATCGCGTACTTCCCGGCCGACGTCGTGCGGATCGGCGAGATCGTCGACGCGCACTTCGCCGTCGACTGGGAGAACTCGCGCCGCCAGAGCGGCGAGACCGAGCCGGACCGCTTCGGCTACCGCTCCGACCACTACGTCGTCCGGCTCTCGGCGCAGCGGCTCGGCCTGCCCGAGTACCGGCGCTTCGACGGGCTGCGCGCGGAGATCCAGGTCCGGACGGTCATGCAGCATGCATGGGCGGCCGTCGACCACCAGCTCCGCTACAAGAACGCCGCGCAGCTGCCGCCCGAGCTCCAGCGCCGGCTGTCCAAGCTCAGCGCGCTCCTTGAGGTCGCCGACGAGCAGTTCGCCGAGCTCAAGCGCGAGGCCGACGCGCTGGAGGCGACGTACACCGAGGAGGTCCAGCGCGGCGACCTGTCGGCCGACGTCGACCTGCTGTCGGTCGAGGCCTACCTGCGCGAGAGCGGGCTGGCCGCCGCGTGGACGGAGCGGGCGCTCGGTGCCGGGTTGGCCGCGACGGCGGAGCCGGGGCAGCTGGACTTCCTGGTCTACCTCCTGCTGCGGGCGGGGGTGACGACGCTGGAGGAGATCGGGCCGTTCTACGCGGGGGCGGAGGCGTGGGCGGTGGAGTTCCTGGCGCGGCTGGCAGCGGAGTCGAGCGCGCGGGGGTTCCGGCCGGTGGCGGCGCCGTATGACGTCTTGGCGTTCGTGCTGCTGGCGCGGGGGGCGGAGGTGGATGTGCGGTCGTCGCCGTATGCGGCGGTGATCGACGAGGCGCTGTTGGCGGTGCGGGGCGGCGCTTAGGGACGGTCTGGCGCTTGTGGCGAGCAGCGCGGGCGTTGGTGGTGCTTTGGGGCGGGGTCTGCTTCGCATCTAGGGCGAGGCAGTTGGGGTGGCGCTCCGCGCTGCCGGTGTGGCTCGTCCCTTGGGTGCTTCCGGGGCGGGTTCGGGGCCGGATCGCCGCGACCGCGAGGGTCAACGGCGTTTTTGGGTTCGTATAGGACCCAAAAACACCGTTGACCTCCCCACGGGTCGGTCAGTTGCACATAGGTGCTCGTATGGAGCACCAAACTGCAACTGACCTCCCGGAGGCGGGTCATTCGTATCCAGTGGCCCGTATAGGGCTACGCGCTACGAACGACCTCGGGCCGTGCCGCGATCCCCTCCCAGAACGCCTGCCCAGGGCGGCCGAGGCACGCCGACGGCGCGGAGCACCACCGATACTGCCTCACGCCCTAGATGCGAAGCAGACCCCGCCGCAAAGCACGATCAACGCCCGCGCTGCTCGCCACAAGAGCCCGCCCTGCTCACCACAAGCCCCCGCGCTGAACGCCAACAACGCCCGCGCCAAACCGTCCCCTATGCTGAGCCTCGTGGATCCGCTGGCGATCGTCCAGGTCACGCCCTACCCATGGGAAGACCGGCACGAGGTCAACACGTACGTCGCCCGCCTGAGCGAAGAGCTCACCGCGCGCGGGCATCGGGTCGTCGTCGCGGCTCCCTCGCGTGACGAGGAGGCGGTTCGGCTCACGCGACGTGCGATCCGCAACGGCGACGTCCTCGGCGAGCCCGGTGAGGTCCGCGTCCTGGCCGTCGGCGAGGTCCTGCCGATCCCGGGCGGGAACGGCAACGGCGCGACCAATTCGCTCGGCCGCCGGCGCCCCGCCGTCCCGATCGACGTCGCCCGCACGGTCGAGGAGCTGCTCCTCGTCTCCGCCTTCGACATCTGCCACGTCCACGAGCCGTTCGCGCCGTCGGTCTCCTCGGTCGCGCTGCGGCACTCGCGCGCGCTGAACGTCGGGACGTTCCACGCTCCGGCCGAGCGGGTCGTCGCCACGCAGGTCGCGCGCAAGCTCGTCACGCTCGTCTTCGGCCGCCTCGACGCCCGGCAGGCCGCCTACGGCGCCACCGAGCAGCTGCTCAACCGCTTCTTCCCGGCGACCTACGAGCTCGCGCGCCCCGGCGTCGACCCCGCGCTCACGCCGCGGGTCGAGCGCGCACCCGGCGACCCGCTGCGCCTCGTCTTCGTCGACGTCGAGGAGCGCCCCGCGCTCCGCCTCTTCCTCCGCGCGCTGCGCCGCCTCGGCACCGACCTGCCGTGGGAGGCGACCGTCGTCTCCGCGCAGGGCCCGTCGTCCTCCACCCCGCTGCGGGCCGAGCTGCGCGAGCGCGTGCGCTTCGCCGACGCGGCCGAGCCCGACGCCGAGGACGCCGCGCTCGCCGCCGCCGACGTCCTGGTCTGCGCCTCGGCCGGCGCGCTCCCGGCGCCGGCGCTGGTCACCCGAGCGACGGCCGCGGGCGCGATCCCGATCCTCTCGCGCCTGCCGATCTACGAGGAGCTCGCGGACGCCGGCGGCCTGCTCTTCGAGCCCGGCGACGTCGACGTCCTCGCCGCCCAGCTGCGCCGCCTGATCGAGGACGCCGACCTGCGCCACAGGCTCCTCGCGAACCGCCCCGCGCCGCGCACCTGGTCGACGCTGGCCGACGAGGTCGAGGACAGCTACGCCGAGGTCGTCGACCGCCGCCACGACCTCGACGGCGACCCCACGATCTGGGACCGCATCAAGGACCGGCGCCTCATCGACGTCGACCTCCACATGCACACCGACCACAGCGGCGACTGCGCAACGCCGGTCGAGCACCTGCTGGCCACCGCGCGCGAGCAGGGCCTGGGCGCGATCGCGGTGACCGACCACAACGAGGTCTCCGGCGCGTTCGAGGCGCAGGCCAAAGCGGTGGACTTCGGCGTGAAGATCATCGTCGGCGAGGAGGTCAAGACCGCGTCGCAGGGCGAGGTCATCGGCCTGTTCCTGACCGAGAAGATCCCGCGCGGCCTGACGCTCGAGGAGACGGTCGCCGAGATCAAGCGCCAGGGCGGCCTCGTCTACGTCCCGCACCCGTTCGACCGCATGCACGCGGTCCCCGACTACGAGCACCTGCTGAAGATCCTCGACGACGTGGACGCGATCGAGGTGTACAACCCGCGCGTCGCGATCGGCTCCTTCAACGAGGAGGCCCAGCGGTTCGCGGCCAAGTACCAGATCGTCCGCGGCGCCGGGAGCGACTCGCACGTCGCCGCCGGCCTCGGCTCGGTCCGGATCAGGATGCGCGACTTCGACGGGCCCGACGAGTTCCTCGAGTCCCTGCGCCACGCCGAGATCCACACCAAGTCGGGCACGCTGCTGTACGTCCAGGCGCTGAAGTTCCTGGAGACCCGGGCGACCCCGAAGGCCGCGCGCCGCGCCCGCCGGGATCGCCGGATCCGCCGAGCCGCACGCAAGGGCTGATGCAGCCGCAGGGGCCACCTCCGGGACCGTCGAATCTCGGATCGTCCATGCCCGCGACTGACGACGAGATCCGTGAGAAGTACCTCGAGCGCGCCATCCGCGAACTCAACAGCCTGACCCGGGACATCCAGGGGTGCGACTCCTGCCCGCGCGGCGGGATCATGCCCGTCCTGGGGTCCGGCCACCCGCAGGCCGACGTCTTCCTGCTCAAGCACGCGCCGATGCCGTCGGAGGTCGAGGAGGGCGTCGCCTTCTACGGCCGCTCCGGCACGGCGCTGATGAAGGCGCTCAAGCGCCTGCAGGTCGACCCGCTGGCCGTCTACGGGACGCTGTGCGTGAAGTGCCCGGTCGGCGACCCGTCGCTCGCCGACCCGGCGTGCGTCGCGCGCGTCGTCGAGGAGCTGGCGATCGTCCAGCCCAAGCTCGTGGTGGTGATGGGCGAGGACGCGCTCACCGCGCTGAACGACCTCGACGTGCCGCTGGCCAAGCCGCTCGACTATGTGCCGGGCGCGCGCCAGCAGCTGACGCCGTCGATCGACGCGATCGTCACCCCCAACATCGACGAGTGCCTCGACGAGGAGGACGCCAAGCGGGCCTTCTGGTCCGCCTTCCGGGTCCTGGGCGAGTGGTACGCGGACTTGCCGCCGTACTAGGCGTCGGGGTCGCCGCGCAGGCGTACTTCCTGCTGGCGCCCTCGCTTCCGATCATCAGCGACGTCGACACCTCCATCGTGGTGGCGTTCAGCGTCGGCGCGGCGTTCACCTATGCGTTGATGGCGTCGATCATCCCGCTGTCGGACTCGCCGCCGCTGCTGTGGCTGTTCACGGCCGGCGCGCTGCTGCTGGTCGCCGGCTTCAACGTCGCGGACCTCGGCGCGGCGGCCACGCCGACCGAGGCCGTCGGCTACGCGGCGTTCGGCGCGATCTTCGCGGTCGGGCTGCTCGCGCCGTCGCTGGCGATCGCGCTGCCGATCTTCGTCGCGGTCGTCGACGTCATCTCGACGTTCGCGGGCGGACCGTCCGAGACGCTCGGCAACGCCGGGATCACGCAGCGCGGCGACCCGCTGTCGCTGGAGATGCCGGACTGGGGGACGCACCTGCCGGCGGGTCGCCTGGGGATCTCCGACGCGGTCTTCGCCGGCGTGTTCCTCGTCTACGTGCGGCGCTACGGCCTCCGGCCGCGGGCGACGGCGTTCGGGCTGTGGATCGCAGCGGTCGTTGCGATCGTCCTGAAGGTGTGGCTGGATCGCGCGATCCCGGTCCTCCCGCTGTCGGCGGCGGCCTACTTCCTGGTCAACGCCGATCGCCTGCCGGCGTTGCTCCGGGCCACGAACGAGGCGTAGCCTCGGTGGCATGGACCTCGAAGAGCACACCCTGGAGACCGCGGGCGAGCGCTGCGAGGACTGCGGCGCGAAGCTGACGCCCCGCGAGCTGGAGCTGGCGCTGGAGCGCGGCGGCCCAACGCTGTGCAGCATCCACCTCGCCGAGCTGGCGCCGGCGGAGGGCGACGAGGACGAGGGCGCGCTCTAGCCCTGGACTGGGGCGATCCTGCGGCCCGCACGCTCGTGGCTGACGTCGCCGGCGCAGCGGCAGCGTGCGCCCGCACGTGAAGCGCGCCGGCGACCGTCAGGCGCGGGCGGGCGGCCCGGAGGATCGCCCCAGCGGCGGGTAGTCGCCTTCGCGGGCGAAGAGCTCGACGCCCTGGATGATGAGCCCGTCGCGCAGCTCGTAGAAGCCGCCGACGTGCCAGACGCCGTCCGCGTCGTCGATCACGGCCCAGACCGTCACCTGCTTGTTCTCGGCGGTCACGCCGCGGATGTCGATGCGCGTGCGGCCGCCGTGCAGGCGGTGGCCGGTGACGTAGTCGATCGCGCGGTCGAAGCGGTCGCCGCTGTGCGGCCAGCGGACGACGGCGTGCTCGTGCAGCTGGTCGAGGGCGAGGTCGAAGTCGCCCTTGCGCAGCGCGCGCCAGAGGCGCTCGACGGCGTTCATGATGGCCTTGCCTCCTCAGTCGCCCATCGTCAGGACGATCTTGCCGAGCTTGCCGCCGGCGGCGAACCGCTCGTAGGCCTCGGGCGCGCGTTCGAGCGGGAGCGTCTCGGCGATCGGGACCTCGACCACGCCGCGTTCGACGAGCGGGATGACGTGGCGCTCGACCAGCCGCGCGGCGATCGCCTTCTCCTCGAACGGACGGCCGCGGAGCATCGACGCCATGACGCGGCCGCGCTTGCCCATCAGCGCGCCGAGGTTCAGCTCGCCCTTCGCGCCGGCCGCGATCCCGATGACGACGATGCGCCCGAGCATGTTGATGGACTTGACGTTCTCTGGGAGGTTGGGCGCGCCGACGAGCTCCAGGATGACGTCGAAGGTGCCGGAGACCTCGTCGGGGAGGACGACCGTGTCCGCGCCGAGGCCGGCGACCGCGTCGTGGTGGTCGGCGTTGCGGACCGACGCGACGACTTCCGCGCCGGCCGCGCGGCCGAGCTGGACCGCGGCGGTTCCGACGCCGCCGGCCGCGCCGTGGACGAGCAGGCGCTCGCCGAGCTTCAGCTCGCCTTGGGTGAAGAGCGCGTCGTGCGCGGTCGTGAAGACCTCCGAGAAGCCGCCGGCCTGCGGCCAGGTCAGCACCTCGGGGACGGGCATCAGCAGGCGCTCGTGGACCGTGAGCAGCTCGCCCTGGCCGCCGCCGCCGACGAAGCCCATGACGCGGTCGCCGGCGGCGAAGCGCGTCGCGTCCGGGCCGGCGGCGACGACCTCGCCGGCGACGTCCAGGCCCGGGATGTCCTGCGGCCAGCCCGGCGGCGCGGGGTAGAACCCGCGCTTCTGCATCATGTCGGCCCCGTTGAGGCCCGCGGCGCGGACCTGGATCAGGACCTCGCCGTGGCCGGGCGTGGGGTCGGTGTGGTCTTCGACGACGATCTCGCCGTCGCGGACGGTCGCGGCGCGCATGGCCCGGAACCTACCCAACGCGGCGCGGGAGTCACGGGCATTACCTCCCAGGGAATCGCGAGGGCGCCGCGGCGGCGGCAGGCTGCCGGCCATGACTCCTCCCATCCCCAAGACCCCCGGCCGCGCCGCGCTGGCCGTCCTGCTGTGCGGGACGTTCATGGCGTCGCTCGACACCGCGATCGTCAACGTCGCCGGCCCCGCGATCCAGGCCGACGTCGGCGTCTCCGGCGCCGCGCTGCAGCTCGTCATCTCCGGCTACGCGCTCGCCTACGCCGCGCTGCTGATCACCGGCGCGCGGCTCGGCGACGACCACGGCCACCGCCGGCTGTTCCTCTCCGGACTGGCCGGGTTCACCTTCATGTCGCTGCTCGCCGGGCTGGCGTGGGCGACGCCGGTCCTGATCGCCGCGCGGATCGGCCAGGGCGTCGCGGCCGCCGCGATGGGCCCGCAGGTCATGACCGTGATCCAGCTCCAGTACGACGGCGCGGCGCGGATGAAGGCGATGGCGCTGCTGGCGACCGTCGTCTCGGCCGGCGTCGTGGTCGGCCAGGTGCTCGGCGGCGCGCTCGTCGATCTGGATCTGCTCGGCGCCTCGTGGCGGCCGGTGTTCCTCATCAACGTGCCGGTCGGCCTGGCGCTGCTGGCGATCGGCCCGCGGCTGCTGCCGGTCACCAAGCGGCCGAGCGGGCGCCGGATGGACTGGCTCGGCGTCGCGCTGATGACCGACACCATCATCTTGGTGATGGTCCCGCTGGTCTTCGGCCACCAGGTCGGCTGGGCGTGGTGGACGTGGGCGTGCCTGGCGGCGGCGGTCCCGACCGGGGTCGTGCTCGGGCTGCACCTGCGGCGGCTGATCGCCGGGGGCGGCGCGCCGGTCGCCGACGTCCGGCTGCTGGCCGCGCCGCGGTTCGGCCTCGGGATGGCGTCGACGACGGCGGTGATGGTCGCCTACGGCGGGTTCCTGTTCACGCTGACGCTCCATCTGCAGCAGGGGCTGGGCGACTCGCCGCTGCGGGCGGGGCTGACGTTCGCGCCCTACGCGGTCGGCTTCGCGATCACGTCGCTGACCGTGCCGGCGCTAGCGCCCGCGGTCGGGCGGCGGCTGGCGCCGGCGGGGCTGGCGCTGAGCGCGCTCGGCTACGTGGGCCTGGGGCTGGCGACGGGCGGCGGTCACTGGAGCGACGCCGAGGCGCTCCCGCTCCTGCTGGTGGCGGGCGCGGGGTTCGGCGCGGGCTACTCGCAGGTCATCACGCGGTCGATCGCGGGCGTCGCGCCGGCGCAGGCCCACGACGCGTCGGGGCTGTTCAACACCATCAACATGCTCGGCTTCGCGCTGGGCGTGGCGACGCTGGGCAGCGCGTTCCTGAGCGCGGTCGGCGCGCCGACGCCCGCCGAGACCGGCGGCGCGTTCGAGGGCGTGGCGATCGGGTGCGGCGTCCTGTCGGCGCTGGGGGTCGGGTTCGTGCTCGCGCTGGGCCGCGCCGAGGCGCGTCCGGCGGACGACAACGCGCAGGATGCTGCACCGGTGATGGCCGCGGCGTGACATCATCGCTCGCATGAGCTCCCTCCCGGTCGACGGCTACCAGCTCAAGGGCATCTCGCCGCGGGCCTTCGAGCATCCCGCCGACCGGGCGGCGACCGCGGCGCTCGCGTCGATCCCCGGGCTCGATCAGGTGGTGCGCAAGCTGATCGAGCTCGGGTACGAGCGGGCGCTGCGGGCCGCGTACCTGGGGTCGTCGGTCCGACTGGGGCCGGCGCAGCTGGCGGACACGTGGAACCTGCACAACCAGGTCTTTCGGACGCTGGACCTCGACGACGTGCCCGAGCTGTACATCACGCAGTTCCCGGTCGCCAACGCCTCGACCATCGGCGCGGGGCGGCCGATCGTCGTGGTCAACAGCGAGCTGGTCCGGCTGCTCGGGATCGCGGAGCGGCGCGCGGTGCTCGCGCACGAGGCGGGCCACGTCCTGGGCGAGCACGTCGTCTACCACACCGCCCTGGTGATCCTGCTGCGGATGGGGAACTCGCTGCCCATCCCGGTCGTCGGCGGCCTCCCGCTGATCGCGGTCCGGCGCGCGTTGATGGAGTGGTACCGCGCGGCCGAGCTGTCCTGCGACCGCGCCGCCGCGCTCGTCACGCGCGACCCGACCGCGGTCTGCCGGACGCTGATGATCCTGGCCGCCGGCGCCGAGGCGGACGAGCTGGACCTCGACCAGTTCATGGCCCAGGCCCACGACTTCGAGACCGGCGGCACCGGCATCGACCGCCTGTCCCGCATGTTCGTCGACCTGAACCTGACCCACCCACTGCCCGTCCGCCGCGCGCAGGAGCTGATGTCCTGGGTCCGCTCCGGCGACTACGACCGCATCGTGGACGGCTCCTACCTGAAGCGCGGCGAAGAGGCAAGCGCCCGCTACGAGGCCGGCGAGGCGGCCGCCCACTACGCCGACCGCTTCCGCAACGTGTTCAAGGACGCGGGCGACGCGGTGGGCGGGGCGACGGAGCAGTTGGCGGACTGGCTGAAGAAGGACCGGTAGCGCGGGCGCGGCGCGCGCGCCGAAGTAGCCCTACAACGCGATCGCGTACTCCACCGTCGGCATTCCGAAGCGCTCGTCGTCGGTGGGTGGGCCCGTCGTCGTGAAGCCGAGGCGTTCGTAGAAGCGGCGGGCGCGGCCTTGGAAGGCCGGGGTGATCAGGGTCATGTTCTTGAAGCCGGTGGCGCGGGCTCCGTCGAAGGCGAAGGACATCAACTTGGTGGCGAGCTCGGTCCCCCACCAGGCGGGTTCCACGTAGATCTGGCCGAGGTAGGCGGTGTTCGGGTCCTGTGGTCCTCGTCGGGCGCCGATCGAGGGGCGCCAGGCGACGTGGCCGGCCAGGACGCCGCCGGGCTCGGAGAGGATGCAGCGGGGTGCGGGGTCGGCGAGCATCCCGGCCAGCTCGGAGTCCGGCGTGTGCGGTGGCTCCCAGCCGGGCGGGGAGAACGCGCGGAAGCCCTCCATCGATGCACGGAGCAGCGCGGCCAGTCGTGGCGCGTCGTCGATCGTCGCGTCCCGGAACGCCCACGGCGCGTCCCCCTCCGGCCGCCTGATCCGCCAGCGGTCGGCGGTCCCGAACGGCGTCTCGATCGGGCCGGTGTTGACCTCCCCGAGCCGCGTCGCCACGCGCTGCGACGGCGCGTTCTCGGGCACGATCAGCGAGATCAGCTCGGGCAGCCCGAGCGCGGTCCAGGCCCAGCCCATCGCCGCGGCGGCGGCCTCGGTCGCGTAGCCGTTGCCCCAGGCCTCCGGCGCGAGCTTCCACCCCACCTCGACGCCCGGCCAGCCCTCCGGACCGAACAGCCCGACGCGCCCGAGGTACGCGCTGTCCTCCAGCCGCTCGACGACCCACCCGCCATAGCCGCGCAGCGACCAGTGACCGGCGTGCGTCGCGAGGTTCGTGAACGCCTCGTACGGCGTCTTGACGCCGCCGAGGAACCGCTGAGCGGCGGCGTCGCGCGACGCCGCGGCGTGCGGCTCGACGTCCGCGGGCCGGAACTCGCGCAGCAGCAGCCGCGACGTGCGCAGGCGTGGAGGCAGCATGGACCCCAAAGTACCCCGGACCGTCGGATAGGGTGCCGCGCTCATGATCCTCATGAGCCTCCGCCTGCCCGTCCTCGCCGTCGCGCTCGCGCTGCCGATCGCCACCGGCGCCGCCGCCAGCACCAGCCACGACGGCTGGCCGAAGATCGACGGCGCGCTGCAGATGCACAAGCAGGACGAGAGCTCCGCCATGCACGGCACCAGCAGGAACGACGAGCTCCTCGGCGGCCACGGCAACGACGACATCTGGGGCGCGGGCGGCAACGACGTCATCTGGGGCGACTACAAGCCCGGTGGCCAGCCGACGTCCCAGGTCGACCACCTCCACGGCGGCGCGGGCAACGAGTTCATCTACGCGTCGCACGGGACGAACTACATCGACGCCGGCGCCGGCAACGACACGATCCACGCCCACTACGGCCACGGCAGCATCAACTGCGGCAGCGGCAGGGACACGCTCTTCATCTCCCACCGCGCCAAGAAGGTCTACAAGATCTCAGGCTGCGAGACCATCTCCTACAAGACGGTCGGGCACTAGCCAGCGCGCGCGGCTACTCGCCGCGCTCCAGCAGCGCCACGCACTCGATGTGCGGCGTCTGCGGGAACATGTCCACCGGTTGCACGGTCTTGAGCACGTAGCCGGCCTCAACCATCTGCGCGGCGTTGGGCGCCAGCGTCGTCGGGTTGCAGGAGACGTAGACCACGCGCTTGGGCGACGCCTCGAGGATCCGGCGCACGACCTTCTGCGACAGGCCCGCGCGCGGCGGATCGACCACGATGACGTCCGGCCGGCCCGCCTTCTCCACCAGGTCGCGCAGCGCCAGGCGCACGTCGCCGGCGAAGAACCGCACGTTGGAGATGTCGTTGGCCTTGGCGTTGCCGATCGCGTCGGCGATCGCCTCCTCCACGATCTCCAGGCCCCAGACCTCCCCGGACTTCGGCGCCAGCGACAGGCCGATCGTGCCGATCCCGCAGAAGAGGTCGTACACGCGCTCCCAGCCCTGCAGCCCCGCGGCGCCGGCGGCGACCGCGTACAGCTTCTCAGCCATCTCGGTGTTCGTCTGGAAGAACGCCTGACCGCTGAGCCGGAAGCGCAGGCCCGACAGCTCCTCGGCGATCGTCGGCTCGCCCGCCAGCAGCGACGTCGTCCCGCCCGCCGTCGTCTCGCCCGCCTTGTCGATCTCGGTCACCAGCAGCGAGTCGGCGCCCACCGCGGCGTGCAGCGACCCGGCGTCCTCGATCTCGACGCCCTCGCTGACGACCAGGCGCACCTGCAGCTCACCGGTGCGCCGCCCTTCGCGAATGACGAGGTTGCGCAACGCGCCGAGCTGCGTGCGCCGGTCGTAGGCGCTGTAGCCCTGCGCGCGCGCCCACGCCAGCACCGCGCGCCGCGCCTCGTTGCCGCGCTCGCTCTGCAGCAGGCAGTCCTCGACCGGGACGATGTCCTCCCACGACCCCGGCGCGTGGAACCCGCAGATCAGCTCACCGCTCTCGCGATCGGTCCCGAACGAGAACTCCAGCTTGTTGCGGTAGCGCCACAGCTCCTGCGCCGGGACGATCGGCAGAAGCTCGAAGCCGTCCAGATGCCCGAGCCGGCGCAGCGCCTCGTCGACCTGCTGGCTCTTGATCGCCAGCTGCTTCTCGTAGGGCAGCACCTGCCAGGGCGCGCCCGGATGGTCGGCGAGCGGCTCGACGCGATCCGGCGACGGCGTGACGACCTCCAGCAGCCGCGCCTCGCCGTAGTGGCGCTTGCGCTTGGTGACGACCGCCCGGACCGTGTCGCCGGGCAGCGCCTCGCGGACGAACACGACCCAGCCGTGCTCGCCCTCGCCCCAGCGCGCGACGCCGGCACCGCCGAACGCGAGCGACTCGATGGTGAGCTCCAGCTCGTCGCCGCGCTGAGGGCGTGGCGGGCGGGCGGCGGTGGTCGTGGTGTCGGGGGTCACGCGTCTTAGGATGGCACCGCCATGGACCTCGACGCCTACCGGGCGCGGGCGCAGGCGTTCGCGACCGCCCTCAACCGCGCCCATCACCGGCGCTTCGCGGGCCTGGACGGCGCCTGGGACCCCGAGTCGCTGTACGCCCACCACGCCGCCGCCTACGACGACGCGGCGATCGACGGCCTGCGCGCCGCGGCCGCCGAGGAGGCCGAGCGCGACGGCGCGGGTGACGGCGCGCGCCGGCTCCTGCGCTTCGCGGTCGAGGCGCGGATCGGCCGCGCGACCGCGCGCACCGACGCGGAGCGCGCGCGGATCGAGGCGCGGGAGGGGCTGGCGGACGTCGCCGCGCGGCTGGCCGCCGAGCCGGACCTCGGCGCGCGCGTCGCGCTCGAGGAGCAGCGGCTCGACGTCGTCGCCCGCCAGCTCACGCCGCTGGCCGCCGAGGGCCTGGAGCGCGTCCGCGCCGAGGCCCGCGCGCTGGGCTGGCCGTCGCCGCGCGCGCTGCTGACCGCCATCCACGGCCGCGACCCGGGCGCGCTGGCCGCCGAGGCCGAGGCGCTGCTGCGCGCGACCGAGCCGCCCGCGCTGGACGGCGGCGACGCCGGGGCGCCCACCGCGCGCTTCGACCTCCCCCGCGTCCGCCGCGCCGCGTGGGCCGACGCCGTCCTCCCCGCCGACCCCGTCCGACACCTCCAACAACGGCTGGACGCGCTCGGCCTCCCGGCCACCGGCTTCACGCTCGACGCGGCGCCGCGCGCCGGCAAGTCGCCGCGCGCGTTCTGCGCGGCGATCCACGTCCCCGACGACGTCCACCTCGTGGTCGCGCCGCGCGGCGGCCTCGCCGACCTCGAAGCGCTCTTCCACGAGGCCGGCCACGCGATCCACCTCGCCCACCGCCCGCCGGACGCGCCGTTCGAGGGCCGCCACCTGACCGACCGCGCGCACGCCGAGGCGCTCGCCTTCGCGCTGGAGGCCCACGCCACCGACGGGATCGACGACCGACGCCTACAGGAACACCGAGCCGCGCAGGCGCGCCTGCGGGCACGCCACCTCGCCACCTCGCTGCTGCACGACCTCGACCTTCTCGACGCCGGGCCGAACCCCGCGCTGCGCGAGCGCTACGCGCGCCGCCTGGCGGCCGCGACCGGCCTGACGTGGCCGTCGGCGCCGTGGCTCGTCGTCGCCGACCCGCTGCTGACCTCCGCCGACTACCTCCGGGCCCTGGGCCAGGCGCGCGTGCTGGAGCGCGAGGGGCCGGACGCGCTCGTCGAGGCGCTGACGACGTGATGACGAGCTACCAGTAGCCGGCCATCAGCTCGCTCGACCAGGCCGGCTGGTGGACCGGCCCCTGGGGGGCGAACTCGTTCATGTAGGGCTTGATGTCGAGGACCGGGGTGCCGTCCACGGCGTCGAGCCCGGCGACCGCGACCCGCAGGCCCTCGACGCCGAGCAGGCGGCAGCGCGACACGCCCAGCCGGTTCGGCCGGTCCTTCGCACGCTGGGCGAAGATCCCGACGCGCGGCCACGCCTCGTTCCCGCGCGGGTGGCGCGCGGCGCGCTCGACGCGCGCCGGGTCCACGCGGTCGAAGAGGTAGACGACCTCGAGGTGCGAGAACGCGTCCAGGCCGGCCAGCGCCTCGGCGTCGAACCGCGACGCGTCCAGCACGATCTGCGCGCGCTCGCGGCCCCAGTCGTCGTCCCGGACCTCGTCGCGGCCGCCGGCCACGTGGCCGATCGGGACCAAGGTGTAGGACTCGCTCATCGAGGCTTCTCGGGGTGCGGCATGGGTCTTCGCGCCGACCCTACCCAGGTCCGGGTGGCGCAGTTCGCGCAAGTTCCCGCGACGCACCGCGTTGCAGTGCGTGCGACATCCCCACCGGGTCCAGCCACGGGACCAGCGGGCCGTCGCCGGGACCCACACACCGACCCACCGGCGACGGCTCGCCCCGTGCCCCCTGCGGGGCTCAGGCGGCGAGCAACCACTCCAACATGGCCTTCTGGGCGTGGCGCCGGTTCTCCGCCTGCTCCCAGATCGCCTGGCGATGGCCGTAGAGCACCGACTCGGTGATCTCCTCGCCCGGGTGCGCGGGCAGGCAGTGCAGGGCGATCGCGCCCGGTGCCGCCGCGTCCAGCAGCGCGTCGTCGATCCGGTACGGGCCGAGCGCGGCGCGGCGCGCGTCGGCGGTGTCCTCGTCGCCCATCGAGACCCACACGTCGGTGTAGATCGCGTTGGCGCCGGCGACCGCCGCGTAGGGGTCGGCCACCGACGGCACGCCGTCCAGCGAGAACTCCGGCGGCGTGGAGAGCACGACCTCGAGGCCCGCGGTCCGCCCCATCTCGTACAGCGAGCGCGCCATGTTGTTGCCGTCGCCCACGTACACCAACTTGCGCCCGTCGAGCTCGCCGAACGCCTCGCGCATCGTCAGCAGGTCGGCCAGCACCTGGCACGGGTGCGCGTTCTGGGTGAGCATGTTGAAGACCGGGAGCTGGTCCTCGGCGGCCAACCCCTCCAACTCGCTGTCGGCGTGCGTCCGGACGCCGACCGCCGCGACGTGGCGCCCGAGCACGCGCGCGGTGTCGCGCAGGGACTCGCCGCGGCCGAGCTGGAGATCGCCCTCGCGGATGACGAGCGGATGACCGCCCATCTCGACGATCCCGGCCTCGAACGAGACGCGCGTGCGCGTCGACGGCTTCTGGAAGATCAGCGCGACCGTGCGGCCCGCGAGCGCGTCGCTGGCGCGCGGCGCGAGCTTCAGCGCGGCGGCGCGGTCCAGGATCGCGTGCAGGTCGTCGGTCGTCAGCTCGGTTCCGGTCAGCAGGTGGCGCATGGGAGGCGGGCATCATAGGCCGCGATGCGCGTCCTCACCTGGAACCTCTTTCACGGGCGTTCGGTCCCTGATACCCGCCACGCGCTGCTGCCCGAGTTCAGCGCCGCGCTCGCCGGTTGGGCCTGGGACGTCGCGCTGCTGCAGGAGGTCCCGCCGTGGTGGCCGGGACCGCTGGCGAGCGCCTGCGACGCCGACGCGCGGGCCGTCCTGACGTCGCGCAACCTCGGGCTGGCGGCGCGGCGCTGGGTGGCCGAGCGGCGCCCGGACCTCATCAAGTCCAACGGCGGCGGCGCGAACGCGATCCTGGTCCGGACCGCGTTCGACGGCGTGGCGCGGCACGCGTCGCAGCGGCTGCGGGTCCTGCCCGAGCGCCGGTGGCTGCACGCGGTCGCGCTGCGCGACGCGGGCGTGTGGGTCGGCAACGTCCACGCGACGGCCAACCCGAAGGACAAGGCGCGCGCGGACATGGTGCGGTGCGGCGAGGTGCTCGCGCGGTGGGCGGGCGACGCGCCCGCGCTGCTGGGTGGCGACGCCAACGTCCCGGACCCGGACGTGCCGGGGTTCACCGATCTGGGCGGGCACCGGATCGACCGGTTCCTCGCGCGCGGTGCCGGGCTGCGGCCGGTGGCGCCGCCTCGCGTCCTGGACGCGGGGCCGCTCTCCGATCACGCGCCGGTGCTGATCGACGTCTCGTAGGGTCTGGGCGGTGACGGTGCGCCTCCTGGTCCTGACGTGCTGCTCGAGCGCCGCGCTGGCCGCCGGCTGCGGTGGCGGCGGCGGTGGCGAGGCGCAGACGCTCGCCGCCGGCGACACGATCGGGATGAAGAGCCTGCGCTTCCACCCCGACCACGCCCAGGTCGCGGTCGGCCAGAAGGTGACGTGGAAGAACTACGAGGGCGTCCCGCACGACGTCAAGGCCGACAGCGGCGCGTCGTTCGCGTCCAAGACGTTCGGCAAGGACGGCACGTTCTCGTTCACGCCGACGAAGGCCGGGACCATCAAGTACGAGTGCACGCTGCACCCGGGGATGGACGGCACGCTCGACGTCGTCGCGCGATGACGGCGCTCGACCTGCGGGGCGCGCGGGTCATCCCGGACGCGGTGTGGGAGCGGGCCGAGCTGCGCCGCCTGGTCGTGGCCGACATGGAGCTGACGGAGCTGCCCGCCGACGTCGGGCGGCTCACCGGCCTGACGACGCTCGACGCCGCGCACAACCGTCTGACGTCCGTGCCGCAGGAGCTCGCGCGCCTCAGCGCCCTCGACATCCTGTACCTGGGCGACAACGCGCTGACAGCCGTGCCCGACGGCGTCCGCGCGCTGCGCGGGCTGCGCTACCTCGGGATCGACGACAACAACCTGGACGCACTGCCGGCGTGGATCGGCGAGCTGGCGGCGCTGATCGAGCTCCGCATCCAAGGCAATGCCCTTGCCTCGCTCCCGGACACGATCGGCGACCTCCACGCCCTACGCGAGCTCCACACGCGCGGCAACGGCCTCACGTCCCTCCCGCCCACGATCGGCCGCCTCGGCGAGCTCCGCGTCCTCGACCTCCGCGACAACGCGCTCACGACGCTGCCGCCGACGCTCTTCGACCTCCCCCACCTCCGCGTCCTCGACCTCCGCGCCAACCCGCTGCGCGACCTGCCGCCGCTGCCCGAGTCGCTGGAGAAGCTCGACCTCCGCTGGACGCCGTTCTTCCCGGACCTGCCGCTGGCGGCCCAGGCCGTCCGCGCCCGCGGCGGGATCGTCCTCAACTAGTGCACCAGCACCTTCAACCCCACCATCAACCCGCCCAGCGCCACGTTGAGCAGGCCGATCGCCAGGGCGCCGCCGTGGCGGTAGCCGAGGGCGCGGCCGAGGGCGACGCCCCAGGCGAAGAGGCTGAAGAGGCCGACCGCGATCGCGCACCAGCCCGCCGCCTGGCGGGAGAGGACGCCGGCGACGCCGAGCAGCAGCGGGACCGACGGCGGGATCGCCGCCCCGAGGATCGGCGACTCGTGCTGGGCGTGGTGGCGCGCGAGCTGCAGCCAGGGGCGGTCGGGGTAGCGGACGCGCGCGGCGAGCGTGTCGGCGTAGACGTGCACGACGAAAAACACCAGGCTGGTGATCAGGACGCCGCCGAGCACGACCTCCGGCGACGCCTTGCCGGACTTCGTCAGCGCGATGATCACCGCCAGCACCAGGACGGTGCCGTAGAGCCCGCCGGACCGCGGCGGCTCGACCTGGTCGGCGACGGGGTCGCCCTCGCTCACGCCTGGCCGCCCGCCGTCTCGGCCACGACGAGCCGCGCGCCGACGTCGCACGCGTCCAGGTCCATGATGCCGGCGTTGCGCGCCGCCCACGCGCCGGAGGCCAGGTCGGCCTCGAGCGCCGCGACCGCCCGCTCCTCGACGTCGCGGCCCAGCCGCGCCCACACCGACGTCGCCGCGCGCACCTGCGGCCGCAGGTAGGCCGCCGGCCGGCGCCAGAACGCGTGGAAGAACGCGTCCTCGCAGTCCCACGGGATCGGCAGCGGCGCGACGCGCGCGTCGGGCGCCAGGCACTCGGCGGCGCGCTCGGCCAGCGACCGATGCGCGCCGGCCACCGCGGCGAACTCCGGCACGTAGTCGCGCACGAGCCAGAACGTCTCCGTCCGCGCGTTCTCCCAGTTGAACAGCACGACCCGCCGGCCCACCCGCGCGCACTCGCGCAGCCCGCCCGCGTTGTCGCGCCAGTGGTGGTCGGACAGCACGGTGAGCACCGCGTCGAAGCTGTCGTCGGCGAACGGCAGCGCCTCCGCGTAGGCCGTCACGCACGGCGCGGATCCGGCGGGACGCTGGGCGCGCATCACCGCGCTGGGCTCGACGGCCACGACGTCGCGATCCGGCGGCTCGTAGTTGCCGGTCCCGGCCCCGACGTTCAGGACCGTGCGCGCGTCGCCGAGCGCCGCCCAGATGGCGTCCGCGATCCGCGGGTCCGGCCGCCGGCCCGCCCCGTAGCCCCTGCCGAGCGAGTCGTACGCGTCGGCCATCGCGGCCATCCTCCCGGCTCAGCCGCGCGCGCGCAATCCGAAGCCCCGCAGGAGCATCAGCGCGCGCTCGCCCACGCCGCCGTGCGAGGGCAGGACGCCGACCTGCACGGCCGCGTCGTACAGGTCGAAGAACGCGCGCACGCGCCACAGCCGCTCGCGCGGCGGATCCAGCTCGCAGTAGAGGACCGCGTGGACCGAGAACGGCCTGCGCGTCGGCGGCAGGCCCGGCAGCTCGCCGGTGTGCGTGCCGCTCAGCCGGATCGGGGCCGCCAGGAAGCGTCCGTCGCTCAGGCGCTCGCCGGCCGTCTCGACGCGCGCGTCGGGCACCGCGACCCAGAGCTTGGCGCAGTGGTCGCCGAGCGCGTCGTTGCCGTGGACGGCCGGACCGGTCAGCGGGTCTTCGTAATGGACGTCCAGCGCGCAGACCGCGGCGAACGCGGCGCGGTCGCGCCCGACGAGCGCCGCCTGGAACCCGTCGAGCAGCTCGTCGTGGTCGTGGTCGGTCACCGCACCGGCCGCGCCGGGTCGCTGGGGTGGACGAAGTCCGCCACGCCCTCCTCGGCGGTCGACGCGGTCGCGTGCAGCCGCTGCGGGATCCGGCCGGCGCTGCGGGCCAGCAGGCCGGCCTCGACGGCGAGGCGGATCGCCCGCGCCATCGCGACGGGATCCTCCGCGCGCGAGATCGCGCTCGCGCACAGCACCCCGTCGCACCCAAGCTCCAGCGCCAGCGCGGCGTCGCTCGCGGTCCCGACGCCGGCGTCCAGGATCACCGGCAGCGCGGTCTGCTCCCGGATCAGGCGCAGGTTGTAGGGGTTGTTGATGCCCATGCCGGAGCCGATCGGCGAGCCCAGCGGCATGATCGCCGCGCAGCCGACGTCCTCCAGCCGCCGGGCCAGGACGGGGTCGTCGGTCGTGTAGGGCAGGACGACGAAGCCCTCGTCGACGAGCTGCTCGGCGGCGGCGACCAGCTCGACGGCGTCGGGCAGGAGCGTGCGCTCGTCGCCGATGACCTCCAACTTGACCCACTCGGTGGAGAACGCCTCACGCGCGAGCTTGGCGGTCAGGACCGCGTCGCGCGCCGTGTAGCACCCGGCGGTGTTCGGCAGGACGCGGACGCCTGCGTTGTCCAACACCTCAACAAGCGAACCCCGCGCGCCCGGATCGATCCGGCGCAGCGCGACCGTGACCATCTCCGTGCCCGACGCCCGGATCGCGTCGGCCAGCGTCTCCAGGCGCGGGAACCCGCCCGTGCCGAGGATCAACCGCGATGAGAACTCGACTCCTGCGATGCGCATGGACCGCGTCATCCTCCCTGGACGGCAATCAACACTTCGACGCGCGCCCCGTCGTCCACCGTGAAGGAGGACCATGAGCCGCGCGGGACGACCTCGGCGTCGACGGCCACCGCGACCCCGCGGTCCGGGACGTCCAACGCCTCCAACAACTCGGTGACCGTCGCGCCGGGGGCGACGGCGTCGGACGGCTCGCCGTTGACGATGATCACGCGGGTGCGCCCTCCGTGGCGAAGCGCTCCGGCCGGAGCGCGTGGTCGGGCCGGCCGCCGGTGAGCTCGTCGGCGACGAGGTCGGCGGTCAGCGGGCAGAGAAGAACGCCGTTGCGGAAGTGGCCGGTCGCCCAGACGAGGCGCTCGTCGGCGGGGTCGGTCCCGACGATCGGCGCGTTGTCCGGCGTGCCGGGGCGCAGGCCGGCGAAGGCCTCGTCGATCTCCAGCTCCAGGATGCCGGGGATGACCTCGGCGGCCTCGCGTAAGAGCTCGTAGACGCCCAGCGCGGTGACGGCGGTGTCGAACCCGCGCTCCTCCATCGTGGCGCCGAGGTAGTAGCGGCCGTCGCCGCGCGGGACGAGGTAGCCGCCTTCGAAGCGCAGGACGCGGTCGCAGAGGCCGGGACCGGACGGGTCGCGCAGGCGCAGCGCCTGGCCCTTGACGGGCCGGACCGGGACGCGGCCCGACTGGCCGGCCCACGCGCCGGTCGCGACGACGACGCGCTCGGCGTCCAGGGCGGCCGGGTCGGCCGGGTCCTCGACCGCGACGCCGGGACGCAGGTGCACGCCGGCGCGGGTGCAGGCCTCGACGAGCGCGGCGACGACACGCCGGGGCTCGACCGCGTGGTCGTCCGGGAGCGCGAGCGCGAGGCGCAGCGACGGCGCCAGCGCTGGCTCGCGCCGGCGCGCCTCGGAGCCGAGGAGGCGCTCCACCTTCAGGCCGAGGCGCTCGCGCAGCGCGCGCTCGCGCTCGACGTGCTCGGCCTCGTCGCGGTCGCGCGCCAGGAGGAGGGAGCCGCAGGCGCGGTAGCCGACGTCGAGGCCGGTGACGTCCTCCAGCTCACCCGCGAAGGACGGCCAGCGCCGCGCCGACTCGAGGTTGTGGACGAGCAGCGCACGCTCCTGCGCATCGGCCTCCGCGACGGGCGCGAGCATCCCGGCCGCGGCACTCGAGGCGCCGGCGCCGAGGTCGCCACGATCGACGAGCAGGACATCGAGCCCACGCTGACGCGCCCGCCAGGCGACGGCGAGGCCGATGACACCGCCGCCGACGACGGCCACGTCTGCGTGCGGGAGCTGGTTCGTCACGCCACGTCGAGCGTATCGCTGCGATGGCGGTCGCTGCGGGATCGACCGTGGTCGTGATCGTGTTCCGGGCGGATGCTGGGCGCCGCGCGGCTGCGCAGCCGATCCTGGTTGGATCGGCAAGCCGCCGCGTGGCGATCCAGCGCCGGCCGGGACGCGAGCACGGCCGCGGGAATCCCGCAGCGGCCGCCACTTGCCACACTGCCACGCCGAATGTCGTCCCTGCTCAAGCGTCGTCGTGCTCGGCTCGCCGCCGCGCGGCTGTACCTCGTCTGTGACGCGATGCCCGGTGGGCGGCCGCTCGAAGAGGTGCTGGCGCCGGCGTTGCGGGGTGGGGTCGATGTCTTCCAGCTGCGGTGCAAGGACGCCGGCGACGAGGAGATCCTGGCGGCGGCGGAGGTCGCGCGGGAGTGGTGTGAGGTCGCTGGTGCGTTGTTCATCATCAACGATCGGCCGGACCTCGTGGGGGCCGCGGGTGCCGATGGCGTCCATGTCGGCCAGGACGACACGCCGGTCGCCGAGGCGCGGCGGGTCGCGGGACCGGACGCGCTCGTCGGCCTGTCCACGCACACGCCCGAGCAGGTCGACGCGGGCCAGGAGCTCGCGGACTACATCGGCGTCGGGCCCGTCCACGTCACCCCGACCAAGCCGGGGCGGCCCGCGGTCGGGACCGACCTCATCACCTACGCCGCGCGCCACGCGACGAGCGTCCCGTGGTTCGCGATCGGCGGCGTCGACCCGGCCACGATCGACACCGTGATGGCGGCGGGCGCCAACCGCGTCGCGGTCGTGCGGGCGATCGCCGAGGCGCCGGACCCCGAGGCCGTCGCGCGCGGCCTGGCCCACGCGCTGGAGGTCGGCCCGCCCGGCGTGCGCCGCCCGCGCAAGTCCTCCGAGGAGCGCACCGCCGAGATCCAGCGCACGCTGGAGCCGCTGGCGCCCGACGAGCGCCCGATGCCGCTGCGCGTCGCGGTCGCCGCGGCGATCGTCCTCGGCGTCGTCAACCTCGTGCTGGCGATCACCGGCCACAGCGGCAAGGGCGGCGGCGGCGCGCTGATCGCCTACTGCGCGCTGATGTTCGCTGCCGCCTACGGGATGTGGACCAAGCGCTACGTGGCGGTCCTGCTGTTCCAGATCCTGCTGGCGGTCCTCGTCGTCTTCTTCTTCCTCTTCCTGCTGCGCGCGTCGTCGCTCGGCGACGTCGCCCTGAGCCTCGCCGTGATCGTCCCGGCGGGCTGGTTGTTCTGGAAGCTGGTGCGGGTCCTCGCGCGCCTCCAGGCGCCGCCGCCGAGCACCGCCTGAGGCAGAGGTAGGGTCGGACCACCCGTTCGCTACATTGCGAGCCATGTCCGACACGACGTTCGATGTCATCGTCATCGGGTCCGGTCCGGGCGGCTATGTGGCCGCCGTCCGGTCGGCGCAGTTGGGGATGAGCACGGTGGTGATCGAGCGCGACGACGTGGTCGGCGGGCGCTGTCTGAACTACGCGTGCATCCCGGCCAAGGCCGTCCTGCGGTCGGCCGACATCCTCTCCGAGGTCCGCGACGCGGGCGAGTTCGGGATCTCGTTGAACGGGACCGAGCCGACCGTCGACTTCGCGGCGATCGGCGAGCGCCGGACGAAGGTCATCACGACGCTGACGGGCGGCGTCTCCGGGTTGTTCAAGAAGAACGGCGTCGAGCTGATCTCCGGCGAGGCGTCCTTGACCGCGGACGGCGAC
>DATDMD010000092.1:0-33212 GCA_036518975.1 Baekduia sp.
GGCGTGGCGCGCACCCGCGTCGACCAGCGCCCGCGCCAGCGCGTCCGGCCGTGCGCCGCCGCCGAGGTGGGCGACGGCGGTGCCGACCTCGCCGCGCACGCGCCAGACGAGGTCGTCGTGGTGCCAGCGCCGGCGCGCGCGCTCGAGGATCTCGGCGCCGCCGTCGTCCTCGCCGGACTCGATCAGCGCGACCGCGAAGTCCGCTCCGGCGCCGCGCGTCCAGCCCTGCCGCGCGGCGAGCTCGGTCGCGGCGCGGGTGCGGACGCCGGCGTCCGGGTCGTCCAGCAGCTCGCCGAGCAGCGCGGCGATCCGCGCGTGCGCCTCGCCGCCGCCCGCGCGCGCGGCCCACAGCGAGTCGGCCGCCGCGCGCGCTGTGGCGACGAGCAGCCCGCGCTCGCGGTCGTCCAGCGGCGCGGGCCCCGGGATCACCCACACGACGCCGAGCAGCGCGCCGTCGTGGCGCACCGGCGCGCAGGTCCGCGGCCCCATCTCGATCGCCGGGTTGGCCGGCGTGTCGACGACGTCGGGCGCGCTCTCCAGCCCGAGCGTGTCCAGCCACGCGGCGACCCGCGGCGGCGCGGCCCGGGCGAGGATCGACGCCTGCCGGACGCGGTCCTCCAGCTCGGTGTGCGCGCTGTAGGCGAGCAGCCGCCAGCGCCGGTCCTCGAGGGCGACCGGGCGGCGCAGCGCGTCGGCGAGGTCGTCGACGAGATCCTGGACGGAGACGGGCATCTGCAGGCTCGACGATACGACGTGCGACAGCTGTCGCAGGTCCGGCGGGCGAATCGAGACGGCCGGCCGCTGCTACCGCGCCCCCGCGCGGGGAACCTTCAGAGCATGCTGATGGATGTCGAAGCGCCGAGCGACCCGGAGATCGAGCCGCGCGTCTCCAGCATCGGCCGCGCGCTCGTCGACGCGATGCCGACCGCGCGCCGGACGCCGCGCGCCGCGGTCGAGCGCCGGGTGATGGCCGCGATGGTCGACGACCCCGAGCTGCGCGCCGCGGTCTTCCGCTTCGTCGACGTGCGCCCCGCGTGCACCGACCCCGACGACCTGGCGCGCCACCTCGGCGAGCTGCTCTCCGAGGCCGGCGACGCCTCGCCGCTCGCCCACCGCGGCGCGGCCCTCGCCGGTGGCGCGCTCACCAGGCGGCCGCTCGCCGCCGCCGCCGCGCTCGGCGTCCGGCAGATGGCCCAGCGCTTCATCATCGGCGCCGACGCGCAGGCCGCGCTGCCGGCGGTCGAGAAGCTGTGGCGCGACGGCGTCGGGACGACGATCGACCTGCTCGGCGAGGCGACGGTCACCGAGGAGGAGGCCGACTCCTACGCGCAGCGCTGCGAGGTCGCGCTGCGCGTCCTGCACGACGCGTCGCGCCACTGGCCGGCGCGCGAGCGGCTGGAGCGCGACGCCGCCGGCCCGATCCCGCGGGTCAACCTGTCCGTGAAGGTCTCGGCGCTCACGCCGCTGCTGCGCGCGGTCGCGCCGGAGCGCGGGATCGCCGGCGCCGAGGCGCGGCTGCGCCGGCTGCTGCGCGTGGCGCGCGACACCGGCGCGCACCTGCACGTCGACATGGAGTCCTTCGACACGCGCGAGGCGGTCACCGAGCTGACGCTGCGCCTGCTGTCCGAGCCGGAGTTCGCGGACGGGCCGAGCGCGGGGATCGTCCTGCAGGCCTACCTCACCGAGTCCCCACGGCACCTCGACCGCCTGCTGGCGTGGGTGGCCGAGACGCCGCGCGCGACCCCGTTCACCATCCGATTGGTGAAGGGCGCCTACTGGGATCACGAGACGGTCGAGGCGGTGCAGCACGGCTGGACGCCGCCGGTCTTCCAGGACCGCCGCGCGTGCGACCGCAACTACGAGGCGCTGTCGCGCCGGCTGATCGACGCGCAGGCCGACGGCCGCGTGCGCGCCGCGATCGCCTCCCACAACCTGCGCTCGATCGCGCACGCCGCCGCCTACGCCGACGCGCGCGGCGCCGACGTCGAGTTCCAGGTGCTGCGCGGGCTCGGCGACGAGACCCAGGCCGCGCTGTGCGCCGAGGGCCGGCGCGTGCGCGCCTACTGCCCGATCGGCGACCTCGTCGCGGGCATGGCCTACCTCGTGCGCCGCCTGCTCGAGAACACCAGCAACGACTCGTTCCTGCGCGCGCAGGCCGAGGGCGTCGACCTCACCACCCTCCTGGAGAAGCCATGAGCACCACCGACACGCCGTCCGCGGCCGAGTTCGCCAACGAGCCGCTGCTGGAGCTGCGGCGCGCCGACGTGCGGGAGAGCGCGCTGGAGGCGCTGGCGGCCCTGGACGCGCGGCTGCCGATCGAGGTCCCCATGTTGATCGGCGCCGAGATGCTCCGGGGCGAGGCGTTCGCGTCGGTCGACCCGGGCGCGCCGGCGCGGATCGTCGCGCGCGCCCACGCGGCGACCGCCGCGCACGTCGACGCCGCGCTCGCGCGGGCCGTCGAGGGCCAGCGCAGCTGGGGCGCGCGGAGCGCCGAGGAGCGCGCCGCGGTCCTGCGCCGCGCGGCCGAGCTGCTGCGCGCGCGGCGGCTGGAGCTCGCCGCGCTGGCCGTGCGCGAGTGCGGCAAGCCGTGGGTCGAGGCCGACGCCGACGTCTGCGAGGCCATCGACTTCCTCATGTACTACGCCCTGGGCGCCGAGGCGCTCGGGCGCGGGCGCGCGCTGCTCCAGCTGCCGGGGGAGCGCAACACCATGACCTACGTCCCGCGCGGCGTCACCGCCGTGATCGCGCCGTGGAACTTCCCGTTGGCGATCGCGTGCGGGATGACGAGCGCGGCGCTGGCGACCGGCAACGCCGTCGTCCTCAAGCCGGCCGAGCAGGCGCCCGCCTGCGCGAAGGCCGTCGTGGACGCGCTGCACGCCGCGGGCGTCCCCCACGACGCGCTGGCGCTCCTGCCGGGCGGCGACGAGCCGGGCCGGGCGCTGGTCGCCGACCACCGCGTCCACACGATCGCCTTCACCGGCTCGTGCGCGGCGGGTCTCTCGATCCTGGAGAGCGCGGCCAAGGTCCAGCACAACCAGTTCCACATCAAGAAGGTCGTCGCCGAGATGGGCGGCAAGAACGTGGTGATCGTCGACGCCGACGCCGACCTGGACGACGTCGTCCCCGCCGTGCTCTCCAGCGCGTTCGGGTTCGCCGGCCAGAAGTGCAGCGCGGCGTCGCGGGTCCTGGTCCACGAGCACGTAGCCGGCGCGCTCGTCGAGCGGCTGGCCGGCGCCGTCCGGACGCTGCAGGTCGGTCCGGCCGACGACTTCGCGACCGACGTCCCGCCGGTGATCGACGCCGCCGCCCAGATGCGCGTCCGGCGCTACACGGCGCAGGCGGCGCCGATCGCGACCCGCGTCGCCGCGGCGACCGAGGCGCTGCCGGCGGGCGACGGGTTCTACGTCGCCCCGACGCTCCTGGTCGGACTTCCCGACGACCATCCCGTCATCCGCGAGGAGATCTTCGGGCCGGTGCTCGCCGTGCAGAGCGTGCCGTCGATCGCGGCGGCGTGCGACGCGGTGGACGCGTCGCCGTTCGCGCTGACCGGCGGCCTGTTCTCGCGCTCGCCGAAGACGATCGCGGAGGTCGCCGCCCGCACGCCGGTCGGCAACCTGTACGTCAACCGCGAGATCACCGGCGCCATGGTCGGCCGCCAGCCGTTCGGCGGCGGGCGCCTGTCGGGCACGGGGCCGAAGGCGGGCGGGCCGGACTACCTCCTGCAGTTCGTCGAGGCGCGGGCGGTCACCGAGAACACCGTGAGGCACGGGCTCGTCGTCTGAGCCGCGGGGTAGGACAGGCGCATGAGCCAGTCCGGAGAGGAAGACCACCAGGCGCCGCCGCCCGTGCCCGCGCCGCCGCCGCTGCCCGAGGTCGAGCAGGAGTCGACCGAGGACATCCTGGCCCACGCGCCGTCGACCGAGGAGATCATCCAGGCGGCCGAGCCGGCCGAGGATGTCCTCGCGTCGCAGCCGACGGTCGACGAGCTGCTGGGGCGCGACCGCGACGAGCGCGCGTAGGACGGTGTCTCAGCCGCGGGTCGTGACCAGACCGAAGACGAGGTAGTCGGCGCCGGGCGCGAACGGCCAGCGCCAGTGGCGCGTGGCGGTCACGCGCGCGCCGCTGGCGCGTGTCGCCAGCCAGGGGTCGCAGCCGTAGGGCAGCGACCCGCCGTGCCGGGACAGGGCGAGCGCCTCGGCGGCCGGCGCGCGCAGGAGCCGGTCGAGCGCGAACGGCTGCTGGTGGCCCTTCCACCAGCCGAGCAGGTCGTGGAGGATCACGACCACCGGCGCGGAGGCGTGCAGGCGGGCGACGACGCCGTCGGTCAGGCGCTGGCCGTGCGCGAGGAGGACGCCGTCGATCCGGGGTCCGCTCAGCGTGCCGGCGGCCTTGAGCGCCGGGTAGAGCAGCTGGGTCAGGACGAGGTCGCAGACGACGACGTCGTAGCTGCCGTCGCCGATCGGGCCGGCGGGGACGACGGGGTCGGCGCCCGCCTCCTCCTCCGCTCCGCCGACCGCCGCCGCGATGACCGCATCGGCCGCCCCGCCGGTGACGTCCTCGACCAGCGCCCGCGCCGGTCCGCCCGCGAGGGCCACGGCGCCGGCCAGCGCGGCGCCGTCGAGGTCGATCAGGTCCAGGCGCGCGCACCGGCGCGCCAGGCGTCCGAGCGGCAGGTCGTCACCGTTGCCGGCGCCCACCACCGCGACGCGCGCGCCGTCGGTGACTAAGTCCTCCAACAACGCCCAGGCCGCGTCCCGCGCCGGTCGCCAGCGCCGCCGGCGCGCGTGCTGGCCGCGGGCGTTGTTGGCGGCGTTGGCCGCCAGGGCCGCGCCGGTCATGCGTGGTCCGGCGCGTGGTGGTGGCCGTGGTGCTCGTGGACCACCGCGTGGCCCTTGCCGCGCGCGATCAGCCAGCGGTTGACGGGGAACGCCGCCCAGAACGCGAGGAACAGCGCGCCGGCGAGCGACCACCAGAACAGCGGGTCGCCGAGACCGGCGTCCATCGCGCCCGGGATGAAGATCACCGTCAGCGAGTCGATGACCTCCATCGTCGCGATGCTGAACGTGTCGGACGCGAGCGCGAGCGGGACCGCCCCGCGCAGGCCGAGCCCGGCGCGCAGCAGCGGCAGCATCGTCAGCGCGTAGCCGAAGACGAACGCCAGCAGGATCGAGACCGCGATCGACGCGGCGTTGCCCCAGCCGGCGGCCGTCGCGATCACCAGCCCGAGCACCTCGCCCAGCGCGCAGCCCGTGAGGCAGTGCAGGGTGGCCGAGAGGGCCGTGCGGTTGAGCGCCTGGTCCGAGTGCTGCATGTCGCTTGAAGGGTACGGTCGACTGGACATGGATCCCTCCGACCACGCCTTCGGCACCGGCACGCCGTTCTCCCTCGGCGTCGAGGAGGAGCTGTTCCTCGTCGACGCCGCCACCGGCGCGCAGATCGACGCCTCGCGCGCCGTCCTCGATCGGGTGGGCCCGGTCGACGGGATGATCGAGCGCGAGCTGCACGCCTGTCAGGTCGAGCTGATCACCGGCGTCTGCGCGAACGTCGGCGAGGCCGTCGAGGCGCTGCGCGGCCTGCGGACCGCCGTCCGGGCGACCGGCGCCGGCCTGCTCGGCGCCGGCATGCACCCCGCCGCGCCGGAGGGCCAGGCCGAGATCACCGACAAGGAGCGCTACGCCGCGAACCGGCACCTGCTCGGCGACGCGGTCGCCGACCCCACCGGCGGCCTGCACGTCCACGTCGGGATGCCGGACGCGCCCACCGCGATCAAGGCCTTCAACGCGCTGCGCATCCACCTGCCGCTGCTGCAGGCGCTCGGGGCCAACTCGCCGTTCCGCCACGGCCGCGACACCGGCCTGGCCAGCGCGCGCGAGGTGACGATGCGCGGCTGGCCGCGGTCCGGCGTCCCGCGCGCGATGCGCGACTTCGACGACTTCTGCCGGTCCTCCGCCCTGCTCGCCCGCGCCGCCGACGTCCCCGACTACACGTGGTTCTGGTGGAAGCTGCGGCCGCATCCGCGCCTGGGCACCGTCGAGGTCCGGGCGCTCGACGCGCAGTCGTCGCTCGGCGACCTCGCGGCGCTCGTCGCGCTGACGCACTGCCTCGTCCGCCACGCGGCGATGGCCGACCCCGAGCCGGTCCCGCCCGACGAGCTGCTCGACGAGGCGGCGTTCCGGGCCGCGCGCTTCGGCGTCGACGCCGAGCTGCCGGGCCCCGACGGGCGCCTGCGCCCGGTCCGGGCGTTGTTGGAGGACACGCTGGACCTCGTCGGCGACCACGCCCGCGAGCTCGACTGCGAGCGCGAGCTGGCCGCGCTCTGGCCGCTGATCGAGCACGGCGGAGGCGCCGGCGCGCAGCGCGGCGTCTACGCGATCGGCGGCCTCGGCGCGCTGCTGCGTGACGCGGTGTCGCGCACGGCCGAAGCCTAGGCACGACGCACAGAAATTCCCACCGTCAGCCTGAGTGGGCGTACTGTCGCTGAGCGATGAGCAACGGAGAGAGGAGCGACAGCCGCGTGTTCGATGCGGTGCGCCTCGTCGCGGGCGCCGCCGGCATCCTGGGCCTCATCGCCTACGCGGCCGGCGTCGCGATCCTCCTGGCGCGGCTGCTCCTGCTCCACCTGCCGATCACCGGCGTCGTCGGCGCCATACCGCGCACCGCGGCCATCGCGGACGGCGCGATGCTCGCGCTCGGCCCCGCGATCGCGCTCGCCGTGGTGTACGCGTCGTGGCGCTTCGCCCGCTCCGGCGCGAGGCCGCCGGTCAACGCCGTCCGGTTCCACGACGTGCACGGCAGCACCCGCGGACGGTGGATCGCGGAAGCCATCCTCATCGGACTGCTGATCGGCGCGCTGCCGGTGATCCGCGTCTGGTGCTGGCACGGCAGGGACGAGTACTGGGCCGTCGCGCAGTGGGCCGTCACCGCGCTGATCGTCGTGCTCGTCGCGGTCGCGGTGCCCGCCTACATGCACGGGCGCGCACGGATCGCCGAGGTCTGGCCGCTGGCGAGGGCCGACCCCTCCAAGGGCGGAGCAGCGTCCAGTGAGGAGACCATCCTCCCCGGCGTCGAGCCGCCGGCCGCGGCGACCGCGGTCTGGAGCCGCCCGCTGCCCGTGTTGTTGAACAGCATGATCTTCGCCGCGCTGCTCACGGTGCCGTTCACCGCCATGGCCGCATCGTCCGGGCTGCCGCGCGCCGTCGTCTGCGTCAAGGAGGCCGATGGCGTCACGACCCACCCGGTCCAAGGCGCGCTCATCGCCCAGACGCCGGAGCGCGTCTACCTCGGCGTGCGGGACGACAAGCCGAGCGCGCAGGGCCGGCTCAAGACGTTCGCCGGCGACACGGTCGACCGGGTCGTCATCGGGGAGCACGCGCACACGACGGACTCCTGCCGTGCGCGGGAGGAGGCTCCTCCGCCGCCGGACACCGAGCCCGTGCGGCTGACGTTCGTCCCGCTGCTGTCCGAGGTCGTCGAGCAGCTCGACAGGATGTGGGGCCGGCACCACGCGGCGCACGTCCGCGCGTGGAACCAGCACCACCCGAAGCGCTAGATCCCGGCCGCGAACGTCGTCAGGAACGCCGCCGCGTCGGCCGGCGTCACCAGGCGCGCGTCGGCGGAGAGCGTCGCGGTCGTCGTCCCGATCGCCAGCGCCGCGGCGTGACCCGGAGTGATGATGGTGGTGAACTGGTTGACGCCGGCGGTCGCGAGGCTGGCCAGCGTGAACGTCGCGTTGGCCTGCGCGGCGGCGGTCAGGGTCCCGGCCTCGAGCGCGGAGCGGACCTCGGCGAGCTCGGCGGCGATGGCCTGCGGCGTCTTGGCGTCAGCGTCGATCACGGTCGGCGTCGCGCCGTCGAGGACGACGCCGACGTTCGCGCGCTCGTAGTGCTGGTGCTTGGCGTCGACGTAGGCGCCGTTGACGCTCGGGACGGCCTTGAGCGCGTGGCCGGCCGCGGCGACGAGGGACGCGAGGTCGCTCAGCGCGGCGTCCACGGCCATCGACACCTGGAAGTCGGGGATCGTCGCCTTGGCCTCGGCGACGCGGCGCGCGGCGGTGCGCTGGGCGGCGGTGGGCTCGATCGTCTCGACGGCGCCCTTCGCGCTCATTCGCTCTCCTCGAAGTAGTGGGGGTGGACCTCACGGATGTGGGGCAGGCTGCTGAGGACCATGCGCAGGTGGTGGCGCAGCGTGGCCTCGGCGTGGTCGGGATCGCGGTCGGCGACGGCGGCGACGACCTGGCGGTGCTCGGCGACCATCTCGCCGAGGTAGCCCGGCTCGGGCAGGCTCAGGCGCCGCACGCGATCGAGGTGGCCGTTGGCGCGCCGGCTGAGCTGCCACGCGATCTCGCGCCCGGACAGCTCGCACAGCCGCCTGTGCAGCGCGGCATCGAGCCGGTCGAACGCGTCCGCGTCGCCGGACGCCTGCGCGCGGTCCTGCGCGACGAGGTTGGCCTGGAGCTCGGCGAGGTCGTCCTCGCTCGCGCGCTCGGTCGCCAGCCGGATCGCCGCGCACTCGAGCGCCTCGCGCACGAACGCGGCGTCCTCGACGCCGTCGTTGGAGATCAGCGTCACGAACGTCCCGAGCTGCGGAACGATCGCCACGAGCCGCTCGTCGCGCAGCCGGACGAGCGCCTCGCGCACGGGCGTGCGTGAGACGCCGATCCGCTCGGCGAGCTCGTTCTCCGACAGGCGCCGGCCGGGCTCCAGCTCGGCGCTGACGATGGCCTCGCGCAGGGCGAGGTAGACCTGATCGCGCGCCGAGACCCCCGACGCGCGTTCGCCCAGGGCGATCCGCATGGACGGAGGTATACAACTTGGCGACCGCGCGCGGACCGCACCGCAAAATTGGTCTAGACCTGTAAGGCGCGGTGGTATATACCAGCGTCTCCGGCACGAATCCACCGGGGAGGGTGAGATGAGCAGGAAGAACGCGAGCCTCGCGGCAGTGGTCTGCGGGCTGGTGGCGATGGTCGGCGGCAGCGCGACGGCGACGGCGGCCGACGCCGGCGGGTGTCATCCCGACGCCCGCGACCTGCAGGTGACCTATCAGCCGGTGTCGCACAGCAGCGACGCCACGGCGGTCCAGGCGCGGCTCACGCTGGCCAACGGCAGCGGGCGCTGCGCGCTCGGCGCCGCCGGCTGGAAGCTGTACTTCAACTTCGTCCGCCAGCCGCTGGCGGCCGGACCGGACGGCGACGTCGCCGACGCCGCGCGGGCCCAGCTCGCCGGCGAGGGCGTCACGCTCAAGCACGGCGACAGCGCCCAGAGCGGCGACCTGTACGTGTTGGAGCCGACGAGCGACTTCGCGCCGGTCGCGCCCGGCGAGCACCGGGCGATCGACCTCGGCGTCGAGCTGTGGACGATCCTGATGACCGACGCGCCGGCCGGCTTCCACATCGTCTTCGACGGCGAGCCGGCCCGCTGGGTCCCGGCCCGCGCGCTGGTCGACAAGACCGACCCGAAGCAGACGACCGCGTTCAGCGGCGACGTCACCGCGGTCCCGACCGCCGCGTCGCGCTACGCGGAGAACACGAGCCCGCTGATGCCGCTCGGCCTGCGCGACCGGATCGTCCCGCGGCCCACGCACGCCCGGGCGCTGCCCGGCGTCGTCGCGCTCGGCGGCGGCCGGACGACGATCGCGGCGCCCGACGCGCTGCGCGGCGAGGCGTCGTACCTGAAGGCGGCGCTGCGCGACGTCCTGCGCGGCGACGTGGACGTGGCCGGCGGGCGCGGTGGCCGCCGGGCGGACATCGCGCTGAGCGTCGACCCGTCCCTCGGCGCCGACGCCTACACGTTGAACGCCGACGCCCGCGGCGGCGTGCGGATCGCCGGCGGCGACGCGGCCGGCGTCCTGTACGGCGTCCAGACCCTGCGCCAGCTGATCCCGGTCGACGCCTACCGGTCGGCGGCCGCCGGCCGGCGCGTGGGCGCGTTCTGGCTTCCGGCCGCGACCGTGAGCGACGCGCCGCTGCTGGGCTACCGCGGGCTGCAGATCGACATCGCGCGGCACTTCCAGTCGCCGGCGTCGCTGAAGAAGCTCATCGACCTGATGTCCTTCCTCAAGTTGAACCGGCTGCACCTGCACCTCACCGACGACGAGGGCTGGCGGCTGCAGATCCCGGGCCTGCCGGAGCTGACGGACTTCGGCGCCCACCGCGGCTACGACCCCGGCGAGACGAGCCAGCTGCATCAGGGCATGGGCTCGGGCAGCGACCTGTCCGGCGCCGACGGCGTCCAGGGCAAGGCGCGCGACGCGACCGCCGCGAACCTCGGCCGCACGCCGGCCTACCAGGGCTTCGAGCAGGCGACGCTGAACTACGTCGGCCAGGGCTCGGGCTATCTGACGACCGGCGCCTTCGAGGACCTCCTGAAGTACGCCGACGCGCGGCACATCGCCGTGATCCCGGAGTTCGACATGCCCGCGCACGCACGGGCGGCCGTCCAGGCGATGGAGCGGCGCGGCGACGCGCAGTACCGGCTCCTCGACCCCGACGACACGTCGGCGCACCGCAGCGTGCAGGGCTACACGGACAACCTGGTCAACCCCTGCCTGGACAGCACGTACGCGTTCCTGGCCAAGGTGGTGCACGAGGTCCGGGCGATGTACGACGCGGCCGGCGTGCCGCTGACGATGCTCAACCTCGGCGGCGACGAGGCGCCGGGGCCCGACCGCTGGCAGCACTCGCCGGCGTGCGCCGCCAACCCCGAGACCGCGGGCAAGGACGACAAGCAGCTGATCGACCTGTTCTACGCCAGGTGGAACGCGATCGCGCTGCAGGTCGCGCCCAGGACCGCGGGCTGGGAGGACATCCTGCTGGAGGGCACCGGGAACCTGAAGTTGGACAACTTCGTCCCGCTGCCGTGGCAGAACGTCTGGGGCTGGGGCCGCGAGCAGATCGCCTACCAGCTGGCCAACGCCGGGACGCCCGTCGTCCTGGCCCACTCGACCAACCTGTACATGGACCTGGCCTACAACAAGGACCCGGACGAGCCGGGCTACTACTGGGCCAACTTCGTCGACGACCGGTCGACGTTCACCTACCAGCCGTTCGACGTGTACGCCAACGCGACGAGCGACCGCTGGGGCAACCCGTTCACCCCCGACCCGTCGTGGGAGAAGCTGACCGACGCGGGCAGGAAGAACATCATGGGGTTGGAGGCCCAGCTGTGGGGCGAGAACGCGAAGACCCCGCAGATCCGCGAGTACCAGGCGTTCCCGAAGCTCCTCGGCGCGGCGACGCGCGCGTGGGACCAGGACACGCCGAGCCCGCAGGACATGCCCAAGGCGTGGGACACGTTCGTCAACACGGTCGGGCAGGCGACGTTCCCGTTGTTGTCGTTCTACCAGGCGGTCGGCGACGAGCGGGACGCCGGGACCGGCGTCAACTACCGGATCCCGCTGCCCGGCGCCACGGTCGCGGGCGGGATGTTGAAGGCCAACGTCCGCAACCCCGGCCTGCCGATCGAGTGGTCGACCGACGGCCGCAACTGGCGGACCTACCGCGGACCGGTCCGCGTCGGCGACGGCACCGCCGTGGTCCTGCATGCCCGCGCGGCCGACGGCCGCACGAGCCGCCCGTCCCCGGTGGACGTCCCGGCCTTCGACGCCGGCACGGGCTACCGCCCGGGCGCGCTGGTCACCGCGGCCGGCGACCGGTACCGCGCGACCCGCCCGATCGGATCCGGCGGCGCGGCGCCGACCGACGCGACCGACGGCTCCTGGGCGGCCCTCTGACGACCCTCTCCTCACCCTCTCCCCACCCACCCGCGCGGCAGCCACCCTCCGTTCAGGTGGTTGCCGCGCCCAAGTCCCGACCAGTAGGGTCGGCTCAGCGTGCGGCTGCTCGAAGAGATCGGCGACATGATGATCTTGACGGGCAAGACGCTCGTCTCGGCCGTGCGGCCGCCGTACCCCTACGGCGCCGAGTTCACGGTGCAGTTCGTGTTCGCCCTGCGGCTGTGCTGGCTGCCGCTGGTGATCACGTCGATCTGCCTGAACTACGCGGTGCCGGGCCATCACCGCCAACCTCGGCGCGCGCAAGATCCGCGAGGAGCTCGACGCGCTCCAGGTCCTCGGGGTCGACCCCATCAAGAACCTGGTCGTGCCGCGCTTCCTCGCGCTGATGCTCGCGACCGGCCTGTTCGACGTCTTCGCGATCCTCTGCGGCCTCGTCGGCGGGCTGATCGCGACGCTCACGCACCACGCGCCGCTCGGCCCGTTCTGGGCGACGTTCTTCACCAACGGGACGACGACCGACCTGTGGGCGTCCGTGGTCAAGTGCACGCTCTTCGGCGCGATCACCGCCGTGGTGTGCAGCTCCAAGGGGATGACGGCGTCGGGCGGGGCGGCGGGCGTCGGGCGCGCGGTCAACCAGGCCGTGGTCATCACGCTGCTGGCGGTCGTGGCGTTCAACTACATCTTCACGCAGACGCTGCTGGCCACGCACCCGGACATGCTGACGCTGAAGTAGCCGCCCGCGGCTACCAGGCCCGCGTCAGCCCGCCGTCGACGACCAGCGACTGGCCCGTGACGTAGGACGCCGGCGCCGAGACCAGGAACGCGGCGGCCGCGGCGACCTCGGCGACCTCGCCGAGGCGGCCCGCCGGGACCAGCGTCTTGGCCGCCTCCTGCGCGACCTCCATGCCGCCGGCGTTGCCGGCGATGCGGTCGGTCGCGATCCGCCCGGGCAGGATCGCGTTGAACGTGACGCCGTCGCCGGCGGTCTCGCGCGCGAGCAGCTTGAAGGCGTCGAGGAGGCCGGGCCGGTTGACGTTGGAGAGCTGCAGGCCCTCGATCGGCTCGCGCGCCGCCGACGAGCTGATCGCCAGCACGCGGCCCCAGCCGCGCTCGCGCATCCCCGGCACGATCCGGCGCAGCAGCGCCATCGGCGAGACGACGAGCGTCCGGTGGGCCTGCTCCCACTGCTCGTCGGTGAAGCCGAGCGGGTCGGCGCCGAACGGCGGGCCGCCGGTGTTGGCGACATAGACGTCGATCGGGCCGACGTCGCGCTCGACCGCGGCGACGAGCGGGTCGACCGCGCCGAGGTCGTCGCTGTCGAAGACGTAGCCCCTGCCGCCGATCGCGCCGGCCACGGCCGCCGCGGCGTCCGCCGTGCGCGAGGTCACCGCGACCCTCGCCCCCTCCGCCGCGAGCGCCTCGGCGATCCCGCGCCCGATGCCGCGCGAGCCGCCGGTCACCAGCGCGACCTTGCCGTCCAACCCGAGGTCCATGGCGCGGAGTCTCTCAGGCGGCGGCGCCGGTCCGCCCCTCGCGGCCGGCGCGCACCAGCGCCACGAGCGCGCCGGCCAGCGCCGGGTCGGCCGGAGCGCCGAGCGCCAGCCGGCGCAGCTCGAAGCCGTCGACCAGCGCGATCAGCGCCGGGATCAGCGGCCCGGGCTCGGGCACACCCAAGGCCACCAACAAGGTCCTCGCCGCGTGGTCGTAGGCGGCGTAGGCGCGCGCGGCGACGTCGCGCAGCGTGGGGTCGCGCGCGGCCTGGAGGTAGAGCTCCATCTGAGCGAGCTGCGCCGCGCGGTCGGCGCCCTGCACCACGGCCTGGACGGCGGCGGCGACCTCGTCCAGGTCCGGCGTCGTGCCCGCGAACCCGTCCGCGATCCCCTCCAGCCGCTCGGCCTCGCGCGTCACGAACGCCAGCAGCGCCTCGCGCAGCAGGTCGGTCTGCGAGCCGAAGTGATAGGTCAACGAGCCGGGCGACACGCCGGCCGCCCGCGCGACCGCGCGGTTGGTCACGCCGCTCAGGCCCTGCTCGCCGATCAGCTCCAGCGTCGCGTGCAGGATCCGCTCGCGCGCCGTCACGCGCCGGCGGCGGCGCGGTAAGGCGGCGTGCGGTCCTGCCAGCGCTCGGCCGCCTCGAGCTGCGCAGCGAGCGCGATCAGCCGCGGCTCGCTGGCGTCCGGCCCGAGCAGCTGCGCGCCGACGGGCAGGCCGTCGCCGGTCAGCCCGGCCGGGACGTTGACGCCCGGCCAGCCGAGCACGTTCCACGGCCACGCGTACGGGCACGCGCCGACGATGACCTTGTCGGTGGCCCAGCCGCCGAGCCCGTCGATCGAGCCGACCGGCAGCGGCGGCTGCGCCGTCGTGGGCGCCAGGACGACGTCGGCGCGCCGGAAGATCCGGCCGACGCGGGCGCGGAACGGGCGCTCGGCCGCGCGCGCGGCGCGCAGCACGGGCCCGCCGACCCAGCGGCCGAACGCGACGTTGTGGCGCGTGCGCGGGTCGAGCAGCGCGACGTCCGGGACGCGCCGCGACCAGTCGCGCAGCCCGACCATCGAGCGCGGGATGAACGTCGTGCCGATCAGGCCGTAGGCCGGATCGTCCTCGACGACGTCGTGACCGAGGCCTTCGAGGACGCGCGCGAGGCGCTCGACCGCGGCGCGCACCTCCGGGTCCAGCGTGGCGGGCGCGCCGCTGAACGGGATCCGGAACGACAGCGCGATCCGCAGGCGGCCGGGGTCCGCCCGCCGCGCGCTCTCGGCGAACGGGACGGCCGACGCGCGCGGGACGTGGCGGTCGCCGTGGGCGGCGCCGGCGACCGCGTCGAGCAGCAGCGCGGCGTCGTCCACCGTCCGGGCCAGCGGCCCGATGCACGTCAGGCCCTGGAAGGCCTCGCGGTCCGGGAGCGTCGAGATCCGCCCGCGCTGGGGCTTGATGCCGACGAGGTGCGTCCACGCGGCCGGGATCCGGACCGAGCCCGCGCCGTCGGAGCCGAGCGCCGCCGGGATCAGGCCCGCCGCGACCGCCGCCGCCGAGCCGCCCGACGAGCCGCCCGGCGTGCGGTCCAGCGACCACGGGTTGCGCGTGGCGCCGAACGCGGGGCCCTCGGTGATCGGCCACTGCCCGAACTCCGGCGACGTCGTCTTGCCGACGATGACCGCGCCCGCCGCGCGCAGGCGGCGCGCGACCTCGCCGTCGGCCGTCTTGGCGGTGAAGGTCCCTGCGCATCCGAACGCCGTGGTCTCGCCGGCGAGGTCCATGTCGTCCTTGATGGCGATCGGCACGCCGAGCAGCGGCCGGTCGCCGGTCTCGCCGGCGGCACGGCGGGCGTCGGCCTCCGCCGCCTCGGCGAGCGCGGCCTCCGGCCGCAGGCAGCGGAACGCGTTGAGGTCCGGCTGGGCGGCGGCGATCCGGTGCAGCGCGGCGCGCACGAGCTCGACCGACGACGCCTCGCCCGCGGCGACCAGCGCCGCTTGGCGGCGCAGACCGCTGAACGCGAGGCTCACGGCCTCCGAGGGCATGGAGGACATCCGACCGTTCAGGGTACGGGTCGCGCAGGCGATCAGGAAACGTGCCGCTGCCGATCGGCCTCGTCGTCGCCGTCGTCGAACGCGAGGTCGCGGGCCTTCGCGCGGGCGCGCACGTACGCCCTGAAGACCTCGGCGCGGGCGGCCTCGAGCTGCGCCTCCATCAGCGCCGGCACCGCCGGGGCGGCGGGGTCGGGGTCGGGTTCGGGCTGCTCGTCGGGCCGCTCGTCCATCTCTCAGTCCCAATACCGCGACCGGGCGACGTCAAACGTGGCCGGTCCGCGCGAACCGGAGGCCGTCGGTCAGCCCAGCAGCTTGCCGGCCGGCGCGCGGCGGCGCGGCTCGCGGCCCGCCGGCTGGCGCGGGCGCTCGCGCTGGGGCGCGGGCGGCACCGGCCGCGTCTGCGGCTCGCCGCCCGCGCGCAGCTGGATGGTCTCGCCGTAGTGCGTGACCTCCAGCGCCTCGCCGGTCTGCAGCGTGTAGGTCGCGCTGTCCTCGTCGACCTCCACCCGCACGCGCCCGCGCGCGGTGCCGAGCCGGAACGCGAACCGCTGCACGCCCGGCGGCAGGCGCGGCGCGAACGTCAGGTGCCCCTGGTAGTCGCGGAACCCGCCGAACCCGGCCACCAGCGCCATCCACGCGCCGGCCAGCGAGGCGATGTGCAGCCCGTCGCGCGTGTTGTGCTCCAGGTCGTGCAGGTCCATGAACGCGGCCTCGCACAGGTAGTCGTAGGCCAGCTCGAGGTGCCCGGTCTCGGCCGCGACGACCGCCTGGACCGAGGCCGACAGCGACGAGTCGCGCACCGTCAGCGCCTCGTAGTACGTGAACGCGCGCGCCTTCTCCTCGTCGGTGAAGCGATCGCCGCACACGTACAGCGCGAAGACGAGGTCGGCCTGCTTGACGACCTGCTTGCGGTACAGGTCGAAGTACGGGTAGTGCAACAACAACGGGTAGTGGTCGGCCGGCGTGTCGTCGAAGGCCCACGTCGCGTGGTGGGTGAAGCCCTCGGCCTGCATGTGCACGTCGAGGATCCCGTCGTAGGGCACGTGCATCGCGTCGGCCGCGCGGCGCCACTGCGTCGCCTCCTCGTGGCCGACGCCGAGCCCCGCCGCGCTCTCCGGGTGCGCGTCGACCGCCTGCGCGGCGCCGATCAGGTTCGCCCGCGCCATCAGGTTGGTGTACACGTTGTCGTCGTGCAGCGCCGAGTACTCGTCCGGCCCCGTAACGCCCGCCAGCCGGAACCGGTTCTTGCGGTCGTAGTGGCCGAGCGAGATCCACAGGCGCGCCGTCTCGACCAGCAGCGGCAGGCCGACCACGCGCGCGAAGTCCGGGTCCTCGACGGCGTTCTGGTAGCGCAGCACGGCCACGGCGATGTCCGCGCCGATGTGCACCGCCGCGCTGCCCGCCGGCCAGTAGCCCGAGCACTCCTTGCCGGCGATCGTGCGCCACGGGAACGCGGCCCCTTCCCAGCCCAGCTGGCGCGCCCGCTCGCGCGCGAGCTCGAGCGTCGCGAAGCGCCAGCGCAGGGCGTCGCCCGCCGCGTCCGGCGCGGTGTAGGTCAGCAGGGGCAGGACGTAGGCCTCGGTGTCCCAGAACGCGTGGCCGTCGTAGCCCGAGCCGGTCAGCCCCTTGGCCGGGATGGCGCGGCGCTCGGCGCGCGCGCCCGCCTGCAGGACGTGGAACATCGAGAAGCGGATCGCCTGCTGGAGCTCGTCGTCGCCCTCGACCTCGACGTCGGCGCCCTCCCAGAAGTCGTCGAGGTAGGCGCGCTGGTCGCGGCACAGCCCGTCCCATCCGGTGTGCGTCGCCTCGGCCAGCGAGCCGCGCGCCTGCGCGCGCAGGGAGGAGAGCGACCGGTGGCTCGACCACGCGTAGGACACGTACTTGAGCACGCGCAGCGTCGCGCCCGCCGCCACGCTGGCCGCGACGATCACGCGCCCCGCGTCGGGCCCGATGTCCACCATCGTCTGCGTGCCGTCCGGCCCCGAGACCTCGTGGTCCATGGTCACGCACAGCCGGTGGCCGCTGCGCTGGACGCGGTGGGCGAGCGACACCCGCAGCTCGTTGGTGAAGTGCTCCTCGCTGACCAGCGGCGACTGCAGCTCGGCGGCCGCGCGCGGGTCGTTGGCGTGCTCCACCTGGCCGTCGTCGTTGGCCACCAGCTCGCTCTGGACGACCAGCCTCGTCTCGGCGCCGACCGGCTCGACCTCGTAGAGGATCGCGGCCGTGCCGCGCTGGGTCAGCGAGACCATGCGCGTGGAGCGGATCTTCACCTCGGCGCCGGCCGGCGAGCGCCAGTGCGCCGTCCGCCGCAGCACGCCGTCGCGGAAGTCGAGCTCGCGCGTGTGGGCCAGCAGCTCGCCGTAGCGGACGTCGAACAGCTCGTCGTCGACGAGCAGCCGCACCAGCTTGGCGTCGGTGACGTTGACCACCGTCTCGCCGGCCTCCGGGTTGCCGTAGGCGGACTCGGCGTACGGCAACGGCCGGGTCTCGTGCAGGCCGTTGAGGTAGCTGCCGCGCAGCCCGACCGGCTCGCCCTCGTCGAGGTTGCCGCGCATCCCGACGTGGCCGTTGGAGAGGGCGAAGACCGACTCCGACTGGGCGAGCGTGTCGAGGTCGAGGCCGTCCTCGCGCAGGACCCACGGGTCGGCGGCGGAGAAGTTGGGGTGGTGGATCATGCCGAGGTCGGGTTCCCGTCGGGTCGGAGCAACTCGTCCAGATCCTGCACGACGACCGTAGCGCCGTGGTGCTTGAGCGCCCCCGCCTGGCCCACTCGGTCCACCCCGACGACCGCGCCGAAGCCGCCCGCGCGCCCCGCCTCGACGCCGGCCAGCGCGTCCTCGAAGACCGCCGCGTGCGGCGGCTCGGCGCCGAGACGTTTGGCGCCCTCCAGGAACGTGTCGGGCGCCGGCTTGCCACGCAGGCCGCCCTCGGCGACCGCGTGGCCGTCGACGACGGTGTCGAAGGCGTCGAGGATCCCGATGGACTTCAGGACCTCCTTCGCGTTGGCCGACGACGAGACGACCGCCATCTTCAGGCCGGCCTTGTGCGCCGCGGTCACGTAGCGGAGCGACCCGTCGTAGGCCTGCACGCCGTCCTTCTTGATGATGTCGAGGACGAGCTTGTTCTTGCGGTCGCTCAGCTCCTTGACCGTGGCCTCGTCGGGGTGGATCCCGCGCGAGCGCAGGAACGAGCGGACGCCGTCCTCGCGCGGCAGGCCGTCGACGTACTCGTCGTAGTCGTCGTGCGCGTCGAACGGGACGAGCTCGCCGCCCTCGCGCTGCGCCTTGGCCTTCAGGTACTCGTCGAACGCCTCCTTCCACGCGGCCGCGTGGACCTTCGCGGTCTGGCTGAGCACGCCGTCGAGGTCGAAGAGCAGCGCTGTGATGCCGTCCGGCAGTCCGAGCATGTCTGGAGGCTTACCACGTCCGCGCGAATGTGAACTCTTCTTGAATCATTCCAATCTGGGGCCGCCGGCTGGTAGCTTGGCGGTGTGGGTCCCACCCCCTATCCGGAGCAGCTCCGGGCCGCCGGACTGCGAGCGACCGCCGCGCGCGTCGCGGTGCTTCAGGTGCTCGCCGAGGCGACCGACCACCCGCGCGTCGATCAGGTGATCGAGCGGGTCCGGAACGCCGGGGTCACGATCTCGACGCAGGCCGCCTACGACGTGTGCGAGGCGCTGCGTCGCGCCGCGCTCGCCCAGCGGATCGAGATCGCGGGAGGGCCCGCGCGCTACGAGTCGCGCGTGGGCGACAACCACCACCACCTCGCGTGCCGCGTGTGCGGCACGGTGGTCGACGTCGACTGCGCCACCGGCGCGGCGCCCTGCCTGGCGCCGTCCGACCTCGGCGGGTTCGTCATCGACCAGTCCGAGGTGACCCACTGGGGCCTGTGCCCCGACTGCCAGACGCAACCAACAAGACGAGAGGCGACAGCAGCATGAGCGAAGAGCCCAACACGCTGACCACCCGCAACGGCCACCCGATCGGCGACAACCAGAACACGCGCACGATCGGCAACCGCGGCCCTGCGACGCTCGAGAACTACCAGTTCGTCGAGAAGCTCGCCCACTTCGATCGTGAGCGCGTGCCGGAGCGCGTGGTGCACGCGCGCGGCGCGACCGCGTTCGGGTACTTCGAGACCTACGGGACGCTGGACGGCGAGCCGATCTCGACGTTCACGCGCGCCAAGCTGTTCGAGCCGGCCGGCAAGAAGACCGAGCTGGCGATCCGCTTCTCCACCGTCGCCGGTGGTCGCGACTCGTCCGAGGCCGTCCGCGACCCGCGCGGCTTCGCGGTGAAGTTCTACACCGAGGACGGCAACTGGGACCTCGTCGGCAACAACCTCGGCGTCTTCTTCATCCGCGACGCGATCAAGTTCCCCGACTTCATCCACTCCCAGAAGCCGGACCCCGTCACGTTCGAGCGCCAGGTCGCCAACCGCGTGTTCGACTTCGCGTCCCAGACGCCGGAGTCGCTGCACATGTTCACCCTGGTCCTGAGCCCGCGCGGCATCCCGGCGTCCTACCGCCACATGCAGGGCTTCGGGGTCAACACCTACAAGTGGGTCAACGCCGCGGGCGAGACCAAGCTCATCAAGTACCACTGGCTGCCCAAGCAGTCGGTCCAGTCCTGGACCGAGGCCGACGCCGGCGTCCAGCAGGGCCGTGAGCTCGGCGTCCACACCAAGGACCTGTACGGCGCGATCGCCGACGGCGACTACCCGGAGTGGGAGCTCGCCGTCCAGATGATGGACGACAACGACCATCCCGAGCTCGACTTCGACCCGCTCGACGACACCAAGGTCTGGCCGGAGAACGAGTTCCCGGTCCACAAGATCGGCAAGATGGTGCTCAACCGCGCGCCGGGGAACTTCTTCGCCGAGAGCGAGCAGATCGCGTTCGGCACCGGCGTCCTGGTCGACGGCCTGGACTTCAGCGACGACAAGATGCTCGTCGGCCGCACGTTCAGCTACTCCGACACGCAGCGCCACCGCGTCGGCCCGAACTACCTCCAGCTCCCGGTGAACTACCCGAAGGGCGCCGAGCAGGTCCGGACCAATCAGCGCGACGGCGCGATGACCTACGAGGTCGACGGCGGGAGCGGCAACCCGTCGGTCAACTACGAGCCGTCCACCCTCGGCGGCCCGCAGGAGGGCCCGAAGCCCGAGCACACCGAGCAGGGCCCCGTCGTCGAGGGCCGCCTGACGCGCGCCAAGATCGAGCGGACCAACGACTACGTCCAGCCCGGCCAGCGCTACCTGCTGTCCGAGCAGTGGGAGAAGGACGACCTCGTCGCCAACTGGATCGCCAACCTGTCGCAGTGCGACCGGCACATCCAGGAGCGGATGCTCTGGCACCTGTTCATGGCCGAGGACGAGCTGGGCCACCGCGTCGGCGAGGGCCTCGGCATCTCCGCCGACGACATCCGCGGCCTCGAGCCGCTGGCGACGCAGAAGTTGACGGACGAGGAGCTGCAGCGGGCCAAGAACCTCGGCAACAACGGCCCCCGCGACACCGGCGCCCTGGTCATGACCCACTGCGTGCCCAACGAGCGCGTGCAGCTGGCGGACGACGAGGAGCTCGTGACGTCGTAGTTGTAGCGGTACTCGAAGGAGCTTCGGAGGCCCGGCGCGATGCCGGGCCTCCGGCGTTTCATGTTTCGAAATATGAAATGACCCGGTAGCCTGGCGCTGTCGAGGCCGAGCAGCGCGCCAGAAGGTTCCGCGAGGACGTCGACAGCGGCGTCATCTGTCGCTGGCGTCATGACGAGCGCGACCTGATCCTCGACGCGATGCCCGTCGCCGGTGAGCTCCTCGGCTTCGAGACCCGTGGCAGACCGCCGGCCTCCCGCATGCCGCGCTGCGAATGCTGCCGTCGGGCGCCGAGATCCGCGCGATCACGCCGCCTTACCTCGTCGCGACGAAGCTTGCGGCGTTCGCCGGCCGGGGGCAGGGCGACTTCCTCGGCAGCCGCGACCTCGAGGACATCATCCAGCTCACCGACGGCCGGGAGGAGCTCGTCGGCGACGTGGCGAGCGCCGACCAGGACGTCCGCGGCTTCGTCGCCGACGAGATCGAGGCGTTGCTCGAACAGCCACGGTTCGTCGATGCGGTCTTCGGCTCGCTGCGCGGCGACGCCGCCAGCCAGGCCCGCGCCGAGGACGTCGTGCTGCCGCGGCTGCGGGCGTTGACGCGGTCGTAGTTGTAGGACCTGCCGCTAGGCGGCCGTCGGCGCGCCCCTCGCCCGGGCCGGGAGGCGGGCCGCGTGGGAGGGTGCCCCGACTAAGGCGCCGCCAGGGCAGTCGGCGCAGGGGACGTCGCGGCGGGGGTTGGCGATGCCGACGAGGCCGAGGAGGCCGCCGAGGGCGACGAGGAGTGCGGCGAGGCCCATGCCGAGGTGGAAGGCGTCGACCGAGGCATCCTCGACCGCGGTGGACACGACCGTGGCCTCGCGCGGTGGCAGCCTCGACACGTCGGCGGTCGCCAGCGTCTGCTTCTTGGCGCTCGCGACCGACGCGCGCGCCGCCGGGCTCAGTGGCCGGTCGCCGAGGCGGCGGTCGATCGTGCTGCTGAACGAGGCGGACACGACGGCACCGAGCGCCGCGACGGCGAGCAGGGACGCGACGCGCGCGATCGCGTTGTTGACGCCGGACGCGATGCCGGCGTTCTGCTCGTCGGCGTCGGCGAGCACGGTGGCGGTCAGCGGGGCGACGGTCGCCGACAGGCCGAGCGAGAACACCAACAACGCCGGGAAGACGTCGGTCCAGTAGTCAGGATGCGCGTCGATGCGCTGCATGAGCCCCAACCCGACCGCGGCGACGAGTGGGCCCAACCCCATGAACAGCCGCGGCCCGTACCTGTCCGCCATCCGGCCCGCCCGCTTGCTCAGCAGGAACATCACGACGGTCGACGGCGTCGTCGCGAGGCCGGCCTGCAGCGCGTCGTAGCCGGCGACCTGCTGGAGGAACAGCACCAGGAAGAAGAACGTGATCCCGAGGCCGCCGTACATGGTGAACGTCTCGGCGTTGCCGATCGCGAAGTTGCGCCGCTTGAAGAGACCCAACGGCAGCATCGGATACGGCGTCCGCGACTCCCACCACAGGAACGTCGCGAACAGCGCGATCCCGAGGAGCCCCGGGACGAACACGCCCGGCGCGGTCCAGCCGAGCTCCGGCTGGCGGATCAGCGCGAACACGGGCCCGGCGAGCCCGAGCGCGCACAGCAGGGCGCCCACCCCGTCGACCGGCGCCTGCCGCGTCTCGCGCCCCCGCTTCGGGACCGCCACCATGATCAGCACCAGCGTGACCACGACGAACGGGATGTTGATCGCGAAGATCCAGCGCCACGACGTCGCGTCGATCAGGTACCCGCCGAAGAGCGGGCCGATCACGGTCGCGATCCCCGACCACGCCGTCCACGACCCGATCGCGCCGCCCCGCTCCTCGGGCGGGAACGCCGCCACGATCACCGCCAGCGCGCTCGGCGTCAGCAGCGCGCCGAAGATGCCCTGCAGCGCGCGGCCCGCGATCAGCACGTCGATCGACGGCGCCATCGCGCACAGGATCGACACCGCGCCGAACCCGCCGACGCCGATCGCGAACACCCGGCGCTCCCCGAACAGGTCGCCCAGCGAGCCGCCGATCAGGATCAGCGACCCGAGCGCCAGCAGGTAGGCGTTGGACACCCACTGCTGCCCGGCCAGCCCGCCGCCGAGGTCGGACGAGATCGCCGGCAGCCCGACGTTGACGACCGTCGCGTCGAGCCCGACGACGAACGACCCCATGATCGCCGCGAGCAGGCTGAGCCGCTTGGGATCGGTGAACGAGGCGGGCATGCCCCGACACTACCCCCGGTCGTGGGCGCTCGCGGAGCGCCGCCGTCCGGCGATCGGTCAGCGCCCGGTGACGGCGCGGTCCTTGCCCTGCGCCTTGGCCGCCAGCAGCCGGTCGTCGGCCACCCTGAACAGCGTGGCGACCGTGTCGCCCTCGGCCGGCGCGACCGCCAGCCCGACCGACGCGGTGATCGCCCCGGCCGGCCCGAGCCGGCCGTCGCGGACCGCGTCCACGATCCGGTGCGCGGCGGTGACCGCCTCGTCCTCGTCGGCGCCCGGCAGGATCACCGCGAACTCCTCGCCGCCCGTGCGGCAGATGACGTCCGCCCCGCGCACGGCCTCGCGCAGGAGGTCGGCGAACGCGCGCAGGACGCCGTCGCCGACCGGATGGCCGTGGCCGGCGTTGACGGCCTTGAAGTCGTCGACGTCGAGCAGCAGCAGGCCGAGCGGCTCGCCCGACCGCCGCGTCCTGGCCAACTCGGCGCCGAGGCGCTCCTGGAAGTGGCGGCGGTTGAACAGCCCCGTCAGCTCGTCGGTGCGCGCCTGCTCGGACAGCCGCTCGCGCTGGTGCGCGTTGTCATAGGCCAACGCGGCGAGCGTCGCGAAGCGCTGGATCAACTCGACCTCGTGCGGCGCGAACTCGGCGACCGCGCCCTCGCGCCAGACGTTCAGCGTCCCGAGCACGCGCGACCCCGCGATGAGCGGCGTGCAGACCAGCGCCTCGGGCTCGTCGTCGGGCGTGCCGGGGACCTGGAAGATCGCGTTGCGCGACGCGTCGGCCTCGAGGTGGACGAGCGTGCGCGTCAGGACCACGCGGCCCGCGATCGAGCCCTGCACCGGCGGCCGCGCGGCCAGCGTCTCCTCGACGTACGAGCCGACCGCGAAGACCGGCAGCAGGACGTCGACGCCGTCCTGCGTGGAGTAGACGGCCAGCGACGTGAAGGGCACGATCGTCTCCAGCGCCCGCGCCATCTCGTCGAACGTCGACGACAGCGATCCCTCGGCCAGGATCGACGCGGCCGCGTCGATGATCGACTCCAAGCCGCGCGTGAACCTGAGCGGATCCCCGTGCTCCATCGCCTGCACTGTGCCGGATGATCGGCGCTAACGACGTTCGGTTGAGCCGCCTGGACGCGTCGTCTCGGATCGGCGCGCTCACCCCAGGCGGGGCAGCGCCACGGTCACCTTCGACGTCGCCTTGGCCGGCCGGGTCGCGGCGACCGTCAGGACCGCCTTGCGCACCGACGCGCGCCGGACCCTCGCGTATGCGGCCGAATTCAGGTTCACCCGCACCGTCACGCGGCGCTTCGCGGTCGTCGTCCGGTACGCGCGGCGGCTTGCGACGCGCGCGAACGTGGCGGTCGCGACGCCCGCCCGGCGGGTCCGCAGCGTCGCGGTGACGTAGCCGGTGCAGCGGACGACTGTCGTACGGCACGTGGCCGTCAGGACGAGCTGGTGGCGGTGCGCCGCCGACCACGCCGGCTTCCACGTCACCGGCGCCTTGACCACCGTGGTCGCCGCGGTCCCGGCGAGATTGCGCCGGAGCGCGTCGAGGCTCGGGCGCGCGGTGCCGTCCGGCCGGACCAGGCCCGCGTCGAACGGGTCGCCGGGGAAGGCCTGCCACTCGTACACGTACATGCGGCCGATCCGCGGGCGCATCCGGGTCAGCGCGAACGCGCGGTCGATCGCGGTCGCGGCCCGCGCCTCGGAGGTCGAGAACGTCGTCCGCCCGGCGTCGTCGCGCAGCGTCACGATCGCGCCGGTCTCCTCGATCCACAGCGTCCCCGGAACGATCCCGAGCACGGTGTCGACGCCGGTCGTCGTGCCGTACGTCACGTCGCCGTAGTCGTGCAGGCCCCAGAGCTGGGGATCGGCGTCCGACGCCGCGACGAACCGCCGCAGCCAGTTGGCGTAGGAGCCGGAGTCCAGGACGTCGCCGGCCACGACCGTGCAGGACGGGCACGCCGCGACGAGCTGGTCGTAGTAGGAGGCGACGAGCTCCGGCCGGCTCGCGACGGGCTGGGACTCGTGGTTGGCCTCGTTCCACGTGGTGTAGGTCTTGACCTGCGGGAAGCGCGCGACGAACCGGCGAACCGCGGCGCCGTACTGCGCTGCCGTCGGCGCGGTGCACGGCCGGCCCGGGCAGCGGTCGGTGCGCAGGTGCTCGAACGCGACGTGCGGCGCCATCCCGTCCGCGCTCACCGCTGCCAGCCACTGGTCGACGACGCCCGGCTCCGACGTGGCCCCGTCCCAGGGGACGATCAGCCGCGCGTACTTGAGGCCGAGGCCGCGCAGGCGCGCGTCGGCGAACGAGCTGGCCTTCTGGTCGCCGAGGCCGACCGTGACGGCCCGCGCGGCCGCCGGAGCGCCGGCGGCGGCGACCAAGATGATGATGAACAGCGCGAGGGCCGGCGGGGAGCGGCGGGGCACACCCCGACCAACGCGGCGCCCGCGCCGTTGTGAGCCCCTGGACCTACACCGCGCGCGCCGACGCCGCGGTCTGCAGCGACCACGTGAGCGCCTCGGCGTAGGCCTCGCCGAGCCCGTCGTCGGCGCCCGGGTCGCCGACCGGCCCCATCCCCCACTCGTAGTCGAGGACCGACGTCAGCACGGCGCCGTCCGCGCCGGAGCGGTAGAGCAGGGCGTCGGTGACCGCGTCGACCAGCGGCAGCTCGCGCAGCGCGACCTCCATGCTCACGCCCAGCAGCGCGTCGGCGACCGACAGCAGGCCGACCGAGAACGCGACGTCGGGGTCGGCGCCGCGGCGGTCGGCCAGGCGCGAGAGCGTGCGCGCGCGGCTCAGCGCGGTCGGGACCAGCTCGTCGCAGTTGGTGCTGATCCCGCCCAGGCACAGCAGCATCGCCCACTGGCGCACGGTCCGCGCGCCGAGCATCGTGACGGCCTCGTGCACCGACGTCACCCGCTTGCGCAGCGAGAACGACGCGGAGTTGAGCATCCTCAGCAGCCGCACGGTCAGGCCCGGGTCGCGCGCGACGACCGCCTCGATCTCCTCGAACGTCGCGTCGGCGCGCGACAGCACCGCGATCGAGTTCAGCGACGACGAGGCGGCGACCGGGATCTCGCGGCCGGACACGATCTCCGGCTTGCAGAAGAAGTACCCCTGGAACAGCTCGTAGCCGAGACCGAGGCAGTAGGCGAACATCCCGCGGTCCTCGACCTTCTCGGCCAGCAGCGTCACGCCGTAGGGACGCAGGAGCTCGGCCTGGCGCCGGGCGTGCTCGTGGCCGCCGGCCAGGACGTCGACCTTGACGATCGACGCGAGGTTCAGGACCTGCTCGGCCGCCGAGCTGTAGGCGAAGTCGTCGAGCGCGATCTGGAAGCCGGCGGCGTGGAGCTCCTGCAGGCGGCCCAGCAGCTCGTCGTCCAGGGCCTGGTCCTCGAGCAGCTCGAGGACGACCTCCGACGGCGGGACCGGCAGCGGGTCGACGTCGAGCAGGAAGCGGCGCGTGACGTTGATCCAGGCCGGCTGGCTGCCGACGATGCTGCGCATGCCGATGTCGCTGAACGCCGCCAGGAGCACCTGCGCCGTGGCCTGCTCCCCGTAGTTCGCCGACCCGCGGTGCAACAGCTCGTAGCCGCGCAGCTGCTGGCGCTGATCGAGGATCGGCTGCCGGGCGACGGCAACGGAGCTGGCCACGGCAACGTCCACATCCATGTCGACAACACCATCGGTCAGCGCTCGCAGACCTTTATGGAACCGGACGGACCGGCCGTTGCCATGCCAACACGCCGCCAACAGATGTCCTACGCGATCGCCACCACGCGCTGGGACTCCGTTGAGGCCGGCCGCGCAATCTAAGGGGGGTGCGCGAGACCCCGGCCTATGCCGCCGCCTCCGCCTCGCCACGGACGACGGGGCGGGCGGCCCCGTATTCGTCCCTGCCCGCGGGGCTATCGGCGGCGGGGGTCGGGGTTCTCGGCACCGCGGCGGCGGGCGCGATCGCAGGGCTTTCCTCAGCCCTCGTGCTCGCCGCCGCGGAGCGCCCCTCGTTCCTGTCCGGCCCGGCGCGCCACGGGTTCCCGCGCTGGATGGTCGGCCCGCTGGCCGGGCGCTTCGGCGCGCTGCCGGCGAGCCCGCCGGCGCTCGAGGCCGACCTCGTCCGCGTGCTCGCCGGGCTCGCGATCGCGTGGGTCGTCGTCTGGCTCTGCGCGGAGCGGATCCCGGCGGCCGCGCTGGTCGGCGCCGTGGTCGTCACGTACGTCGTGCTGCTGCTCGGGCCGCCGCTGTCGCTGACCGACTTCTTCAACTACCTGCACTACGGGCGGATGGGGCCGGCGCACGGGCTCAACCCCTACGTGTCGCTTCCGGTCGCCGCGCGCGACGACCCGAGCTACGTGTACTCCAACTGGCACCACCTGCCGTCGCCCTACGGGCCGCTGTTCACGCTGGCGACCGAGGCGGTCGCCGGCCTGTCGGTGCCGGTCGCCTACTGGGTGCTCAAGGGCGTGCTCGGCCTCTGCGCGTTGGGGACGCTGGCGCTCGTCGGGCTCGCCGCCGTCCGGCTCGGGCGCTCCTGGAAGCGCGCGGTGGCGCTGGTCGCGTTCAACCCCTTGGTGTTGGTCTACGGCATCGGCGGCGCGCACTCCGAGCCGCTGATGCTGCTCTTCGCCGTGGCGGCCGTCGCGCTCGTGATCCTCGACCGCGACCGCTGGACCGACGCCGCCGCCGGCGCCTGCGCGGCGCTCGCGGCGGGCGTGAAGCCCAGCGCCGCGCTGGTCGTCCTGCTCGTCCTCGTGGGCGCGCGGCGGCGCTGGTGGGCGGCGGCCGGCGCGGCCGTGGTCGGGGCGCTGACGCTGGCCGTCGTCGCCTTCCACTACGGCGGCCACCTGCCGGCCACCGGCATCCAGGACAAGTTCGTCACGCCGCTCAGCCCCGCCAACGCGCTCGCCGCGCTGGCCGGCCAGGGCGGGATGACCGCGGGCGACCGCACGCTCGGCCAGGTCGTGCTGGCCGTCGTCTCGCTCGGCGCGGTGGTCGCCGTGTGGCGCCGCCGCGCGCTGCTGCCCGGCGCGGTCGGGCTCGTGATGCTGGCCGGCGTCCTGACGCTCGGCTGGACCATGCCCTGGTACGTCTGGTGGGTCCTGCCGTTCGCGGCGCTGGCCCGGACGCGCGCGCTGGCCGGCGCCTGCGCGCTGCTGACGGTCTGGCTGGCGCTCGGCGCGATCCCGCAGATGCCGAAGCTGATCCACGACGTCGGCTTCTACCCGACCCGCTCGGCGGTCGGCCAGGCCAACCACGACTTCACCCAGAGGTACCTGCGATGAGCGTCGCCCGTCCCGTCCTGCACCTGCCGCGCCGCGCGGCGACCGGGCCCGCCCCCGCGCGTCCGCTGCCGACCCAGCTCATCCGGTTCGCCGTCGTGGGAGCATCCAACACGGTGGTGACGTTCCTGGTGTACCTGCTCTGCGGGCTCGCGCTCCCGGCGATCGCGGCCGCCGCGCTCAGCTGGACGGCCGGCGCCGCCAACGGCTACCGCATGAACCGCGGGTGGACGTTCGCCAGCCGCGTGCGCGGGGCGACGCCGGCGGCGTCTGGCTCCTCGCCGGCGGGACGTCGAAGGTGGTGGCCGAGATCGTCGCGATCCCGGTCGCGTCGGTCGTGTCGTTCGCCCTGTGCCGGCGCTGGGTGTTCGCCGCGTGAAGCGCATCGCGGTCTCGCTCGCCGCCGTCGTCCTGCTCGGGGTCGCGGCCTGGGCCACCGGCGCGTTCGCCACCAAGTACGCGGCCAGCCCGGCGCGGACGCCGTGCACGGTCCTGACGCCGGGCGACCACCAGGTGCAGGTCCCCGGTGAAGACGGCAAGCTGCGCGACGTCCTCCTGCACGTGCCGCGGACCGGCGCCTACGACCCGCTGCCGCTGGTGATCGCGCTGCACGGCGCGGGCGAGACCGGGCCGGACTTCGCCGACGACACGGGCTTCAGCAAGCTCGCCGACCGCGAGAAGTTCCTGGTCGCCTACCCGACGGCGGTCGGGCCGACGTCGTTCTGGGACATCACCGGGCAGAAGCAGGCCGACCTGCCCGAGGAGGTCGAGGAGCTCGAGCGCTCGCTCGACGCGCTGGAGGGCGTCGCGTGCGTCAACCGGTCGCGCGTGTTCGTCACAGGAGTGTCGAAGGCGGCGGGATGACCGCGCGGCTGGCGTGCGAGCTGTCGGGCCGGCTCGCCGGAGCCGCGCCCGTCGCGGGCGGCTACAAGGCGCTGCCGCCGTGCCATCCGTCGCGGCCGCTGCCGATCCTCGAGATCCACGGGACGGGCGACCAGGTGGTGCCGTACGGCGGCGCGCCGCCGGACTATCGAGGCAGCGTCGCGAAGTACCTCGCGCGCTGGCGGCGGCTGGACGGGTGCGTCGGGAAGGCCGCGCGGCTGGACCCCGCGCCCGGCGTGCACGAGATGGCGTGGCGGAACTGCCGGCAGGACACGAGCGTCGAGCACGTCCGGCTGGACCACCAGGCCCACGGCTGGCCGGGCGGACCGCGGACGACGCCGTCGACCGCCGCGTTCTCGACGACGTGGCGCACGTGGGAGTTCTTCCGGTCGCTGCCGGATCGACCGCCGGCGGCGTGAGCGCGAACAGGGCGCCGCGCCGCGGCTGGCCGGCCTGGAGCGAGACGTCGACGCCGTGCGCGCGGGCGTACCGGACGACCGGCAGGCAGCCGGTCTGCGCGTTGCCCGAGGCCGCGGTGCAGGCGTCGCCGAGGAGGGCGTAGCGGATGGTCCCGGCCGCGATGGCGCGCGCCAGCTGGCGCGGCGAGACGAGCTGACGCCCGTAGCCGTCGGACAGGATCAGGGTCGGCCGGCCGGTGGCGGCGATCAGCTGGGCGGCCTTGGCGGGGGCGCTGACCGCGAGGCCCCGGTCGCCGACGGCGCGGGCCAGCGCGGTGACGCGCGCGGCGGCCAGCGCGCCGGGGCGGCCGGAGTCCTGCGTGTGCGCGGCGACCGCGTTGACCGCGGTGACGGCCGGGACGGCGAGCGCCGCGAGCAGGGCGGCGCCCGCAAGCGCCTGGACGCGCCGGCCGCGCAGGACGCCGACGCCCGCGCCGATCGCGACGGCGATCGCCGGGTCCAGGCAGGCGAGGTAGCGCGCGTGGAGGTCCGGCAGCGCGCTGCACAGCGCGATCCCGGCGACGAGCCAGCCGGCGGCGACGACGTAGGCGGGCGACGGGCGCCGCGTCGCCAGCGCTCCGATCAGCAGCGCCACCAGCGCGGCGACGGCCTCGATCCCGATCCAGGTGGCGAGGTGCGCGCGGCCGGAGAGCAGCCGCGCGGGCGACGGGTCGGCCGGGCGCCGGTCGAGCGCGACCTGGTGGTCCTCGGCGCGCCGCTGCAGGGCCGCCGCGCGCCGCTGGGCCACGGGCCCGGTCCCGGTCCCGACCGCCGCCGGGACCGGCGCCGGCGCCGCGGCCTCCTCCGGCGGCTTGGCCGTGCCGTCGATCCGGTCGAGGCCGTTGTAGACGAGGGCCGCCCGCCACGGCGAGCCGGGCGTGCTGCCCAGCGCCCACGGGCGCGGGTGCAGCGGGACGACCGACACCGCGACCAGCCAGGCCAGCGCGGTCACCAGGAACGCGGTCGCGCCGATCGCCAGCCCCCGGCGCCGCACGCCGTGCGGCGCGCACGCCACCCAGAAGGCCGCCACCGCGGCGGCGCCGAGCAGCGACTCGGCCAGCTTGACGTCGAAGGCCAACCCCACCAACAACCCCGCCAGCGCCATCCCGCGGGCGCGGCGGCTGCGCACCGCGACGACCACGCCCGCCACGCACAGCGCGGCCATGACCGAGTCCATCGTGTCGCTCCGCGCGGTCACGACCGCGCTGGGCAGGACGGCCAGCGCCAGGCCGCCGGCGAGGCTCGCCGCCCGCCCCCAGAGCGTGCGCAGCAGCACCATCACCAACGCCACGAGCGCGACGCCGCCCAGCGCCTCGGGCAGGTGCAGCGCCAGCGGGCCGAAGCCCAGGGCCTTGGTGCTCGCGACCTGCAGCCACAGGTCGACCGGCGGCTTGTCGATCGCCACCCGCCGCCCCGGCTCGAAGGCGCCGGCCAGGAACGCGCTCCACGACGTCCCCATCGAGCGCACGGCCGCGTCGTAATAGGGATCCAGCGGGACGCGTGCCAGCGCCACGAGGCGCAGCGCGGCGGCGACCGCGACGACCGCGGCCTCCGGGGCCCAGCGCCGCGGCCCGCCCGCGACCGCGCGCCGGGGTGCGATCCGGACGCGCGGCGCGCCGGCGACGGCGACGGCCACGGCGCCTCACGCGGTACGCGGCCGGGCGGCGCCGGACGTCGTGGCGCCGCCCGCCGCCTCGGCCCGGAGCCCGGCGCGCAGCGCCCGCAGCTCCCGGAACGCCCGGAGCACCACGGCCGGGCTCGCGCCCGACGACCGCCCGGCCGCCCGCGGCCGGTGGGTGACCCCGAGCTCGCCGATCCGTGCGCCCGCCATCCGGGCGCGCACGATCAACTCGGTGCTGACGACCGCGCCGTCGGCCTGCAGCGGCAGCGCCTGGACGAGATCGCGGCGCATCAGCTTGAACGCGCAGTCGACGTCGCGGACGCCGAGCCCGCCGAACGTCGAGCGCACCAGCCGGTTCCAGGCGCGGGCGTTCAGCCGCCGGTGCAGCGGGTCGGCGCGGTGGACGCGGTAGCCGCAGACCAGGTCACAGGACAGGGCGAGCGGCGCGGCCGCGGTCAGCTCCATCAGGTCGAACTGGCAGTCGGCGTCGGTCAGGAAGACCCACTCCAGCCGCGCGGCGGCGAAGCCGGTCCGCAGGGCCGCGCCGTAGCCGCGGTTGACCTCGTGGACCAGCAGCCGGACGCGCGGGTCGCGGTCGGCCTCGGCCTGCGCGACGGCGCGCGTCGGGTCGCGGCTGCCGTCGTCGACGATCAGGATCTCGTGGGCGTCGGCGACGGCGCGCGCCGCCGCGGTCGCCTCGGCGACCATCCGCTCGACGTTGCCGGCCTCGTCGTGGCAGGGCAGCACGATCGAGATGCCCGCCAGCCGGGGCCCCGCTGCACGCATGGGTTCGACCATGGCGACCATCGTGCGCCCGCGACCTGAGCGACGCCCCAAGCGCCGGTTGGCGCGTGGCGAGGGGCGTGTTGGGATCGTGTTGCCGTCCGGCGAACCCCGTGTTCATCCGGGTCTCCGCGTTTAGAGTCGCCTTGTGTTGACCGATGACGCCCGGCCCGCCGGCCGCGTCCTCGTCGTCGAGGACGACACCGACCTCTCCGACGTGATGGCCGGCGCGCTGGCGTCGGATGGCCACCATGTCGCCTGCGCGCTGGACGGCCACGCCGCGCTGGACGCGCTCGCCGCCGCGCGCTTCGACCTCATCCTGCTCGACCTCTCGCTCGGCCCGGCCGGGCCGGACGGCGTCGAGGTCTGCCGCCGCCTGCGCGCGGGCGGCGACGACACGCACGTCGTCGCGGTGACCGCGCGCGAGGGCGAGGCCGACGCCGTGCTCGTCCTGGAGGCGGGCGCCGACGACTACGTCACCAAGCCGGTCGGGATCGCGGAGCTGCGCAGCCGCGTCCGGGCGGTGCTGCGCCGCAACGGCCGCGCGCAGCAGCCCGAGAGCCCGGTGCATCGCCACCGCGAGCTCGTCCTGCACCACGCCGCGCGCCGCGCCGCCGTCGGCGACCGCGAGCTGTCGCTGACCTACTCGGAGTTCGAGGTGCTGCGCGCGCTCATGAACGCCGACGGCCGGCTGCTCACGCGCCAGGCGCTGCTCGACTCGATCTTCGGCGGGCACGACTTCCGCGACCCGCGCGCGATCGACGTGCACGTGCACCATCTGCGCGAGAAGCTCACCACGGCCGGCGGCGACCCGGCGTGGATCGTGACCGTACGCGGCGCGGGCTACCGGCTCGGAGGCTGACGTGCGTGTCCTGGGCCTGCGCGTCAAGCTGGCCCTCGCCCTGATCGCCACCAGCGCGATCACGCTGGCGGTCGCCATCGGGACGCTGGTGCCGCCGCTGCAGCACCGCCTCGAGCAGGACCGGCTGCGCGACGTGCGCGAGCTGGCCGAGACCGCCGGCCTGGCGCTGTCGCGGATGCCGGAGGCCGACCTGCGCCCGGGCGCGGAGCGGTCGAGCCGCGTGGTCCACCGGCTC
>DATDMD010000093.1:0-19402 GCA_036518975.1 Baekduia sp.
ACCAGCGGCTCGATCTTGGCCGGGTCGCCGCCGAGGTCGGCCATCGCGTCGCGCATCGCGGCGAGGTCGACGACGGCCGGGACGCCGGTGAAGTCCTGCATGACCACGCGCGCGGGCGTGAAGGCGATCTCCTTGCTCGGCTCCGCGTTGTGGTCCCACGTCGCGAGCGCCTCGATGTCGGCGGCGTCGACCGCGCCGTTGCCCTCCGTGCGCAGGAGGTTCTCGAGCAGGATCTTGAGGCTGAACGGCAGGCGCGCGACGTCGAAGCGGGACTGCAGCGCGTCGAGGCGGAAGATCTCCAGCTCGCGGTCGCCGACCTTCAGGGTGCCCTTGGCGTGGAAGGAGTCGGGGTGCTCAGTGGACATGGTTTCGTGGTCCTTTCAGCGATCGGCGGGAAGCACCACGAAAGGCTCCCCGTCAGGGGTGGTGACGGATCGGAAGTGCTGGTCGAACGTGGCGATGCGGTTCGTGCGCAGGATGCCGGCGAGGGCGACGAGCGAGGCGTCGGTAAGACCGAGGAACGGGTGTTGGCGGGCGATCCGGATCGTCTCGTGGAGGCCCTCAGCCCACCAGCGGAGGCCGAAGGCGCCGTTGTCGAAGTCGTCCCAGAGCAGGCGGGCCGCCGGCTCTCCGCCGTACTTGGTGACCAGGTAGTCCATCTCGTTGAGCGCCAGCGGGGTCGTGACGAGATCCTCGCCGCTGTCGACGTACCAGTCCATCGCCGCGACGTGCCTCGCGCTCCTCTCGGCGAACAACGCCACCAGGAAGTTGCTGTCGAGGACGATGCTCAACGCTCGCCCATGCCATCCAGGTACTTCTCGGCGTTCTCGGCCAGATCCTCCGGCACCGGGCCCTTGATGGCCGCGAGGCCCTTCGGCTTCGGGCGCTTGGGCCTGGCGACGACGCCTTCCAGGCTCCGGCGGATCAGCTCGGCCTTGGTCACGCCCTCCTCCGCCGCCTTGCGCGCGAGGCCCTGGTCGAGCTCCTCGTCGAGGTAGATGCTGGTCTTCTTCAGCATGGCATCGCGTAGGGTACCACCCTACGCACCACCCGTACCACCCCTGATGTCAGATGGTCTTCAGCAGCTGGGCGTTGATCGCCTCGGCCAGCCGGTCGGACGAGACCACGCCGTCGGCGAGCGGCTGCAGGTCGTTCGCGTCGGTCCCGATCATCAGCGTCGGCGTCGACTTCACGGCGTAGCGCGACTGCATCGAGTGCACCGCGGCCAGCTGCTCGAGAACCGCCGCCGACGTCCGGTCGCGCATCGCGCGGTTGGGGTCCAGGCCGTGGACGCCGGACAGCACGCCGCGCAGGAAGCGGTCGGTCACGTAGCCCGAGCCCTCCTGCCCCTGCACGTCGTAGAAGCGCATCGACGCGTCCCACATGTGGTTCTGCAGCCCGGCCGCCATGACCGCCTTGTTGGCCTTGACCGAGTCCTCGCCGAGGATGTTCGTCAGCCGCAGCTCCATCCTCACCTTGCCGGTGCGGATGTACTTCTGGACGATGTCCGGCCACGACGTCGCCGCGAACTCGCGGCAGAACGGGCACTGCAGGTCGGCGAACTCGACGAGCAGGACCGGCGCCTTCGGGTCGCCGAGGACGAGGCCCTGTTGCGGAATGCCATGCAGGATCCGCGTGACGTCGCGCGTCGGCGTCCGGTGCGCCGTCGCCGTCGCCTCGCCTCCGTCGCTGGACGCGACGATCAGCGCGACGACGACCGCAGCGGCGACGCCGAGGACGGCGGAGAACGTGGTTAGGCGGCGGCTCACACCAGCATCGTGTCGGGTTCGCGCAGCAGGCGCCACGTGCAGACCCCTGCCAAAAGGGTCATCACGATGGCGCTGAGCACGCACCACTGGCAGATCGCGTCGATCGTGAACAGCTCGCGGTACGTCAGGTACATCGAGAACCCGAAGCCGACAAGGGCGGTCAGCGCGGCGACCATCCGCGCGGTCTCGCCGCGGACGAGCAGCGCGCCGAGGATCACGACGTAGCCGATCAACCCCAACAACGCCACCGGGATGCCGGCGAGCTTGGAGTACGACGACGTCTGCACCTTGTGGCAGCCGTGGGCGATGTTGCAGACCGGGTCGATGTTCGCGTAGTGGACGTAGACCAGGTAGCCGGCCACGCCGACGCCGAGCACCGCCAGGACGAGCCCGGCGATGCGCAGCGTCCGGTCGCTCACGTCCCGCCCTTCGACGACGCCGCCGCGTCGACCAGCTTGCCGATGCCGGCGGCCGTGGGCGCCGACTCGGGGTCCTGCTTGAGCTGGCCGCCGCTCGGCCCGACGAGGATCGTCGGCGTCCCGGTCACGGCGTACTGGCTGGCCAGCGTCTTGGCCGCGCCGAGCTGCTCGGAGACCGCCGACGACGACGACTGGGCGAGCGCCTTGTCCGCGTCCGCGCCGGCGCCGGTCAGGATCCCCTTGAGGAAGCTCTGCGTGACGTAGCCCGAGTTCTCCTCGCCCTGGTTGCGGTAGAAGAGGTCGCTCGCCTGCCACATCTTGTTCTGCAGGCCGGCGGCCTCGAGCGCCTGCGCGCCGACGATGGAGTCGTCACCGATGAACGTCAGGAAGCGGAGCTCCATCTTCGCCTGGCCGGTCCGGACGTACTTCTGGACGACCGCCGGCATCTCGTTCAACGTGTACTCCTTGCAGAACGGGCACTGCGGGTCGGCGAACTCGACGATCGTCACCGGCGCGTCGGCCTTGCCGAGCGTGATGCCCTTCTGCGGGATGCCGCCGATCAGGGCGTTCGTCTCGGCGACGCCGGTCACCGAGCCGCCGGAGCTGGCCGCCGGCGTCGAGCTCTTCTTCGAGCCGCCCGAGGACACGACGACGGCGATCACGACGATGACGACGGCGGCGCCGAGCAGGCCGAGCAGGGTGTAGAGCCTCTTGCGGCGCGTGTCGGCGGCCGCGGCGGCGCGCTCGCGCTCGACGCGCTCCGCGCGGGCGGCCTCGCGCCTCTGGCGCTTGGTGGGTCCGGTGGGTTCAGAAGACATGGGCTTTCGGGGTTCAAGGGTAGGCGGGCGGAGCGCGGCGGGACGCAGCGCGGTCAGGCGCCCGAGGCGCGCGGGACGGCGCTCGAGACGTCTACGCGAAGGCGGCGGCGCGCGGCGGCGGCCCGCGCTCGGCGAGCGCGGCCGCGATCAGGCGGCCGCCGCGCGCCCGGCTGGCCCGCGGGCGCCGGCGCGGCGGCGCGAAGGCCACGGCGCGCACGCGGCGGTGCGGCATCGCGCGGCGGGCGGCAAGGCGCTCCAGCGTCGCGGCGCCGACGTAGCGTCCGGCCAGCAGCGGCAGCGCGATCACCAGCGCCGGCGAGAGGAGCAGGAGGTCCGTGTGGGCGATCGACTCCGCGAGCAGCACCGCCGCGACGACGCCCAGGACGGCGATCGCGAGGAGCGGGCGGAGGTCCCGGCGCGCGGACATCCCGTACGACTTTACGCGCTTTCGGCGCGTTGCCCGGACGGTCGGCCTGCCAGACCGTCAAGCGGCGGCGTCAGTCGTCGCGGTCGAAGCGCCCGCGGCTGCGGTCCACCTCGAACCACACGCGGCAGCCGCGCGCGGTGCGCTCGACGCCCCAGCGGGACGCCAGCTTGTCGACGAGGCGCAGGCCGAAGCCGGGCGTCTCGTGGCGGATCTCGGGGTCGAAGCCCGGCCCGTGGTCGGCCACCTCGACGCGCACGTGGTCGTCGCTGAGCCTGGCGTGGAACACGATCCGCTCGGTCGGGTTCAGCGGGCCGGCGTGCCGGACGGCGTTGCCGACCAGCTCGGAGGTCAGCAGCGAGACGGTGTGGTCGAGGTCGGGGTTCAGGCCGCGCTCGCGCAGCGCGTGCCGTGCGGCGCGCACCGCGTCGGGGATCGGCGCGAAGGCCAGGAGGATGTCGATGCTCGATCGGGTGAGAGCCATGAGGCGAGGGACTGCGGACCGGGTTCGCGAGCCTCTTTCGCCCGCGTATGGCAGAAGGGTCACCGGTGCGGCCGGGGCTCAATCCCTGGATCGGTCATGTCGCGTTCGACGCCCGACGCCGGCTCACGACCAGCGTGGCCCGCATCCCGCGCGCCTCGTGGTCGGCGATCGTGCACACGAGCTGGTAGCGCCCGGTCTGACGCAGGGTCAGGCGCAGCGTGGCCGTCGCCCCCGGCTTGACGACCGTCGTCAGCCCGCCGACGCGCCCGCCGCCGCGCCGGACGGCGAGGTCGTGCACGTCCTCGCCCAGGTTGCGCACGTTGAGCTTGACCGCGCCGGGGCGCACGCGCGGGCGGTAGATCGCGATCGCGAACTCGCGCTCGCCGATGCCGACCGAGGTCGCCGGCGTGGCCGCGCCGTCGATGGCGAACATCAGGCGCGCACCAGCTGGACCTGGCCGAACTGGCCGGCGCCGGGGATGACCTCGGCCGGGTCGGTGCCCAGCCACTGCGCCAGCAGCGAGCCGTAGACGCGCCGGAAGTCGACCGTCACCTTGAGGTTCTTCTCGGCGTCGAGGTCGGTCAGCGACGGGTACTCGGTGAGGATCCCGCCGAGCGCGCGCGGGCCCTGGACCCAGGCGACGCCGCCGGCGCCGTGGTCGGTGCCGGCCGACTTGTTGGCCATCGGCCGGCGCCCGAACTCCGACCACACGAACGTCAGGACGCGGTCGGCGATCCCGCGCGCCTCGAGGTCGGCCTGGAAGGTGGCGAGCGCCTCGCCCACCGCGCCGAGGTCACGCGTGAGCGTCTGCGCCTGGCCCTCGTGCGTGTCGAACTCGCCGTCGGCGTCGACGGTCGCGACGCGGATCCCGAGCGGCTGCGCGAGCAGGCCGGCGAGTACCTGGAGGCGGTCGGCGGTGTCGTTGCCGGCGGGGTAGGCCACCGGGCCGGCGAGGGGGTCGGGCGACTTGTCGTCCTTGCGCTGGAACGGCGCGAGCCGCTCGGCGACCGTGTGCGCCAGGCGGGCGGCGCGCGCCGCCGAGGCGGGTCCGGCCGCGTGCGGAGTGGACCGCGACAGCGCCGCGTAGGCGTCCACCGCCGCCGTGCCCCAGTCGCCCCAGACCGACCACATGGACAACTGCGCGTCGCCGGCGTCGGATATCGACGCGACCGGCGCGTCGACCGACTTCAGCGTCGGCGACAGGCTGTAGCCGGAGCTGAGGCCCTGCAGCGGGTTGTCGCGCGAGCCGTGCCGATCCAGCCAGCGCCCGAGCCAGCCGGACACCGACTGCTGCGAGACCATCCCGGTCTCCCAGAACCCGCGCGAGGCGAAGTGCGACAGGTTGGGGTTGGCGTAGTCGATGCCGGGCAGGAACCCGATCTGCCCGCGGTCGTACAGGCCCTTGACGCCGCCGCCCGGCCCGCGGGTCAGCGCGGGGTGCAGCGCCAGGCCGTTGCCCAGGAGCGCCGGCTCGGCCGGGGAGACCGCGCCGCGCAGGTCGCGCAGCGGGCCCTCCTGAGTCAGCGGCATGAGCGTGTCGAGCAGGTCCAGCCCGCCGGGCAGGAAGACGCTGACGAGGACCGGCGCGTCGGGCGCGGCCGCCGCCTCGGCGGCCGCGGCGTCGAGCAGGTGGCCCGTCGGCAGCAGCGACGAGGCGTAGACCGTCACGCCCGCGCCGATCCCCCACTTGAGCATCTGGCGGCGCGTGAGGACGTCGCGGCGGGCGGCCTCGCTGGCGCGGTGGAAGTCCTGGCAGGCGGCGTGGGCGCGGGATCTAGGCATACACGTTGTGTCGAGTCAGTGCACTTGCGCGTCGGGCGCGGAGAGCAGGAGGTGGCGCAGCGCGCGCTGGGTCATGTCGGCGGCGACCTGCTGCTGCCACTCCTGGCCGGCCATCGACCGGTAGCCCTTGGCCAGCGCCATGAGCCCCTTCTGCGTGCGGGCGCTGGCCCAGGGGTGGCCGAGCGCGGTGAGCGCGCGGTCCAGCTGCTCCCGCGGGGAGAGGTCGATCGGCGTGTCCTTGTCCTTGACCTCGAGGCCCGGCTGCGACAGCGCCACGTTGGCGGCGACGAAGCGCATGCGCATGCCGTTGGACGACATCCACGCCGGGCCCCAGTCCCAGCCGGCGACCGACGGCGGCGCGAACAGCCGCTGGCCCATCCCGGCGGTGACCCAGACCCAGTCGTCGGTCTTCACGCCCAACCGCGTCGCGCGCAGCATCCCGGCGATCGCGACGACCGGGGACTTGACCAGCGTCGGCGCGTCGAGGTGGCCGTACAACAACGGATGGTCGAGGATCTCGCGCAGGACCGGCTTGAGCCGGTGGCCCGAGCCGGTGTAGACGCGCTGGAGCCGCACGCGGGTCGACGTGGGCAGCGGCTCGTCGACGAAGAACGACCACAGCTTGCGGACCAGAAGCTCTGCGTGGGCGTGGTGGGCGACGCACAGGCGCAGGACGTCGTGCGGGCCCCAGTGGCCGCGGTGGCCGAAGATCCGCTTCACGCCGGGGTCGTGGTTCTTGGGCTCGAAGCGCGTCGACCTCAGGACGCCGCCGACCTCCCGGCCGCGCACGTAGCCGGTCAGCGCGCGGGCCGCCTCGCGGACGTCGGCCTCCGTGTAGCCGTTGCCCTCGCCGAGCGTGAACAGCTCCATCAGCTCGCGCGCGAAGTTCTCGTTGGGCTCGTCCTTGTAGGACCCGATCAGGTTGAGGAACGTGCCCATCGCGGGGTCCTGCATGACGTCGGACAGCAGCGCCGGGAACGACCCGAGCGCGCGGCGCCGGAAGAGCGCGTTCTGGCGCAGCATCAGCGGCGTGTCGACGTCGCGCGTGGCGAAGTGGTCGTGCCACAGCAGGACCATCTTCTCCTCGAGCGGCCGCGTGGTCCGGACCATCCGGTCCATCCACCACAGCATGTCGTGGCCGTACTCGTTGGCCGGGTCGAGCTTCATCGGCTTGGGGCCCGGCACCAGCGGCGCCTTGCGCCCGTTCGGCGACAGCAGCCAGTCGATCGTCGCCGCGCGTCCGCGGCGGGACCACCTGCGGGCCTCGTGCGCGGTCGCGCCGAACCCGGCGCGCCACAGCACGCGGCGCACGTGTGCCTCGCTGAAGCCCCCCACTGCGCGTCACCGTACCCCGCGCCGGCGACGGCAACGAGCCTCAGCGCGTGGGTGAGCCGGTTTGCACAGCTTCGAACGCCGAACCTGGCACCTGGCCGAGCGTGTGCAGGTCGTCGTCGTCCCAGCGGCGGTCCGGCGCGCCCGTGATGTACCAGGGCGAGCCGTTGTCGGCGACGATCATCCCGTAGCGCTTTAGCGCGGTCAGGATCACGCGCGCCTGGCCGTGGAAGCGCGACGTGTCGAACGACGCCTTCAGGCGCAGGCGCAGGCCCATCGGCGGCAGGTCGGGGTCGGTGTCGGACGACGCGAAGTGCCGCGCAGGCGAGATGTAGGCCTTCTGCGTGCGCGGGACCGTGACGCGCAGCGCGTGCGTGATCGCGCGCCGGCCGGTCGTGACCTCGTCGGCTCGGGCCAGGCCCGGGAAGATCGGCAGGCCGGCGGCGTCGGCCGACGTCCAGCCCTTGGGGCGCAGCCGGCCGGTCTTCAGGTCGAAGCGCGCGCCCGACGCGGCGCTCCACCCGGCGCTCGTGCGCTGCGCGCCGAACAGCTCGTACAACTGGCACGTCCCGCGCTGCAGGACGATGACGTGGCGGTCCGAGCCGCCCTCGACCGGTGCGCTGGCAGGGATCGGGTACGGGCCCTTGTCGCTCTCGGCGCCGTAGTCGGTGAAGTGGATCGGGACCTTCTTCTGGGCCTTGGGCACCACCGCGAAGGGGATCCCATAGGTCTTGGAGGCGAAGTCCGGGTGCAGACGCGCGTCCAGGCCGATCGCCTTCACGTACGCCGCCGAGCGCGGCGCGACCGGCAGCTTCGAGACGTCCTGGTTCCACGGGTTGGACGCCGGGAAGACGGGACAGCCGGCGACGGTCGTCGCGGCGGCGACGGCGAGGACGGGCAGCATCGGCGAACCGTAGCGGCTGGCGCCGCGGCGTCTGGACGCCATACTTGCGGCCGATGCACCGGCCCGTGGCGCTCGCCGTCCTCGCCCTCGCGTGCGCCTGCCTCGCCGCGGGCGTCGCGGCGTGCGGGTCGAGCTCCTCGGACGGCCCCGTGCAGGCCTGGAAGATCGAGGACCCGTACCTGCCGCCGCCCGACCCGGCCAGCTACGCGCGCGCGCCGAAGGAGCCGGCGGCGGCGGCCACGCAGCAGGCGCCTGCCACGCCGGCCGGCGGCGCCGACACCCCCGCCTCCGGCGCGCCCAGCGACGCGCAGGTCCAGGCCGACCTCGAGCAGGCCTACGGCGGCAAGGGCGGGAGCGACCTCGACCAGGCGGCGATCAGCTCCGGCGGCCTGGCGATCGTCCCCGACACCGCGCCGCGCAAGGTGGTGGCCTTGATGCACGCCGCCAACGACGTCGCGCGCAAGCCCTACGTCTACGGCGGCGGCCACGGCCGCAACGCCGGCGAGATCTGGACGGACTCCGCCTACGACTGCTCCGGCAGCGTGTCCTACGCCTTGGCCGCCGCCGGCTACCTCAAGGGCCCCGAGACCTCGGGCACGTTGATGTCCTTCGGCAAGCCGGGCCCCGGCAAGTGGGTGACGATCTACGCCAACGCCGGCCACGCCTTCATGATCGTCGCCGGCCTGCGCTTCGACACCTCGGGCCGTCAGGTCACCGGCACCCGCTGGCAGGACGCCAAGGCCCGCTCATACGCGGGCTTCACCGTCCGCCACCCGCCCGGCCTCTGACGACGACGCCCTCCCGTTCGTCCGCGCCGGCGCGCGCAGGGCGCGGCGGAGGCGGACGGTCGAGCCGTGGGGTGCGAGCTCCAGGGTCACCTCGTCGGCGAGGGCGCGCATCAGCTCGATGCCGCGGCCGCGGTCGGGGTCCGAGGGCGCGCGGTCGCGGGAGCCGGCGTCGCGGACGGTGATCGAGACCGCGCCGTGCGGGTCGACCTCGAGATCGACGCCGACGGTCGTGCGCGCGAAGCCGGTGCCGTGCTCCAGCGCGTTCTGCCACGCCTCGTTGGCCGCCATCACGAGGTCGTGGGCCTCGTCGGGCTCCGCGCCGGCCTCGCGCAGCCAGCGCGAGGTCAGGCGCCGCAGCGACGCCAGCGCGTCGGGGTCGGGCGACAGCTTCAGGCGCGCGACCGGGCCGAGGCACGGTTCGGCGCGCACGGCGACGAGCGTCACGTCGTCGTCGGCCGCCGCCGCGTCGGTCGCCTTCAGCGCGGCCGCCACCATGGCCTCGGGATCGCCGCCGCGCGCGACCGCGTCACGCAGGCGCGCCAGCCCCGCGTCGAGCCGCTCGCCGCGCCGCTCGACCAGGCCGTCGGTGTACAGCAGCGCGGTCATGCCGGGCGCGAGCGTCGCGACGCGCTCCTCGTAGCGCCACGTGTCCATGACGCCCAGCGGCGGCCCCGCGCCCTCCAGGATGCGCGTCGCGCCGTCCTCGGCGACGATCAGCGGCGGCGGGTGGCCGGCGTTGACGAAGCGCAGCGTCCCGGAGTCGATCTCCAGGATCGCGAACAACATGGTGGTCATGAGGTCGGCGCCCAGCGCGGCGTGGTAGCCGTTCATGCGCTCGACCAACCCCACCGTGTTGTGGCCCTCCAGCGCGTAGGCGCGCGCGACCGAGCGCAGCTCGCCCATCCGCGCCGCGGCGTCCACGCCGTGCCCCGCGACATCCCCTACAACTATCCCAAGCCGCCCGCCCGGCAGCGCGATCGCGTCGTACCAGTCGCCGCCCACGCGCGTGCCGCCGGCGCCGGGCGCGATGTGTGCGGCCATCGTCACGCCGACGACGTTCGGCAGCCGCTCGGGCAGCAGCGCGCGCTGGAGCGTCGCCGCGATGCGCCGGTCGCGCTCGTCGGCCAGCTGCACGAGCAGCTGCTGCGGGACGCCGTGGCCGTCGCGCACGGCCGTGACGCTCACGGTCACCGGGAACGGCTGGCGCTCGATCCCTACGACATGCGCCGTCCACGGCTCGCCGCCGTCGGCGTGCGCGGCTGCCGCGTCCAGGCGCTCGGCCAGCTCCGGGCGGTCGCGCTCGATCAGCACCTCGTGGATCGGCGCCCGCGCCAGCACCGACGTCGGCCGCCCGGTGAGGACCTCCAGCGCCGGGTTGACCTCCAGCGCCAGCCCGTCCAGGTCGCACAGCGCCATCCCCCACGGCGACGCCGCGAACGCGTTGCGCACCAGCTCGTCGGACCGCGCGAGCTGCCGCCGGTGGCGGTCGAGGTCGGCGAAGACCTTCACCTTGGACCGCAGGACCAGCGGGTCGAACGGCTTGAGCAGGAAGTCGACCGCGCCCGCCTCGTAGCCGGCGAACACCTCTGAGACGTCGCTCTCGGCCGCGGTCAGGAAGATGATCGGGACGTCGCGCGACCGCTCACGGGCCTTGATCAACTCCGCGGTCTCCAGCCCGTCCATGCCCGGCATCTGGACGTCGAGCAGGATGACCGCGAAGTCGTCGACGAGCACCTCGCGCAGCGCCTGCTCGCCCGAGTCGGCCTCGACGACGTCGACCCGCAACGGCTCGAGGACGGCCTGGAGCGCGATGCGGTTCTCACGCCGGTCGTCGACGAGCAGGACGCGTGCGGGGTCGACGTCGACCATCGGCTCAACGATGCAACCACACCCGCATCAACGAGAGCAACTGCTCAACGTCGACGGGCTTGGTCACGTAGTCGCTGGCGCCGGCGCTGATCGACTTGTCGCGGTCGCCCTTCATCGCCTTGGCGGTGAGCTGGATGATCGGCAGCGCGTCGAAGCGCGGCATGGCCCGGATCGCCCTGGCGGTCTCGTAGCCGTCCATCTCGGGCATCATGACGTCGAGCAGCACGAGGTCCGTATCGGGCTGTTCGCGCAGGCGCTCGATCCCTTCGCGCCCGTTCTCGGCGAACGCCACCCTCATCCCGCGCGTCTCCAGCGCGCTGGCGAGCGCGAAGACGTTGCGGATGTCGTCGTCGACGATCAGCACGCGCTTGCCGTGGAACACGCGGTCGGCCGTCCGCAGCTTGGCCAGCAGCTTGCGCGTCGGCTGCGGCAGCTGGGTCTCCAACCGGTGCAGGTACAGCGCGGTCTCGTCGATCAGGCGGTCGGGCGACGCGGCGGTCGCGGCGACCAGGTCCGCCGCCGCGGCCTCCAGCGCGAGGCGCTCCTCGGGCGCCAGCGCGTCCGGGACGTGCAGGACGAGCGGCAGCTCGCGCATCGCCCGGTCGGCCTGCAGGGCGAGCAGGACGTCCAGCGGCCACTTCGAGCCCGGCCGGACGACGAGCACCGCGCAGTCCACGCCCTCGACCCGCAGCCGGTCGGTCGCGCCCTGCGGCGGCAGGACCATCACGTCCACGTCGTCGCCGGCGCCCAGCAGCTCCAGCGTGTCGACGTCCAGCCCGTCGCCCTCCTGGACCACGGCCAGCCGCTTGACCGTGCGCGCCGACAGCCGCTCCAGCGCCTCCAGCGCGACCAGCGCGGCGTGACCCGGGTGCGTGGCCTCGGCGCCGTCGCTGGCGGCCTCGTCCACGTAGGCCGCGGCGCCGGCGCGCAGCGCGCTGAGGCGCCCGCCGGCCGGGCCCGCGACGACCACCGGCCGGTGGCGCGTCTCCGGATGCGACTTCAGCTGGGCCAGCAGCCGCTCGCCGCGCCCGTCGCCGGCGAACACGAGCACGGCGTCGGGCCGGTACTCGCGCGCGAGCGCGAGGCCCAGCGGCGTGCGCCGCGCGACCAGGCCCTTGAGCCCGTGCTCGCGCGCGACCGCCAGCGCGCCCTGGGCGTGCCCGGCGTCGTGGCCGATGACCAGCAGGACGCGGTCGCCCGGCGCGATCGCGCCGCGGTCGTCCTCGACGCCGTCGTACGGGAGCATCGCCGCGGACTCGGCGGCCGCCGCGGGCGGCGCGGCCAGCGGCGGCTCGGACACCGGCGCCTCCAGCTGCGTCCCGTCGCCCGTGCGGTGCGCGAGCGGCAGGTGCAGCGTGAAGACCGAGCCCGTGCCCACGTCGGAGGTCACCTTGATCTCGCCCCCGAGCAGGCGTGAGATCTCGCGGCTGATCGACAGGCCCAGGCCGGTGCCGCCGTACTTGCGCGACGTCGTGCCGTCCGCCTGCTGGAAGGACTCGAAGATCGACGCGAGCTTGTCCGCCGCGATGCCCACGCCGGTGTCGGACACCGCGAACGAGATCTGCTCGTCGGCGTCGCGCGCGATCGTCAGCGAGACCTGGCCCGTGGGCGTGAACTTGAAGGCGTTGGACAGCAGGTTGCGCAGGACCTGCTGCAGCCGCTGCTCGTCGGTGACGATCGACGCCGGCAGCGCGTCGTCGACCTGGATCGCGAAGCGCAGCGCCTTCTCCTCGGCCACCGGCCGGAACGAGCGCTCGACGTCCTCGCAGACGTCGGCGAGCGCGACCGGCCCGAGGTCCAGCTCCATCTTGCCGGCCTCGACCTTGGACAGGTCGAGGATGTCGTTGATGAGCGCGAGCAGGTCGTTGCCGGCCGAGTGGATCGTGGTCGCGAACTCGACCTGCTGGGGCGAGAGGTTGCCGTCGCCGTTGTCGGCCAGCAGCCGCGACAGGATCAGCAGCGAGTTCAGCGGCGTGCGCAGCTCGTGCGACATGTTGGCCAGGAACTCGGACTTGTACTTGGAGGACAGCGCGAGCTGCGTCGCCTTCTCCTCCAGGCCGGCGCGCGCCGACTCGATCTCGGAGTTCTTGGCCTGCAGCTCGCGGGCCAGCGACTGCGACTGGGCCAGCAGCTGCTCGGTCCGCATGTTCGCGCGGATCGTCGAGAGCACGACGCCGATCGTCTCGGTGATCTGCTCCAGGAACTGCCGGTTGATCTCGCTGATCTTCTGCAGGGACGCCAGCTCGATGACGCCCAGCACCTGGTCCTCGAAGACGACCGGCAAGACGATGATGTTGCGCGGCGGCGCGTCGCCGAGGCCCGACGAGACCTTGATGTAGTCCTTGGGGACCTCCTCGACGAGGATCGGCTTGGCCTCGACCGCGGCCTGGCCGACGAGGCCCTGGCCGAGCGCGAAGCGGTCGCGGTCGACTGGTCCCTCGGTGTGGCGGCCGTAGGACGCCACGAGGCGCAGCTCGCGCTCCTCGTCGCCCTCGACGAGGAAGAACGCGCCGTGCTGCGAGGTGACGAGCGGCGTGAGCTCGCTCATGATCAGGCGCGTGACCTGCGACAGGTCGCCCTGGCCCTGGAGCATGCCGCCCATCCGCGCGAGGTTCGTCTTCAGCCAGTCCTGCTCGACGTTGATCTGCGTCGTCTCGCGCAGGTTGGCGATCATCTGGTTGATGTTGTCCTTCAGCTCGGCGACCTCGCCGCGCGCGTCCACGGTGATCGACCGCGTCAGGTCGCCCTGGGTCACCGCGGTCGACACCTCCGCGATCGCGCGCAGCTGCGTCGTCAGCGTGGAGGCGAGCTGGTTGACGTTCTCGGTCAGGTCGCGCCACGTGCCCGACACGCCGCGCACCTCGGCCTGACCGCCGAGGCTGCCGTCGGTGCCGACCTCGCGCGCCACGCGCGTGACCTCGTCGGCGAACGAGCCGAGCTGGTCGACCATCGTGTTGATGGTGTTCTTCAGCTCCAGGATCTCGCCGCGCGCGTCGACCGTGATCTTCTGCGACAGGTCGCCCTCGGCCACCGCCGTCGCGACCTGCGCGATGTTGCGGACCTGGTCGGTCAGGTTGTCGGCCATCGAGTTCACCGACTCGGTCAGCGACCGCCACGTGCCGGACACGCCCTCGACCTGCGCCTGGCCGCCGAGCTTGCCCTCGGTGCCGACCTCGCGCGCCACGCGCGTCACCTCGGCCGCGAACGACCGCAGCTGGTCGACCATGGTGTTGATGGTCTCGGCCAGCGCCGCGACCTCGCCCTTGGCCTCGACGGTGATCTTCTTGGACAGGTCGCCGTTGGCCACCGCGGTGGTGACCGTCGCGATCCCGCGCACCTGCTCGGTGAGGTTCGCGGCCATCGAGTTCACCGACTCGGTCAGCGACCGCCACGTGCCCGAGACGTCCTCCACCTCGGCCTGGCCGCCGAGTCGGCCGTCGGTGCCGACCTCCTTGGCGACGCGCGTCACCTCGGCCGCGAACGACCGCAGCTGGTCGACCATCGTGTTGATGGTGTCCTTGAGCTCCAGGATCTCGCCGCGCGCGTCGACCGTGATCTTCTTGGACAGGTCGCCTTGGGCGACCGCCGTCGTCACCTGCGCGATGTTGCGCACCTGGTGGGTCAGGTTGTCCGCCATGAAGTTGACGTTCTCGGTCAGGTCGCGCCACGTGCCGCTGACGCCCTTGACCTCGGCCTGGCCGCCCAGCCGCCCCTCGGTGCCGACCTCGCGCGCCACGCGCGTGACCTCGTCGGCGAACGACGACAGCTGGTCGACCATCGTGTTGACCGTGCGCTTCAGCTCCAGGACCTCGCCCTTGACGTCCACGGTGACCTCCTGCGTGAGGTCGCCCTTGGCCACCGCCGTGGTCACCCGCGCGATGTCGCGCACCTGGTCGGTCAGGTTGCGCGCCATGACGTTGACCGAGTCGGTGAGGTCCTTCCACGTGCCCGCGACGCCCGGCACGACGGCCTGACCGCCGAGCCGGCCCTCGGTGCCGGTCTCGCGCGCCACGCGGGTCACCTCGTCGGCGAACGAGCGCAGCTGGTCGACCATCGTGTTGATGGTGTCCTTGAGCAGGAGGATCTCGCCGCGCGCGTCGACCTCGATCTTCTGCGACAGGTCGCCCTGGGCCACCGCCGTCGTGACGAGCGCGATGTTGCGGACCTGGCCGGTCAGGTTCTCCGCCATCGAGTTCACCGACTCGGTCAGGTCCTTCCAGGTGCCCGAGACGCCCGGCACCTGCGCCTGGCCGCCGAGCTTGCCCTCGGTGCCGACCTCGCGCGCCACGCGCGTGACCTGCTCGGCGAAGACCGACAGCGTGTCGGTCATCGCGTTGATCGTGTCGGCGAGCGCCGCGACCTCGCCCTTGGCGTCGACGGTGATCTTCTGCGTCAGGTCGCCCTTGGCGACCGCGCCCGCGACCTGCGCGATGCCGCGCACCTGGTCGGTCAGGTTGCGCGCCATGAAGTTGACGTTCTCGGTCAGGTCGCGCCACGTGCCGGAGACGCCGCGCACCTCGGCCTGGCCGCCGAGCTTGCCCTCGGTGCCGACCTCGCGCGCCACGCGCGTGACCTCGTCGGCGAACGAGCCGAGCTGGTCGACCATCGTGTTGATGGTGTCCTTCAGCTCAAGGATCTCGCCGCGCGCGTCGACCGTGATCTTCTGGGTCAGGTCGCCCTGGGCGACCGCGGTGGTGACCTGCGCGATGTTGCGGACCTGGCCGGTCAGGTTCGCCGCCATCGAGTTCACCGACTCGGTGAGGTCGGCCCAGGTGCCGGACACGCCGGGCACCGCGGCCTGGCCGCCGAGCTTGCCGTCGGTGCCGACCTCGCGCGCCACGCGCGTGACCTCGGACGCGAACGACGACAGCTGGTCGACCATCGCGTTCACGGTCGTGCCGATGCGGGCGAACTCGCCCTTGACCGGCTGGCCGTCGATCTCCATCGCCATCTTCTGGCTGAGGTCGCCCTCGGCGACCGCGACGATCACGCGCGCGACCTCGGTGGTCGGCCGGACGAGGTCGTCGATCAGGCCGTTGACGGTCTCGATGCGCTCGCGGTAGTCGCCCTTGGCGTCGTCCTCGAACCGCGCGCGCTCGGTCATCTTGCCCTCGCGCCCGATCTGGCGCGCGATGCGCTTCAGCTCGGCCGTCTGGGTCTGGCTGTGCTCGGCCAGGCGGTTGAACGCGCCCTCGAGCTCGCCCACCAGCCCCTTGCGCCGGCCCGGAAGCCGGTTGGAGAAGTCGCCGTCGGCGGCGGCTTCGAGAGCCTGCAGAAGTCGTCGCAGCGCTGCGGTGTCGAGCTCGCCCTGCTCGTCGTCGCCCTTCTTCTTCGAGCGACCCTCGTCGGCAGCCAGGGTCCCGGCCATCGATCCTCCTTGGGGATGTGGGTGGCCGCGCGCCCCACGATGCGCACGGCTTACCGCCGCTACCCACTATGTCGGAGCGTCAAACGAGATGCAGCGGTTCTGTCCGCGCGGGGGGTCGCCTAGCGGCGGTGCTCCAGCTCGTCGAGACGGCGCTGCGCCTCCTCGGCCCGCTCTCCGTGGCGCTCGGCGGCGGCGTTGGAGCGCTGGAAGCGGCCCTCGGCCTCGTCGGCGACCTGCTGGTGCTGGGCGGCCTCGCGGGCGTGGCGGCGGGCCTCCTCCTCGTGGCGCTCGGCCACGGCGCGGTGCTCCCGCGCCTCGTCGGCGGCGCCGCCCGCGCGGGTGACGATGGCGTCCTGCTCCTGGCGGTGGCCGGACAGCTCGCCGGCGATGACCTGGCGCTCGCGCTCGACCCGGGCACGCTCGGCGGCACGGCGGCGGGACATGACGCCCGCCCCGATCGCGACGACGACCAGGACGGCGATGACGATGAGGATCGCGACCATGCCCTGGTGCTACCCAGGCAGGGCGCGGCGCTACCGGATCGCGCGCTCGGTGTCCGCGTCGAAGAAGTGCAGGCGGTCGGGGTCGACGATCGCGCGCACGCGCTCGCCGGCCCGCACCCGCGCGCCCGGCGGCAGCCGCAGCGTCACGCGCGAGAGCACCTCCGGCACGACCTCGCCGGCCAGCTCCTCCTGGTCGGCGGTCAGGACGACGGGCGCGCCGACGTCGGCGTGGACGAGCAGGTCCGAGCCCAGCGCCTCGGTCAGGACGACGTCGAGCTCGAGCGTCCGGCCGGCGACCGGGCCGTTGGGCGACTGCGCCACGCTCTCGGGCCGGATCCCGACGACGACGTCGCGGCCGTCGTAGGCCGCCAGGCCCGGACGCGCGCGGCGGACGGCCTCGGTCAGCGCCAGGCGCTGGTCGCCGATGACGACCGCGTCGCCCTCGATCCGCGCGCGCAGCAGGTTCATCGCGGGCGAGCCCATGAAGCCGGCGACGAACAGGTCGGCCGGGTCGTCGTAGATCGCCTGCGGCGCGCCGCACTGCGCGAGGCGGCCGTCGCGCATCACCGCGACGCGGTCGCCCATCGTCATCGCCTCGGTCTGGTCGTGGGTGACGTAGACCGTGGTCGTCCCCAGCTCCTGGTGCAGGCGCGCGAGGTAGGCGCGCATCTCTACGCGCAGCTTGGCGTCGAGGTTGGACAGCGGCTCGTCCATCAGGAACGCCGCGGGGTCGCGCACGATCGCGCGGCCGAGGGCGACGCGCTGGCGCTGGCCGCCCGAGAGCGCCTTCGGACGGCGCTCCAGCAGGGCGGTGATCCCGAGCTTCTCGGCAGCCACGTCCACGCGGCGCGCGATCTCGGCCTTCGCGACGCCCTTCATCCTCAGGGCGAAGCCGAGGTTCTCGGCCACCGTCATGTGCGGGTACAGCGCGTAGGACTGGAACACCATCGCGATGTCGCGGTCCTTGGGCTGGACCTCGTCGACGACGCGGTCGCCGATCCGGATCGTGCCCGCGGTGTTCTCCTCCAGGCCCGCCAGCATTCTCAATGCGGTGGACTTGCCCGAGCCCGACGGGCCCACCAACACCATGAACTCGCCGTCGCGGATCTCGAGGTCGAGCGCGTCGACCGCCGTGGTCCCGTCGTCGAACGTCTTGCTGACGCCCGCGAAGCCGATGCTCGCCATGGCTCAGTCCTTCCGTGCGCGGTCGATGTAGTCGCGGTAGAACAGCGCGCTGGCCTTGGGCGTGCGCGCCTGCGTGTCGAAGTCGACGTGGACGATCCCGAACCGCTGGTCGTAGCCCTCCTCCCACTCGAAGTTGTCGAGCAGGGACCAGACGTAGTAGCGGCGCACGTCGGAGCCGTCGGCGATCGCCTGGCCGAGCGCCTCGAGGTGGCCGGCCAGGTAGGCGCGGCGCTGGGGGTCCTCGACCTGGCCGTCGACCACCGGGCCGTCCTCGAAGGCCGACCCGTTCTCGGTGATCATGATCGGCAGCGTGGTGTAGTCCTCGCGCACGCGCGCGAGGACCTGGCGCAGGCCGGCGGGCTCGATCTCCCAGCCCATGCCGGTCGTCGGGCCGACGGACTCGGCGTCGCGGACGTGCAGCGGCGACTCGTCGCCGGGCTCGACGCGCATCGGGTTGTAGTAGTTGATCCCGAGGAAGTCGATCGGGGTGCCGATCGTCTCCAGGTCGCCGTCCTGGACGGCGTCCAGCGGCCCGACCTCGCGCTCGTAGCGCTCGACCATGTCCTCCGGGTAGGCGCCGCGGAAGACGGGGTCCAGGAACCAGCGGTTGACGTAGCCGTCGCGGATCCGCGCGGCCGCGCGATGGGCCTCGTCGTCGGCGGCCGGGACGACCGGGAAGAGGTTCAGCGCGAGGCCGACCTCGGCGGTCGGCGGCAGCACCGCGCGCAGCGCCCGCGTCGCCAGCCCGTGGCTGTAGAGCAGGTGGTGGCTGACGCGCAGCGCCGTCGACCAGTCACGGATCCCGGGCGCCTTGGTCCCGTAGGCGTGGCCGAGGAAGGCGACGACCCAGGGCTCGTTGTGCGTGATCCAGGAGCCGACGACGTCGCCCAGCTCCGCCCCGACGACGCGCGCGTACTCGGCGAAGCGCTCGCACGTGTCGCGGTTGCTCCAGCCGCCGGCGTTCTGCAGCGCCTGCGGCAGGTCCCAGTGGTAGAGCGTCGCGGTCGGCTCGATGCCGCGCTCGCGCAGGCCCTCGGCCAGGCGCTTGTAGAAGTCCAGGCCGCGCTGGTTGATCGTCCCGTTGCCGGTCGGGAGGATCCGCGGCCAGGCGATCGAGAAGCGGTAGGACTCGACGTTGAGCGAGGACATCAGGTCGAGGTCGGCGCGCCAGCGCCGGTAGTGGTCGCACGCGACGTCGCCGGTGTCGCCGTTGGCGACCATCCCCGGCGTGTGCGCGTAGCGGTCCCAGATCGACTCGCCGCGGCCGTCGGCCAGCGTCGAGCCCTCGATCTGGTAGGCGGCGGTCGCCGCGCCGAAGCGGAAGCCGGACGGCGGGCGGAACGGCGGGGCGAGCGCGAGCGCGTCGCCCGCGTCGGTGGCGCTCATCCCTTCACCGCCCCGGCGGTCAGGCCCTGCACGAGCCACCGCTGAGTGGCGAAGAAGGCGAGCATGACGGGGATCGTGGACACGACGCCGGCAGCCATGAGCTGTGCGTACTCCTCGCTGTAGTTCCCAATGAAGTTGTGGATCCCGACCGGGATCGTCTCGGCCCGGTTGGCCGTGAGCGCGGTGACGAACAGCAGCTCGTCCCAGGCCAGCAGGAAGGCGTACACGAACGTCGCGACCAGGCCGGGCGCGGCGCTCGGCAGGACGATCCGCCAGAACGCGCCGAAGCGCGTGCAGCCGTCGACCATCGCGGCCTCCTCCAGCTCCGGCGGGATCGCCAGGAAGAAGTACCGCATGAACCAGATCGCGAC
>DATDMD010000094.1:0-26939 GCA_036518975.1 Baekduia sp.
TGCATGAGCTGGTCGAGGCGCTCGGCGTCGACGCGGACGGTCTGGTGGGCGCCCTTCCTGCTGCCGCCCGTCCGCGCGCCGGCGGCCGTCGCGGCGGCCGGGGCCTCCACGAGGTCGTCGTCCTCGACGGCGGTCAGCGGCGCTGAGTTTTCGACGGCCTCCACCACGTGCTCGGCCACGCGCGCGTCGCCGACGTCCGGCACCGCGCGGATCGCCGCGGCGACCGCGTCGATCTCGTGATCGGTCGCGAGCAGGATCTCGATGATGCGGCCGTCGAAGCCGTCGACCTCGCCCTCGGCGGGCGTCGAGCGCAGCACGTCGCCGAGCTCGCCCGCGGCGACCAGGGCCTGGAAGGCGCGGACGGCCGGCATCTGGGCGTCCTCGGCGAGGACCGCGTGGACCTCCAGCACGAGGCGGCCGTCGCCGACCGGGGCGAGCTTCGGCGCCGCGACCACGACGACCGGCTCCTCCTCGACGAGCTCGGGGTCGTCCTTGTCGCGCACGAGCGCCTGCAGGCGCTCGACGAGCGCGGCCGGGTCGAGGCTCTCGGCGCCGTCTGAGTCGATCGAGTCCACCGCGCCCGACAGCGCGTCGAGGCACGCCAGCAGCACGTCGACGACCTCGCGGGACAGCTTGCCGCCGCGCTGGCGCAGCAGCTCGAGCACGTCCTCCATCTTGTGCGTGAGGGTCGCCATGCCCTCGAAGCCCATCGTCGCGGCCATGCCCTTGAGCGAGTGCGCGATGCGGAAGATCGCGTCGACCGTCTCGCGGTCGTCGGGCGCCTCCTCGAGGCGGACGACGGCCAGGTTCAGCTCCTGGAGGTTCTCCCGGCACTCGGCCAGGAACATGGGGAGGTACTCGGAGGTGTCCATCAGATCTTCCGGTAGACGAAGGGGGACTCGGGGGCGAGGCCGTGGGCGGCCGGGTCCGAGACGCGCTCGGTCGCGCCGACGACGAGGCGGCCGCCCGGGCGCAGGCTCTTGGCGAGCCGGCCGTGGAGCGCGTCGCGCACGTCCTCGTTGAAGTAGATGACGGTGTTGCGGCAGAGCACGAGGTCGTAGGACCCGGGCGCGGGCTGCACGCGGAGCAGGTCGCCCTGCTCGAAGCGCACGACCTGCTTCAGCTCCGGCGCGGCGTGCCAGCGGCCGTCGACCAGCTCGAAGTGCGCGGCCAGCGTCGCGGTCGGGGCGTCGCGGGCGTCCTCGGCGCTGAACACGCCGGTGCGGGCGCGCTCGACCATGCGGGCGTCGATGTCGGTGCCGAGGATCGAGACCTGCGCGCGCGGGATCGCCTTGCGGGCGATCGCGGCCAAGGTGTAGGCCTCGGCGCCGTACGAGCTGCCGGCCGACCAGCAGCGCACGCGGTGCGGGCTGGGGGCGGTCGCGGCGAGGTCCGGGAGGATCTTGGCCTCCAGCGTCTCCCACTGCTCGGGGTTGCGCCACAGCTGCGAGACGTTGATCGTCACGCGGTCGAGGAAGCGGTTGAGCTCGACCTTGTCGGTCGCCAGCCGCTCGGCGTAGGTCAGCAGGTCGACGCCGCCGGCGCGCGCGGTGACGAAGCTGCGGATCCGCCGCTCCATCTGGCCGCGCTTGTACTGGAGCAGGTCGATCCCGCAGACGCGCCGGAACGCGAGGCAGAACCGCTCGTACTCGTCGGCCGCCGCGCGGGCGGCCGTCGTCGTCGGGGTGCCGGCGACGCTCATCAGTCGCCCACCTCGGCGCGGATCGCGGCGGCGAGCTGGTGCAGCGGGACGATCTCGTCGGCCAGGTCGGCCTCGACGACCGCGCGCGGCATGCCGTAGACGGTGCAGGTGGACTCGGCCTCGACCAGGACGCGGCCGCCGTGGGCGCGCACGGCCTTGGCGCCCTCCAGGCCGTCCTTGCCCATGCCGGTCATGACGACCAGCAGCAGGCGCTCGCCGTAGAGCTTGGCGGCGTCCTGGATCGTCAGGTCCGCGCGCGGGCGCAGGCCGCCGACCGCGGCCTCGTCGGTGAGGCGCGCGACGCCGCCGTCGCCGAGGCGCAGGTGGCTGCCGCCGGGCGCCAGGATCAGCGTGTCGGGCTTCAGGGCCTCGCCGCCGGCGGCCTCGACGACGCTCAGCGGGGAGCTGCGGTCCAGGCGCTGGGCCAGCGAGGCCGTGAAGCCCGCCGGCATGTGCTGGACGATCATGCCGCCGGCGCCCAGCGGCGACGGCAGCTTCGGGATCAGCTCGGCCAGGGCGCGCGGGCCGCCGGTCGAGGTCGCGATCAGGACGACCTTCTTGCCGCCGGAGGCGACCGGCGCGACGCGGCGGCGGGCGCGCAGGCGCGCGACGGCCGACACCTCGTCGTGGGTCGGGGTGACCTCGGCGGCGCGGAGGCTCGTCGCGGTCTGCGTGGCCGCCCGGCCGGTGGGCGCGGCGGAGGCCGCGGCGGTGACCTTCTCGCGCAGCGCGCTGACGAACGACTCCAGCGGCTCGCCGAACGCGGGCTTGGCGACGAGGTCGAAGGCGCCCTCGGCGAGGGCGTCGACGGCGCGGGCGCCGTGGGCCGGCGAGAACGCGGACACGACGACGACGGGCAGGGACGAGCGCTCGCCGCGCAGCGCGCGGAGGACGCCGATCCCGTCCATGCCGGGCATGGCGAGGTCGAGCGTCATGGCGTCGGGGCGCAGCTCGCGGTAGAGCGCGAGGGCCTCGTCGCCGTCGCCGGCCTCGCCGACGACCTCGAACCCCGCGTCGCGCAGCGCCTGCGTGAGCAGGCGGCGCATGAACGTGGAGTCGTCGGCGACGAGGATCCTGGACGGCTTGGCGGTGCGGGCGGCGGCGAGCACGGCGGGCAGACCTACGCGGCGGCGCGGAGGTCGTCGGCGACCTCGGCGGCGTCGGAGGAGGCGATCGCGCCGGCGTCGACGCCGCCGATGATGCCCTCCGGGTCCAGCAGGACGACCAGGCGGTCGCCGATCTTGGCGATGCCGTCGATGCCGCGGCCACCGGCCGTCGGGGCCTCGTCGAGCTGCTCGCCGTCGATGGTGATGACCTCTTCGACGTCGTCGACGACGACGCCGGCCATGTCGTCCGCGGTCTCGACGATCACGATCTTGGCCTCGGTCACGTCGGCGTGCTCGACGCCCAGGCGCGTGGCCAGGTCGTAGACCGGCAGGATCTTGCCGCGCAGCGAGATCACCCCGCGGACGCTCGGGTCCGACGAGGCCACCGAGCGCGGCTCGGTGTAGCGGATGATCTCGTGGACCTGCGTGATGGGCAGCGCGTACTCCTCGTCGCCGAGCGAGAAGACCACGAGCTGGCGCGAGAGGGTCTCTTCAGACATGGGAACTCCAGGGTGGAAGAACGGTCTGACCCGGTGATCGGCCGTGCCGAAGGGCGCTTGAGAGCGGCTGGGCGCGCCGTCAGCGCGAAAGGCGCATGGCGCGTGCGAGAACGTCTACGCGCCAGGCCCGGATCTTGCCGACGACCTCGTCGACGGATTCCGTGACCGCGATGCGCTGACCGCTGGTCAGCGTGACGTGGCAGTCCGGGGACGCGTCGACGCGCTCGATCAGATCGCAGTTGAGCTGGAACGTCTCGCGGTGCGTGGAGAGCTTGTGGAGCTCGATCATGGTGGTTCCTCCCGGTGGTCGGTCGCCCGAGCGCAGGCTTGAACGGCAGGGTCACGGCGCGCCCGCCCGAGCGGATGCCCTCCGCATCCGCGCGGGCGGCCGCGCCGTGACCCCGTTCGCCGTCAGGTCAGCGCTTGAGGTTCACCAGGTCGTTGAGCATGTCGTCGGCCGTCGTGATGACCTTCGAGTTCGCCTGGAAGCCGCGCTGGGCGACGATCAGGTTGGTGAACTCGGTCGCGAGGTCGACGTTGGACATCTCCAGCGTGCCGCCGATCGTGGAGCCGAAGGTCTTGCCGCCGTCCGGCGTGCCGACCGCCTCGGTGCCCGCCGAGGGGCTCGAGGCCCAGCGGTTGCCCGACATGCGGACGAGGCCCTCGTCGTTCGGGAACTTGGCGAGCGACAGGGTGCCCGCGGTCGTGCGGGTGCCGCCGCCGGCCGGGAGGTAGGAGACCGTGCCGTCGGAGCCGACGGCCGGCGCGGTGTAGCCGGTCGGCAGCTGGATGTAGCCGTCGGTCGCCGGCGTCGTCGTGTTGTCGCGGCCCATGACGTAGTAGCCCTCGGGCGTCGTCAGGTAGCCCTGGTCGTTGACGATGAAGTTGCCCGCGCGGGTGTAGTTCATGTCGGTGGGCATCGTGGGCGGCGACGTGGACGGGTCGCCCAGGCCGACGCGGAAGTAGCCGTCGCCCTGGATGGCGACGTCGCTCCACTTGCCCGTGGCGGCCATCGAGCCGTCGGTCATGACCGAGTCGATCGAGCCGAGCTGCACGCCGAGGCCGATCTGCGCGGCGTTCGTGCCGCCGGTGTTCGGGCCCTCGGCGGACCCGCCGTACAGCGTCTGCTGCAGCTGGTCCTTGAAGGTCGTGCGCGAGGCCTTGTAGCCGACGGTGTTGACGTTGGCGAGGTTGTTGGAGACGACGTCGAGCATCGTCTGGTGCGTCTGCAGGCCGGAGATGGCCGAGTACATGCCGCGGATCATGGTTGGAGGCTCCTGATGAGTCCTCCGGCTTCCCCTGAAGGGGTCCAGCCGGTGTTGGTGGGTTGGCGTCCTGCCGCGCTGCGTCGCTGCGCGATTCTGGTCGTCGCTACGCGATGACGGCGCTGTCGATGTTCGTGAACACGTGGTCCTTCATCTGGTCCTTGCCGACGGCCGTGACGACCGTGCGGTTGGTGACCGAGACCACGAAGGCCGTGTCGTCCACGAGGACCACCGCGTCACGGGCACCCTTGCCCGCGGCACGGTCGACCCCGCTCTGGAGCCGCTGCATCACGGTGCTGTCGACCGTGAGGTTGCGGCGATCCAGACGCTGGACCGCGTGCTTGCTGAACTGGACGGGCTTCGTGCCCGCCGCATCCTTGAAGACGTCCGAGAAGCTCGGACCTTGAGGCTCCTGGACGGACGGCCGAACCGGCTGCGTCCGGGTGCCGACCGCGCCGGCAGACACGCCGGGCGGGACGAGCGCCGGGTTGAAGGGAGTACTGCTCATGGTGCTTGACTACTGGACGGCGGTGACCGCGTCCGGGTCGATCCCGGTGATCCCGGCGACCGTCAGCGACGGGCCGTTGGTCTCCGAGAGCTGGACGGACTGCACCAGGCCCGAGGTCGGCGTGCCGTCGGCGCCCGGGTAGGTCACCGTCTTGCCGATCAGCCCCGTGGCCGTGGCGTCCTTCTGCCGCGACAGCGACGCCGTCGAGGCCGTCGCCAGGTTCGTGAGCTGCTCGACCTGGGTCATCATCGAGATCGTCTGGAAGTACTGGTTGGGGTCCTGGCCCGAGGTCGGGTCCTGGTTGCTCATCTGCTCGGTGAGCATCTTCAGGAACCCGTTCTTGTCCAGCGACGAGCTGGCGTCAGTCGAGTCCATGTTGTTGACCGGGTTGGTCCAGGTGTTGCCGATGTCAGAGACGCTTGACATGAGGGTCCGTCCTCCGTCGTGGGTGGGTCAGGCGGTCACGTCGACCAGCGCACCCGCTGGCATCGACGTGGGCGTCGTGATGGTCAGGTCGTCCTCGGTCGCGGCGTCGTCGCCGTCGTCGAGGTCGTAAGAGGAGGCGGTGCCGCGGCCCGTGCTGGCCTGGCCGGCGTCGCCCTGGTTCGTGAAGCCCGCGTCGCCGCCGCTGAGCTGGAGGTCCAGGCTGTGGAGCTCGACCCCGCGGTCCTCGAGGACGCGGCGCAGGTCGCCGGCGGCGTTCTGGAGCGCGTCGAGGCCGGCCTTGTCGTGGGCGGCGATCGTCGCCACCAGCCCGTCGCGCGTGGTGCGCAGCTGGACGTCGACCTGGCCGAGGGCCTCGGGCTTGAGCTGGAGCGTGGCGCGCGCGTTGCCCGAGCGCGTCGTCGCGATGCGGACGAGCTCCTGGACGCGGTCGGCGGTCTGGAGGACCGAGGCGCGCGCCAGCTGGGGCGCGCCGCCGTTGGCCGTGGCGAAGACGCCCTGCGGCGTCGGCGTCGCGGGGGTCGCTGCGACGGTGGGCGTGGGCACCTGCGGCTGCGCTTGCGGCTGCGCTCCGTTGCCGTTCGGCGTGTCGCCGGCGCCCGCGGCGGCCGGCGCCGTCGCGCCGGTCGTGGTGCTCGGAGGGAGCGTGGGCGCCGGCGGGAGCCCACCGGTGTCGTTGTTGAGGTCCTTGGCGACGTGGCCGAGCTTGTTGGTGGCCTTGCCGGCCAGCAGCCCGGCGGGGATCTGCAGCTTGCCCGCGGCGGCATCAGCGGCGGCTGCGTTGGGGTCGGCCGGCGCCGCGCGGGCGTCGAGCGGGAGGACGAGCGCGGCGTTCTGAGCGGTGGCGCCGGCCTGCGCGCCCTGGCCCTGGCCGGGGCCAGGGGTGCCGGGCGCGGGCGTGCCGGGCTGGCCGGCCGCGGTGGTCGGCACGGTCGGCACAGCCGCGACGGCGCCGGCGGCACCGGGCTGCGTGTCGGTCGGCGGGGCGGGCGCCTGCGCGTCCTGCCCAGCGGCCGGCTGGCCCTGAGCGCCCTTGCCGTCGGCGTCAGCCGCACCCGCGGCGGCCTGCGCCGGGGCGGCGTCGCTCGCCGGGGTCGCGGTGGCCGAGGACGCCTGCGCGTCCTTGTTGTCGTCCTTGGCCTCGTCGCGACGGCGCACGGGGCGGTCGTCGGCGGCGGGGCGGCTGGTCTTCTGGCCTTCCGCGGGTGCGGTCCGGGCCGAGGTGGTCTGGGTCAGGAGGGCGGCGAAGTCGCCGAGCCCGGCTGAGCCGGAGGGTGGAGGTGGACCGGCGCTCTTGGGCGCCACGTCCACCCGCGCCCGCGGCGGGGTGATGGGGAGGGATGACATCTAGATGGTGCTGTAGTCGAGGGAGCCTGAGGTGGAGGTCGTGTCGTCGTCCGTGCCGTCGTCGTCGTCGCCGACCGCGGTCGCGAGCAGGCTCGCCGGCGAGACCGGCGTCGTCGTGACCGGCAGCGCGGAGGCGGCGGCCGGGACGGTCGCGGCGGCGGTCGTGGCCGACGCGCCGTACTGGGCCGCGTAGCCGAGGACGTTCTGGACGTAGTTCTGGGTCTCGGCGTACGGCGGGACGCCGCCGTACTTCGCCACCGCGCCCGGGCCCGCGTTGTAGGCGGCCAGCGCCTTGGACGGGTCGCCGCCGAAGCGGTCGAGCTGCTGCTTGAGGTAGCGCGCGCCGCCGTCGATCGCCTGCGCGGGGTCGCTGGGGTCGACGCCGAGCGTCGCCGCGGTGCCCGGCATCAGCTGGGTCAGGCCCTGCGCGCCGGCGCCCGACTTGGCGGACGGGTCGAAGTTGGACTCCTGGCGGATCAACCCCTTCAACAAGGCCGGGTCGATCCCGTACTGGTTGGCGGAGGCGGTGATCTGCGCGTCGTACTGCGTGGGCGCGCCGCCGCCGAGCGTGGTCGGCACGGCGCCCGTCGCTGCAGTTGTAGGCGTTGCCGCGGCGCCCGTCGTCGCGGTCGTGCCCTGGGCGGCGGCGAGCTGCGCCGCGAAGTCGGTCGAGGAGGTCCCGGACGTCGTGCTCGGCTGCCCGGTGAACGCCGCGATCTGCTGCTGGATGTCCGCGACGCGGGAGGTGATCAGCTCGAAGCTCATGCGGCGGCGCTCCGGCGAGCGTGCATCTGCAGGGCCATCTCGTCCAGCTGGGCGGCCTCGACGCGCTCGCTCGCGAGGCGGTGCGCCTCGCGCTGGCGGCCCTTGAGCTGGTCGAGCACCTCGCGGGCCTGGCTGGCCTGCTGGAGCTCGTCGCGCCGCTGCTGCAGCGCGGCCTCGCACGCGGCCATCCGCAGCTGCGCGTCGGCGCGCGACTGCTCGAGCCGCTCGACCCACGCCTGGCGGGAGACGAGCGTGGCGCCGGTCAGCGGGCCGAGGGCGGCCGAGCCGGCCCCGCTCCGCGCCTCGCGCAGCCGGTCCTCGGCGGCGCGCAGCACGGCCTCGCCGCGGACGCGCTCGTTGAGGCTGGCCGCGAAGCGCTCCTTCGCCTGATCCTCGTCGTGGGCGCGGATCTCGCGCACGCGTTCGAGGCCAAAGCGGAAGGGAGCGGACATCTCGTTCGGGTGGTCGGACGGTTGGGGAGTTGATGAAGGGGTTGTGGACGACTGTCGGACGCGCGGCGTCAGACGGCGAGGTTCAGCGGCGGGATGGCGGACGGACCGGTCGGCACGACCGGCTCAAGCGGCATGGCGCCGACGCCGGCGGCGGCGAGGTCGCCGACCGACACCTCGGTGATCCCGACCGTGCGCAGCAGCAGGTCGTCGGAGTCCGGGCCCGGCACCGACTCCTGCGGGCGCTGCTTGAGGAAGCCGTCGATCGAGTCCTTCAGATCGATGGCCATGTCGGTCATCGTGTCGCTGCCGCGCTCGTAGGCGCCGATCGCGATCAGGTCCTTCTTGTCGCGGTAGGCGGCCAGCAGCGCGCGCAGGCGCGTGGCGCCCTCGCGGACGTCCGGGGTCATGATCTCGCCTTCGAGGCGGGACACCGACTGCAGGACGTCGATCGCCGGGTAGTGGCCGGCGTGCGCGAGGTCGCGCGTCAGGACGATGTGGCCGTCGAGGATCGACCGCACGGCGTCGGCGATCGGCTCGTTCATGTCGTCGCCGTCGACCAACACGGTGTACAACGCGGTGATCGACCCGTCCGGGCTCGTGCCCGAGCGCTCCAGCAGCTTCGGCAGCAGCGCGAACACCGACGGCGTGTAGCCGCGCGTCGCGGGCGGCTCGCCGATCGCCAGCCCCACCTCACGTTGGGCCATCGCGAAGCGCGTGACCGAGTCCATCATCAACATGACGTCGGCGCCCTGGTCGCGGAAGTGCTCGGCGACCGCGGTCGCGGTCAGCGCCGCCTTGATGCGCACGAGCGCCGGCTGGTCGGACGTCGCGACGACGACGACGGAGCGCTCGATCGCGGACCCGAGGTCGCGCTCGATGAACTCCTTGACCTCGCGGCCACGCTCGCCGACGAGGCAGATGACGTTGATGTCGGCCGACGTCGAGCGGGCGATCATCCCCAAGAGCGATGACTTGCCCACGCCCGAGCCGGCGAAGATGCCGAGGCGCTGGCCGCGGCCGCACGGGACGAGCGAGTCGAGCGCGCGAACGCCGAGCGTCACGCGGTCGGTGATGCGCGGGCGCAGCAGCGGCGACGGCGGGGCCGCGACGATCGGACGGTGCGTGAGCGCCTCCAGCGAGGGGCCGCCGTCGATCGGGTGGCCGAGGCCGTCCAGGACGCGGCCGAGCAGCTCGGCGCCGATCGGGACCGAGACCTGGCGGCCGGTCGCCGTGACGATGTCGCCCGGGCCGATGCCCTGCATCTCGCCCAAGGGCATCAACAACGTCCGGCCCGAGCGGAAGCCCACGACCTCGGCCGGCATCGTCGTCCAGGCGCCGCCCTGCGGGTCGCGGCCGGTGCGCACCTCGCACACCTCGCCGACCTCGGCCTCCAGACCGGTGGCCTCGACGATCAGGCCGATCAGGTCCATGACGCGGCCGTGGCGGCGGTGCAGGTCGGCGCGCGACACGGCGCGGCCGAGCCGGCCCAGGCGCTCGACGATCGCGGCCTCGGGCGCGATGACCGCGCCGCCCTGCTCCAGGACGAGCTCAGGCATCGCCAGCGATCTGGCCGTCGGACGGCCGCCGAACGTTGGAGGGCGACGCCTCGGCATCCGCGCGCAACTCCTCCTCGACGGCCTCGCGGGCGCGGGCGAGCTTGGTCGGCAGCGTCGCGTCGACCTCGCCCTCGACCGTGCGCACGATCGCGCCGCCGCGCGCCACGCGGCGCTCGGCCTGCACGTCGCAGCTCTCCATGCCGCCGAGCTCGGAGGCCAGCGTCTCCGACGCCTGGCGCACGAGCTCCAGGTCCTCCGGGTTGACGAGGATCGACACGCGCTCGCGCTCGACCAGGCGGCGCAGCGCGCCGCGCACGACCTCGACGACGGTCTCCGGCCGCGCGGCGATCTGGGCGCCGACCGCCTGCTCGGCGATGCGCAGCGCGAGGTCCACCGCGGCGACCTCGACGGCCGCCGCGACGCGCTCGCGCTCGGCGCCGACGGCGTCGACGGCGGCCTGCACGGCGGCGATGCCGGCGGCCATGTGCGCCTGCGCCTCGGCCAGGCCGGCCTGGAAGCCGGCCTCGTGGCCCGCGGCGCGCGCGGCCTCGACCTCGGCCTGGAGGTCGATCGGCGGGGCCTCGGGCTCGGGCGCGCCGAGCGTGTCCAGCCCGGCGGGCGCCTCCAGCGTGGGGAAGGTGAAGGCCTCCATCAGATGATGTCGTCCTCGGACGCCTCGCCGTCCTCGCCGCCACGGCCGATCGTGATCACGCCGGCGTCCTCCAGGCGGCGGATGGCGCCGACGATGCGGCTCTGCGCCTCCTCGACGACGGACCGCCGCTGCGGCTTGCCGGTGTCCAGGTCCTCCTGGAGCATCTCGGCGCCGCGCGTGGACATGTTGCGGAAGATGGTGTCCTTGACCTCGTCGTTGACGCCGCGCAGCGCGAGCGCCAGGTCCTTCTGGTCGACCTCGCGCAGCAGCAGCTGGATGTCGCGGTCGCTGAGGACGACGATGTCGTCGAACGTGAAGAGCTTCTGGCGGATCTCGTCGGCCAGCTCGCCGTCGGTCTCGGCGATCGCCTCCAGCACCGTGCGCTCGGTGGAGCGGCCGGCGCGGTTGAGCAGCTCGGCGAGCGAGTCGACGCCGCCGGCCTGGGAGAACTCCTGGGTGAGGACGTTGGAGAGCTTGAGCCGCAGCCCGCGCTCGACGTCCTCGACGACGCCCGGGTTCGTGTCCTCCATCATCGCGATGCGCATCGCGACGTCGGCCTGGATCTCGGGCGCCAGGCAGCCCAGCACCTTCGCGCCGAGCGTCGTGTGCAGCGACGCGACGACCAGCGCGATCGTCTGCGGCGCCTCGTCGGCGAGGAACGTCGCGATCTGCTCGGGCGGCGTGCGGCGCAGGAAGTCGAACGGCCGCAGTTCGGCCTGCGCGGTGATCTGGCCGAGGATCTCCTCCGCGCGCGTCTCGCCGAGCAGGTGCACGAGCACCTCGCGGGCGAACTGCGGGCCGCCCATCGCGAACTCGTCCTGCGCGTCGAAGCGCTCGGCGAGCTCCTGGACCACGGCGTCCGCGGTCTCGGCCTTGACGCGCCACAGCGACGCCATCTCGGCCGAGATCGCCTCGATCTCGCGCTCGCTGAGGAACTTGAGGACGTCGGCGGCGCGCGTCGTGCCGATCGTGATCAGGAAGACGGCGGCCTTCTGGCGCCCGGTCAGCGCGGTGGCGCCGCTGCGGGCGACGACGCTCACTTGTTGTCCTCCGTGATCCACTGCCGGAGGTGCGCGGCCACGCGCTCGGGCTCGTCGTGGATGATGTTGTCGAGCTGCTGTCGCCGCGGGTCCGCGTTCGCGATGGCGACGTCGCCGGCGCCCGGCTGCGCGAAGTCCGGCATCGGCATCAGCTCGGGCCGCGGACGGGCGGCCTCGAGCGACTTCAGCCAGGACGGCTCGTCGATGAGCTCGCCACGCTCGCGCTTGCGCAGGTGGCGGGTCACGAAGAACAGGAACAGCAGCGCGCCGAGGCCGATGCCGACGCCCTTGAGGATGCCGGAGAACGCGGCGGGGATCGGGCCGGACTTCGGCGCGGCCGCGGCCGGCGCGAAGCTCAGGCCGGAGGTCACGTTCAGCGAGTCCTTGCGACCCGCGACGTCCAGGCCGGCGGCCGAGCCGATCGACGCCTTGAGCGCCGTCATCTGCGCGTTCGTGAGCTTGACCGACTTGTCCAACATGACCGCGACGTCCATCTTGTTGACGCTGCCGGGGGCGACCTGCGTCTTGGTGATGGTCTTGCCCGCGCCGTTGGTGGTCTTCTCGGACTTGTTCTTGTAGTCGTTGTTGCCGCTGCCGTTCGTGGCGTTGGCGGCGTAGCCCGGCAGGTTGCTCGCGGTGCCCGACTTGCCGCCCGCCGTCGTCCCCGTGCCCTTCAGCGACTCGTCGGTCTTCTCCGACGTGAGCGGCACGACGTTCTTGGGGTCGTAGGTCAGCTTCTGCAGGTCGGTCTTGTCCACGTTGAGGTCGGAGTGGACGATGACCTGCGCCTTGTTCGGGCCGAGCGTGCGGTCGAGCATCGCCTGGACCGCCGACTCGGTGCTCGCGTTGTAGCGCGACTCGGCCGCGGTCTTGGACGGCAAGCTGTCGGAGCCCGACCCGCCGTCGCCCTGCGGCCACAGCATCGTGCCGCTGCCGTCGGTGATCGTGACCGCCGAGGCCTTCAACTTGGGGACGGAGGCGGCGACGAGGTTCGCGATGCCCTTGACGGCCGCGGGGTCCATGCCGCTGGCGTCCTGCGGGATCAGCACCGCGGCGGTCGCGGGCTGGCTCTCGTCGGCGAAGAGGTCGTCCTGGCCGAGCGTGAGGTTGACCGTCGCGCCGCCGGCGCCGTCGATCTGGGAGATCGTGTTGGCGATCTCGCCCTCGAGGCCGCGCTGGTAGGCGATCTGCTGCTGCTGGCTGGAGGCGCCGAGCTTCTGCTTGTCGAGGATCTCGAAGCCCGGCTGGGTGACGCCGCTGTTGAGGCCCTTGCTGGCCAGCGCGACGTTGGCGGCGGTCTCCTTGCCCTTCTGCACCGCGACGGCCGTGCCGCCGTTCTGGAGCTCGTACGGCACGCCGGCCGCGGTCAGCGCCGTGGTGATCTGCGTGGTCTTGGCCGGGTCGACGCCGGTCATCACCGTCGTGTACGACGGCTTGGACGCCATCTTGACGATGAACAACGACGCGGCGAGGAAGCCGAGCGCGCAGGCGGCGAGCGTGAGCTTGCCGCGCAAGGACATGGAGTTGAAGAGAGCCATTGGAGGGAGGGGCTCCGAGTCGGAGGGTGAGGCCTAGACCTGCGTGTGGAAGACTTCCTGGAGGGCGTCGACGCCCTTGGTGCGCAGCTGCGACGCCAACTGCATCGACAGCTGCGCGCGCTCGACCGCGACGACCGCCTGCGTGGGGTCCGTCGCCGTACCGTCGGCGAGCGACCGCGACGCCGAGGCGGCGTCGTTCTGCGAGCTCTCCAGCGCGCTGAGCTGGTTGCCGAGCGCGGAGGCGAAGGAGCCGGAGCCGCCGGCCGCCGCGCCCGCGGCGGGCGTGCCGTCGAGGGAGCCGACCGAGCCGACGTTCCAGTCGCCGCCGCCGATGCCCTTGATCGCCATGGAGGGGTCGATGGTCATCAGCGCAGGAGGTCGAGGGTCTTGGAGAACATGGTCTTGGCCGTCTGCATCGCCGTGACGTTGGCCTCGTAGGCCCGCGACGACGAGATCAGGTCGGTCATCTCGGTCACCGTGTTGACGTTGGGCATCGTCACGTAGCCGTTCTTGTCGGCGTCGGGGTGGCCGGGGTCGTAGACGCGCTTGAGCGGCGTCGAGTCCTCGACGATCCCGGAGACCGTGACGCCGTTGGTGACGCCGGCGCCGGAGGACCCGCCGCCCTGGATGGACGACAGGAGCGACGCGAAGGACGTCTGCCCGCCCGCCCCTCCGTTGGCCTCCTGGAGCACGACCTCCTTGCGCCGGTAGGGCTGGCCGTCGGCGCCCTTCGTCGTCTCGGCGTTGGCGAGGTTCTCGGAGGTGACGTCCATCCGCAGGCGCTCGGCCGTGAGGCCGGACCCGGAGGCGTCGATCGCGTCGAAGAGGCCCATCAGGCGGTTCCGATCGCGCTCTTGAGGATCGCGATGCGCGTCTTCATGACCGTGGAGACCGCCTCGTACTGCAGGCCGTTGGTGGCCTGCGTCGCGGCCTCCTGGTCGATGTCGACCGAGCTGCCGTCGGCGCGCATGACCGCGCTGGTGTCGGCCTCGGTCTGCGGCGTCACGCTCGCGACGGACTGCTCGCCGCCGTCCCAGGCCGCCGCGAGCGCGGACTGGAAGTCGACGTCCTGGCGGCGGTAGCCGGGGGTGTTGACGTTCGCGATGTTCTGCGCGATCGCCTGCTGACGGAGAGCGCTGCCGGAGAGGGCGCGCTCGAGGCCGATCTGAGTGGTGTCGAACAGTTCCATGGACGTGCGGAAGTCGGTGGCCCGTCCATGGGCTCTGTGTCAGTCGCCGACCCTGGCGACCCATTCACCGTTCTCGGCCGAACGGACCGCCGCTTGAGGCGTCCGTCCAGAATGCGTCCAGGTTCGAACGGACCGTCAGCCGACGCTGCTGAACGACGGCCGCGGGCGCGGCGCGCCCGCGCCGACCACGTAGCCGGCGGCCGCGGTGCGGCTCGTGTCGGTGCGGCGCAGCTCGGTGCCGACCTCGGCGATGCCCTGGCGCAGGGCGGCGGCCGACAGCGCCTGGAGACGCACGGCCTCGCGGAGGTCGCCGAGCGCCTCCTGCGGGGCGCAGGCGGGCAGTGCGGCGATCAGCCGCTCGCGCCGCGCGTTGACGTCTGCCAGGTCGTCCCAGCGGCCGTCGGTGACCAGCGCGTGCTCCTCGCGGCCGAGGGCGACCAATGCAGAGAACAGGTGAGCGCTCATGGTCTCAGAGAAGGTGAGCGGGGCGGCCGGCTACACGGACGCCGGCGCGGTGGCGGCGGCCTGCTCGGCGAGCTTGGCCCACGCCTCGCGCAGGTTGGCCAGCAGCGCGACGACCTGGCCGATCTTCTCGCCCTGGCGCTGGATGCGCGCCTCGATGAGCGTCTTCTTGCAGAAGACGTAGATGGCCTGGAGGCGCTCGGCGATCTCGCCGACGTCCATGTTCAGCGTCGCCAGCAGCTCGTCGATGATCGCCTCGGCGCGGCTGAGCTTCTCGAAGCTGTGCAGCCAGGCGCCCTCGTTCATGGCGACCTCGGCCTGGCGCAGGAAGCGGACCGCGCCGTCGTAGAGCATGACGACGAGCTGCTCCGGAGAGGCGGTGAGGACCGCGGAGTCGCGGTAGGCCTGCGGGCTGGCGTAGGGGTTCATGCGAATCGCTTCCGAGGGAGGGGGGACATCCGGTTAATCGCTGGGAGGCCGTGGGTTCTTGAGCTTCGAGAGGGCGGCGCTAGCTCGACGGGATGAGGCTTGCCAGGCTGGAGCCGGCGGACTGGCTCGCGGCCAGCGCGGTCTCCATCGCCGTGAACTGCTTCTGGAGGAGCTGCTGCTTGGCGTCCATCCGCGCGTCGAAGTCCGTGAGCTTGCTCGCGAGGTCCGTGAGGTCGCTGTTGGTCGACGCGATGCGGGTCTGGACCAGGCCGGCGCTGCCCTGGTAGTTGGTCAGGATCGACTTGAACGACTGCGCGAAGCCCGGGAGGTTCGCGGTGCCGCCGAGCAGGTCGCGGACCGCGTTGGGGTTGCTGTCCAGCGCGGCGCTGAGCTTCGTCGTGTCGAGCGTCAGCTTGCCGTCGAGCGAGTCCTGGTTGATCGTGCCGGAGGCGTCCGAGACGCCGGTCGAGATGCCGATGTCGGCCAGCGACTTCAGCGTGCCGCTGAGGCCGGGGACGTTGGCGGAGATCGTCGACCGGAACTGCGACAGCATCGTGTTGAGGCCGCTGTCGCCGAAGAGCGTGCCCTTGACGATGTCGTCGTCGGTCGCCGGGTTGACCACCGGCGCGTCCGTGACGTCGGCGCGCGTGGCGGTGACGACGTCGTTGTAGGCCGTGATGAAGGCCTGGACCTTGGTGGTGATCAGGTCCTTGTCCGGGCCCGGCGAGCCGACCGTCAGGCTGGCCGTGCTCCCCGCGGTGGTCTTGCCCTTGAGCACGAACTGGACGCCGGGGAGGGCGTCGGTGATCGTGTTGGACTGGCGCTCGTAGGTCGTGCCGTCGATGGTGAGCTTGGCGTTCTGGCCCGCGACGCGCTGGGTCTGCGCGCCCACGCCGGCGCCGGAGATCGAGAAGCCGCTGGAGTCGCCGGTCGTCTTGGCGCTGAGGACGAGGCCGCCGTTGACGTTGACGGCGTACAGGCTCGAGTTGGGCGACCCGTTGATCGCCGAGACCGCGTCGTCGACGGTCGCGCCGGCCTTGAGGTTGACCGTCGTGCGCACCGTGCCGTCGGCGTTGTCGATCTCCAGCGGGCCGTCGGCCGTCGGGCTGGCGAAGCTGTAGGTCTGGCGCTCGGCGGCGGCGAGCTGGTCGACGGAGACGTCGTAGCCGCCGGGCGGCGCGCCGCCGGTGCGCGTGGCCGTGAACTTGGTGCTGTCCGAGCTCTCGACGGTCTGCGTGTCGAGCCACGACAGGACCGAGCTGAGGTCGTCGTTGGCCGTCTTGAGCGTCGTGAGCTTCGTGTTGAGGTCGTTGAGGAGGTCGACCTTCTTGCCGTCGATCTCCTGCGCGTTGGTGATCTTGGTGCGCGGCGCCTTCTCGACCGCCATGAGCTGGTCGATGATCGATCCGGTGTCGATGCCGGAGACGAGTCCGCTGACCTGGATGCCGGCCATGAGTTCTCCTACGCCGCGGGTGCGGGATCGGGTTCGCTGCCGAAGATCTCGCCCAGCCCGACCGGGCGCAGCACGCGCCCGTCCTCGTCGACGAGCGACGCGACGACGCGGTTGGTCAGGCGATGGGTGTCGAAGCGCACGTGCTGGCCTTGGGACGAGAGGTCGTCCGCCAGCTGGCCGGCACGGGTGATGTCGTCCCAGACCTCGTCGGGGATCCGGTCGGGACCGGTCATGCGGCGCTTGCGCGCCTCCGCGAGGTCGAAGACACGCGCGAACTCGCCGGTCGCGGGGACGTCATCCGCCCGCTGCGCCGGCCGTGGGAAGGCGGCGGAGCCGGTTCCCGTGGTCGCGTCGATGTCCATGCCGATCCTTTCGAAGTCCATCCGGCTCGTCCATGAGCCTCCTGCTCTTGTCTTCCCGGTCATCGGTGCTGCCGGGAGGCGCTTGAGGAGGTGCATGGACGATCGGCCGATCGTCGGATCGTCGAGGGCGACGAGGTCGTGCTGTGCGCGCAGCGCGGACATCGAGGGCTCAGGCCGCCGCCTCGGCCAGCAGCGCGGCCTCCTGCCGCATGAGCGCGGCGTCCTCGGACAGGCCTTGGGCGTCGGCGAGCAGCGCCATGCCGAGCAGCGCGCGGTCGTCGGGGGCGCCGAGGCGCTCGACCACGCCGAACCACTCGCGGGCGGCGGACTCGAGGAAGCCGCGGCGGTAGTAGACGCCGGCCAGCAGCTCGCGCTGCTCGCGCCAGTCGACGTCGAGGCGCTCGACCACGCCGGCGAGGCGCTCGAACGCGTCGAAGCGCTCCAGGCGCGCGAGCGCCTCGAGCATCGCGGTCAGCAGCGGCTGCGCGGGGGCCGGGATCGACGCGTCGGCGTCCGCGCCGCCGCGCCAGGCGCGCAGGGCGGCCAGGTCGGCGTCGTCGACGCCGGCCGTCTCGGCGTAGGCGAAGGCCTCGTCGAGGTCGGCGTCGCCGGCGCCGTCGGCCAGCAGCGCGAAGAGGCGGGTCGTCGCGGCGGCCGGGGCGTGCGGGGCGTCGACCGGGACCGCGGCGGCGCTGCGTGCCGCGGCGGGCAGGTCGCCCTTGGACAGCTCGGCCTCGGCCAGGGCCACGCGCGCGGCGTGCGCGCCGGGCTGGGCGGCGAGCACCTGCTGCAGCTGGTCCTCGGCCTCGGCGATCGCGCCGGCCTCGTAGAACGGGACGGCCAGCAGGAAGCGCTGCGCGGGCGTCGGCGCGGGGACGAGCTCGGCGACGCGGGTCACCACGGCGGCGGCCGGCGTGCCGCGGCGCAGCAGGACCCGCGCGTAGGGCTCGACGCAGCCGACGAAGTCGGGGTGGTGCTCCAGGACGTGCTCGAGGTGCGCGGCGGCCTCGTCGAGGCGGCCGTCGTCGAGCAGCGTCTCGGCCAGGATGTTGCGCGCGTGGAACGTGCCGGCGCCGACCGTGGCGCTGTAGCGCGACGGCGCGTCGCCCATCGCGACGCACTGCTCGAGCTTGGCGACGGCGCGCTCGCGCGCGCCGAGGCCGCGATGGGCCATCGCCTGCTCGAGGACAACGTCGGTGAACTCGGGCAGCAGCGCCAGGACCTCGTCGCCCATGGCGATGGCGTCGGCGTAGCGGCGGTTGGCGTTCAGCGCCTTGACCAGGCGGGCCGCGAGCGACGGGAAGTAGCCCATCTCCAGCCGCTGAGGATCGTCGAGCAGCAGGTCCCAGGCGCGGCTGAGGTGGGTCAGCGAGCCGGCGACGTCGCCGGACGCGGCGCGCTCGGAGCCGAGGTTGAAGTGCAGGAACGGCGTGTCGACGCCCTCGGCCAGCTGGCGCTGCAGCAGCTCGAGGTTGCGGCGCGACTTCTCCTTGGCGTCGCGGACGACGCCGAGGTAGCCGTAGTGCTCGATGCGCACCCGTGAGTACTCGATGCGCTCGGGCTGGCTGGGCAGCTTGTGCGCGAACTGCTCGTGGACGCGGCCCTCGAAGCGGTACTCGGGGCGGTTCTTGAACAGGCGCAGCGCGTTGTGCTGGACGGCGGCGCCGTCCTCCAGCTCGCCGACGTGGTTGGTCTCGACCAGGACGATGCCCTCGCGCCAGGTGTGGCCGAGCAGCGCGCGCAGGCGCTCGCCCTCGCCCTCGACGAGGACCTCGTCGGCGTCCAGGTACATGAGCCAGTCGCAGGTCGCGGCGTCCAGGCCGACGTTGCGGGCGGCCGAGAAGTCGCCGTCCCACTCGTGGTGCAGGATCTTCGCGCCGAACGACTCGGCGATCTCGACCGTGCGGTCGGTGGAGCCGGTGTCGACGACGATCAGCTCGTCGACGTGCTCGGCGGCGGCGGCGAGGCAGCGCGGGAGCATCGCCTCCTCGTCCTTGACGATCATGCACAGCGAGACCGTCTGGCCCTGCGCCGGCACGGCCTTCTGGGCGATGCGCTGGGCGCGCGGGCCCAGCTCGCGCAGCGCGCGGAGCACCTGCGGCGGCAGGCCGGCGGGCGTCGTGATGCCCTGCTGGCGGCGGCGCTTGCACGCGCGCAGGTTGTTGCCGACGTCCGGCAGGAGGTCGTCCAGGCGCTGGGCGGCGCGGAACAGCGCCTCGGCGGCGACGATCGCGCCCAGCTCGTACAGCAGGACGCCGGCGAAGTTCAGGAGCAGCGGCTCGCGCGGCTCGTCGTCCAGCGCGTCGAGCGCGGCGACCGCGCCGGCGAGGAAGCGCTCGGCGGTCTGCGCGGGGGACGCGCCGCGGCGCGCGAGCGTCGACTCGACGAGCTTGCGGCGCGCCAGGTAGCGGTCGTTGGGGTCGACCAGCTCGCCGGCGGCGTCGACCAGCTTGCGCCAGCCCGCGAGGTCGTGGGCGTCCAGCAGCGTCGCGGCGCGGGTGGTGACCGCGGCCACCGCGGCGGCGCCGGTGGCGGAGGCGATGGTCTTCTTGGCCGGTCCGTCGACCGGTGCGACGAGGCGAAGCGCCATGAGTGCTGACTTGCTCCTTGGAGGGGAAGGAAGCGACGGTGGAGGGACCGCCTCCCCGTTCGTTCGGCCGTTGGCCCATCGAGTTGAGCCGTTTGCGGCTCGGTGTCAGGAGGCGGTCGCGGTGCAGCTCTGCACAGCTTTGAGCGCGGTCGCTGCAGCTTCGCCCGGTGACCTCCCCAGAACTGGGGAGTCCACGTCTGGCCACATGTCCACACCGCGAGTACCGGAACCGGGGATGCGGAACGTTCGGGCCCGGCCCGATACCTCTTGCGTCCCCCCGCACCAAGGAGCAAGTCGTATGAGCCTCGCCACCGCCCAGACTTCCAAGCGCCGCCTCTCCTCCGAGGACACGCTCGCGCTCTGGAAGGAGTACCGCCGCACCAACGACCGCGCCGTGCGTGATCGTCTGGTCCTGACCTTCGCCCCCCTGGTCAAGTACATCGTCTACAAGAAGGTCCGCGAGATGCCAGCGCGCTGTGAGGTCGAGGACTTCATCAGTTGCGGCCTCGAAGCGTTGATCCAGTCGATCGAGCGCTACGACCCGGCCAAGGGCGCCACGCTGGAGCAGTACGCGTGGACCCGCATCCACGGCGCCGTCCTCGACGAGCTGCGCCGCCAGGACTGGGCCCCGCGCTCCGTCCGCCGCTGGGAGCGCGACATCGAGCGCGCCGCCGACGAGTTCACCACGCTGCACGGCCGCCGGCCCACGCAGCCCGAGCTCGCCGAGTCGATGGGCACCACCGTCGCCGAGCTGCGCAAGCGCCGCGACGAGATCACCCAGTCCGACCTCACGTCGCTGAACACGCTGGTCCTCTCCGACGACGAGACGACGATCGAGCGCATCGACACCATCGCCTCGACCGACATCTCCGCCGACCCGCTGCACGCCGCGGCCAAGGAGCAGGCCAAGGACAAGTTCCGCGAGGCCTTCTCCCGCCTGCCGCAGCGCGAGCGCGAGGTCGCCGTCCTGCTCTACGTCAAGAACATGACGTTGGCCGAGATCGGCGAGATCCTCGGCGTCTCCGAGTCGCGCGTCTGCCAGATCCACGGCCAGCTCAAGAAGACGCTGCGCGCCGTGCTGGACGAGGACGCGCCGCTGTTCCAGGCCGTCGCCTAGTCATCGAGGACCCTCGCAGCGTCGTTCAGCGGGGGGTCGTTCGACGACGCTGCTTGGCTTCCAGGCCGTAGGCCCACACCAGGACCTCGGCCACCGCGGCGAAGAGCTCGGGCGGGATCTCCTGCTCGAGCTCGAGCCGCGCCAGGGCCTCGGCCAGCGCCGGGTCCTCGCGCACCGCAAGGCCCTGCTCCCGCGCGATCTCCACGATCCGCTCGGCGATCAGGCCCGCGCCGGCCGCCACCACCTTCGGGGCGCCGGCCGCGCCCTTCTCGTACTTCAGCGCCGCCGCGCGCCTGGGCTTCTGCCGCTCAGGCCCGGGCATCGACCGTCTCGTCGCGCGGGTGCACCGTGACCTGGACGGACACGCCGGCCGCCCGCGCCAGCGCGTCGCGCAGCGCGCCCGCCGCCTCGGCGACCGCGAGCGCCGGCTCGCCGCCGGAGACGTGGACCGCCGCCGACCGCGCGTCCAGCCGGACGTCGAGCCGGCCGAGCGTCGGCGAGTCGTAGCGGACGACGACCGACTGGGCCGCCCCCGCGCCGCCCCGGCGCTTCGCGGCCTCGCGCTCCTCGACGTGGATGCGGGCGAGGATCCCGCCGGGCAGCGCCAGCTGGTAGGCGTCGGCCGGGACCTGCGGCGCGCCGTCGGCCCGCTGCGCGGTCTGCGGCGTCGCCGGGTCGACCACGCGCAGGTGCAGCCGCTCGGTGCTCGCCTCCTCGACGCGCAGCCGCAGCACCTGCCCGGCCACGACGTCGCCGGGCAGCTGCGCCTGGAGCCGCACGCCGGCGATCGACAGCGTCCGGGCGTCGAGCACGCGGCCCTGGACCACGACGCCGGGCGTGAGCTTGACGTCGGGCAGCAGGCCGCGCAGCAGGACGAGGCTGATCGGGGCTGAGCCGGACATCTCTGGTCCACAGGTTCTCAAGTCGGCCGGCCGCACGCCGAGATACCAGGAGGCATGGAACGCGGGCTCTACATCGCCGCCGCCGGCATGGTCGCCGAGATGGTGCGGCAGGATCAGATCGCGAACGACCTCGCCAACGCGGCCACCCCGGGCTACAAGTCCGACCAGTCGCAGCAGCGGTCGTTCTCCGACATGCTCCTCGAGAACACCAAGACCGGCCAGACCGTCGGCAAGCTCGGCACGGGCCCGATCATCACCAAGAAGGTCACCGACCTCTCCCCGGAGGCGCTGCGCTCGACGCAGGAGCCCCTGGACCTGGCGATCGCCGGCACCGGCTACTTCGGCGTCCAGACCGTCAACGGCGTCCAGTACACCCGCGACGGCTCGTTCAAGGCCGCCGCCGACGGGACGCTGACCGACCAGCTCGGCAACGCCGTGCTCGGCCCCGACCGCAAGCCGGTCAAGGTCAACGCGGACGGCACGGTCGACACGGCCAAGGTCGGCAACTTCGCGCTGACCGACGTCAAGAAGGTCGGCGACTCCAACTTCACGGGCACCGCCGCCGGCACCGGCAAGGGCGAGGTCCAGTCGGGGTACCTCGAAGGCTCCGGCGTCGACGCCGGCCGCACGATGGTGGACATGATGGCCTCGCTGCGCGCGTTCGAGGCCGGCCAGAAGGCCATCCAGACCATCGACGGCACGCTGCAGCAGGCCGCCGGCCAGGTCGGCACCCTCCCGTCGTAGCGCTCGCGCTCCGCGGGGAAATCCCTGCGTAGAGCGCCGAACTTCGTCCTCCGCCGGACGGATGTTCAATCACTTCTCAAGTCGGTTCGGCCCTTGCCGATCACCGGAGAGACAAGAGGACTCCGATGGCTGGACCGCCCTTGGCGGAAGCCGGAGATCCTGATTTCCCTCCTTCCCAGGAGACCCGGTTAAAAGTGCTCGAAGGCATGTACACGGCTGCCGCCGGCATGGCGGCGCAGCAGACGCGCATCGACGCGGCTTCTGCCGATCTCGCGAACGTCGACACGACGGGCTACAAGTCCGCCCGCGTCGCGTTCCGCGACCTCGTGTACGACAGCGCCCAGGGCTACGGAGCCGCGAAGGGCGTCACGATCGGCGCGGGCTCGGCCGCCACGTCCATCGGGCGCAGCTCGGCGCAGGGCGACCTGCAGGACACCAAGCGCTCCCTCGACGTCGCGCTGAACGGCCCGGGCTTCATCCAGGTCAAGCTGGCCGACGGCAGCAAGGGCCTGACGCGCGACGGCAACCTCGAGGTCGCGGCCGACGGCAAGCTCCGCCTCTCCAACGGCGGCGAGCTCCTCGACCCGGCGATCACGGTCCCCCAGGGCGCCAACCCCGACGCGATCACGATCAAGGCCGACGGCACCGTCTCCTACAGCGGCAAGACGCTGGGCCAGATCAAGATCGTCGACGTGCCCGCGCCGGCCGGCCTCCAGGGCGGCCCGGACAACACCTTCGTGACGACCAAGGCCAGCGGCGCGACGCGCCCGGCCCCCAAGTCCACCATCTTGACGCAGGGCGCCCTCGAGTCCTCGAACGTCGACGAGGCCACGGTCATGACCGACATGATCGAGGCCCAGCGCGCCTTCCAGATGGCGAGCAAGGCCATCACCACCCAGGACCAGATCCTCGAGATCGCGAACCAGGTGAAGAAGTGATGACGAGCCTGCCGCCGATCGACAACAGCCTCCTGCCGGCCGACATCCGCAACGGGTCGAAGACCGACCAGGACAACTACAAGACCGGCCTCGAGTTCGAGCGCCAGCTCGTCGAGCAGCTCACCCAGATCATGTCGGACACCACGTCGACCGAGGATCAGGGCAGCAGCAGCGACGACGACAGCGACACGGGCGACGGCTCGTCGGCCGCGACCGACTCCTACAAGCAGATGCTGCCCGGCGTCATGGCCGACTCCATCATGTCGGCCGGCGGCCTCGGCCTGGCCCGGACCATCGCGGACAACCTGAAGGAGTCGGGTCAGTGAGCGCCACGCTCGCCCCCGCCGCGCCGACCGTGTTCGGCACCGACGTCCTGCGCCACCTCGACGCGCAGATCGCGTCCGCCCGCCGGCTGCTCGACGCCGTCCTGCGCCAGGGCGCCGCGATCCGCGGCCGCGACGTCGACGGCGTGCTCGCCCGCCTGGGCGAGATGCAGGCCGAGATGGAGCGCCGCTCCGGCCTGGAGCGCGACCGCGTCCGGATCCTCACGCAGGCCGGCACCGGCCTCGGCGTCCCGGCCCACGTCGTCACGCTCGACGCGCTCTCCCAGCTGCTCAACGCCCACGAGGCGCTGGCCGCCAAGGGCCGCAGCGCCGAGCTGAAGGGCCTCCTCGCCGAGGTCCAGCGCGAGCACATCACCAACCGCGCCCTCATGCGCCAGGAGCTCTCGTTCCTGTCGCACCTGACGCGCCAGCTCGGCGTGGACGGCGAGGACGTCGGCTACCGGCCGCCCAGCGAGCCGGGCGCCACCATGCGCGCCACCCTCGACCCGGCCGCCCAGCCGGTGCGCATCCGCCGCGCGCTGGACCTCGAGGCGTAGGCCACCATGTCGATCCCGTCCTTCACCGGCCTCAACACGGCGCTGCGCGCCGTCCAGGCGCAGCAGGCCGCCCTCGACGTCGTCTCGCACAACATCGCGAACGTCGAGACGCCGGGCTACTCGCGCCAAGAGGCGATCTTCTCGACCACCCCGTCGCTGCGGCTGGGGCAGGGCGCGAAGTCCGACGGCACGGGCGCCCAGCTCGGGACGGGCGTCGAGGTCCAGAGCTACCAGCGCATCCGCGACGACTTCCTCGACCTCCAGTACCGCGCGCAGTCGATGGCCACCGGCCAGTCCGACGTGAGCATGAAGCGGCTGAGCGTCGTCCAGTCCGCGCTGGCCACCAACACCGACGGCGACCTCGGCAAGCTCCTCGACAACTTCTGGAGCTCGTGGCAGACGCTGTCGGACAACCCCAACGACGCCTCGGCCAAGGCCGGCGTCGTCGGCACCGCCCAGAACCTCGCGCAGCGCTTCAACACGCTCGACAGCGACATCGCGTCCACCGGCGCGCAGGCCACGAGCGACCTGAACGACATGCTCGGCAGCGGCGGCCCGATCAAGCCGATCGCCGACGAGCTCGCCCAGCTCAACACGCAGATCAACCAGTCCGTCGGCGCCGGCGTGGCGCCCAACGACCTGCTCGACCGCCGCGACCTGCTGCTCGACCAGCTCTCCCAGTACGGCCAGGTCTCGGTCAGCGCCGACCCCACGGTCGGCCCCGACGGCAACCCGGCCTACCCGGGCATGATCCAGGTCAGCTTCGGCGGCGCCGCCACCCCGCTGGTCTCGCAGACCACGGTCGCGATGCCGACGACGGCGACGCTCTCGCCCACGCCGGGCGGCGCGATCCAGGGCCTGCAGGACGTCGCGACCAAGACCGCGGCCTACCGCACGACGCTGGCGACGATGGCCTCCTCGCTGATCTCGTCGGTCAACTCGGTCACGGCCAACCCCGTCTTCACCGGCACCGGCGCGAACGACATCGCGGTCGTCGCCACCGGCGCCACGATCAGCGCCGGCGTGGCCGGCGGCCCGGTCGCCGACAACAGCGTCGCGCTGCAGCTCGCGGCGCTGCGCAGCGGCACGATCGACCAGACCTACGCCGGCCTCGTCGGCACGATCGGCTCCGACGTCAAGAACGCGACCAGCGCCAACACGACCTCCCAGAGCGTCCTGGACTCGATCACGCAGCAGCGCACGTCGACGTCCGGCGTCTCGATGGACGAGGAGATGGCCGACATGATCCGCTTCCAGCGCGGCTACCAGGCCGCGGCCCGCGCCCTGACCACGATGGACGACATGCTCAACCAGTTGATCAACTCGACCGGACGGGTGGGGCTGTAGGCGATGTCCATGCGCATCACCAACAACATGGTCAGCGACCGGGTGATCTCGGACCTGCAGGCGCGCTACGCCCAGCTCGCCAACACGCAGCTGCAGATCTCGACCGGCCGCCGCGTCAACGCCCCGTCCGACGACCCGACCGCCGCGGCGCAGGAGCGCCTGCAGCAGTCGCAGCTGGCGGGCATCAAGTCCTCGCAGAACAGCGTCGCGTCCACGCAGACCTGGCTGAACCAGTCCGAGTCGAGCCTCAGCGGCGTCACCGACGTCCTGGCGCGGGCCAAGGAGATCGCGACGACCGGCGCCAACGGCTCCTACAGCCAGAGCGACCGCAACGCGCTGGCCAACGAGGTCGACCAGCTGGTCCAGGCGGCCAAGGAGTCGCTGAACGCCAAGGTCGGCAACGACTACATCTTCTCGGGCGCGAAGACCGACACCGTCCCCTACGGGACCGCCACCGGCGACACGTACCAGGGCGACACCGGCGCGGTCGTCCGCGACGGCGGCGCCGGCGTGACGCTCCAGAACAACCCGAGCTTCGTCTCGACGAGCGGGGCGTCGGAGACGCTGACGGCCGGGGCCATCCTCGGCAACGGCAGCGCCTCCGGCGACGGGCGCGTGCTCGACACGCTGACCCAGCTGGCCGCGCACCTGCGCGGCGGCACCGCCTCCGACCTCCAGGCGCTCGGGTCCACGGACCTCACGGCGCTCGAGAGCAACCGCGTCGCGGTCGGCAACGCCGTCTCCGCGATCGGCGCCATGTCCAACCGGGCGACCGCGGCGACGCAGCGCCTCTCGGACATGGAGGACAACGCCGGCGACCGCATCGACGACCTCACGGGCGTCGACATGGCCCAGGCGATCTCCGACTACTCCACCCAGTCGGCCGCGTACCAGGCCTCGTTGAAGGTCGGCGCGCAGATCATCCAGCCGTCCCTCCTCCAGTTCCTCTCATGAGCGACGGACTGAACACCCCCAACAACGGAGACGACCACATGGCAGTGACGCTCCAGTCGAGCCGCTTCGGGGAGCTTCAGATCCCCGCCGAGGCCGTGCTCGACTTCCCCTCCGGCCTGATCGGCCTCGGTGGGCACGAGTTCGCCCTCCTCGCGCGCAGCGAGGAGTCGGCGTTCGTGTGGCTCCACTCGATGGACGATCCCGAGCTCGCGGTGCCCGTCACGAACCCGTGGCGGTTCTTCGAGAACTACGAGCTGGAGCTGGCCGACGACGAGGCCGAGCGCATCGGGGTCACCATCCCCGAGGACGCGATGGTCTACGTGACCGTCCGGTCCGCTCCCGCGCTCGAGGACTTCTGCGCCAACCTCCGCGCGCCGATCATCGTCGTCGGCAACCAGGGCCATCAGGTCATCAACCAGGCTCCGGACGCCCCCGTCCGCGCCCCGCTCTTCGCCGGCCTCCAAGAGGAGCCGTCCACGAAGGCCGCGTAAGCGCTCCAGTACGCTCGAACCCCCTGACTTGGAATCCAAGGAGGAATCCCTCTCATGCTCATCATCACCCGCCGTCCCGGCGAGAAGATCATGGTCGGCGACGACGTCGTGGTCGAAGTGATCGAGGTCAGCGGTTCCAGCGTGCGCATCGGCATCGCCGCCCCGAAGTCCATCCCGGTGTACCGGGAGGAGATCTGGGCAGCCGT
>DATDMD010000095.1:0-25258 GCA_036518975.1 Baekduia sp.
CGCGCCCGAGGCGCGTCCGCCCGTCGTCCGGATCCTGGACTACTCGAAGTACAAGTACGAGCAGGCCCAGAAGGTCAAGCAGGCGCGCAAGCACCAGCAGCAGATCGTCATCCGGGAGATCAAGTTCCGGCCGAAGATCGCTCAGCACGACTACGACACCAAGAAGGGTCACGTCGAGCGCTTCCTGCGTCACAAGGACAAGGTCAAGATCACGATCATGTTCCGCGGTCGTGAGGTGACGCACCCGGAGCGCGGGCGCATGATCCTCGACCGTCTCGCGGAGGAGCTCGCCGAGCTCGCTGTGATCGAGCAGCGGCCGAACCTCGACGGGCGCAACATGACCATGATGCTCGGCCCGTCCAAGGCGGTCCTCGCGGGGACGCTGGACGACGACCCGGCCAAGGAGGCCGAGGACGAGCAGCCGGCCGACGGCGCGCAGGACGCGCCCGCGACGGACGCTCCGGCTTCCGCTGAGGCTGACGCCGAGGTCAAGGCTGACGCTGAGGCTGAGCCCGAGACGGACGCCGACGCCGAAGCTGAGCCCGAGGCGGACGCTGAGGCTGACGCCGAAGCCGAGCCCGACGCCGAGACCGAGTCTCGGACCCAGGCGCCAGCTGCCGCACAGGCAGCCGACGCCGAGACCGCGGCCGAGTAGCGGCCCGCTCACAGACCTGCCCGATGCGGCGGCGGCCCTCCTGGGGCGCCGCCGTCTCGGCGTTCCCGCGTCTCAGTCGGTGACGAGGCCGAGGCGGTGCGCCACCGCCGCCGCCTCCGTCCGCGAGCGGACGTCGAGCTTCGACAGGATCCGGGACACGTGGACGCTGGCGGTCTTCTCGGCCATGAAGAGCTCGGCGCCGATCTCGCGGTTGGTCGCGCCGCGCGCCACCAGCGCCAGCACCTGGTGCTCACGCGGCGTGAGGCCGAAGGGATCGTCGTCGTCGACGCCGTTGGCAGAGCCGTCGCGCGGCACGGCCGCCGTGATGTCGCCCGCCTCGCCACCGCCCTCGGCCTCCACCGTCAGCCGCGCCCGGGCGATCAGCCCCTCCAACTCCCGGACCAGCCAGCCCGCGCCCACCGCCCGCGCGCCCGCCAGCGCCGTCCCCGCCGCCGCGCCCGCGTCGTCGCGCCGGCCGCGCGCCAGGCACGCCTCCGCCGCGTGCCACAGGCACACCATCTTCAGCAGCGGCCGGTTCAGCGCCTCCCACCGCTCGGCGGCGACCGTCCACAGGTCGCCCGGATCCTGCCCGCAGGCGCGCATCATCTGCGCCCGCGCCGACGCGTGGTAGGCGCTCTCCAGCGGCCGGCCCGCCGCCGCCGCGGCCTCCGCGCGCGACAGCATCACGCCGGCGCGCGCGATCGCCTCGGCGGCCGCGGCCTCGTCGCCGAGGTCCCGCGCCCGCTGCGCCAGGTCGGCCTCGACCGCCACGCCGGTCAGCGCCAGGCGCCCCAGCCGGACGGTGTCGTCCGAGCAGAACTCCAGGCGCTCCAGCGCGCTCTCGACCGCCTCGCGCGCGCCCAGCGGATGCCCGGTCCGCCGGTCCAGCTCGGCGCGCAGCACGCCCGCCACCGCCACGAACTGCGGCTCGAGCGAGTCCACCAACAACGCCTCGGCCTCCTCCAGCGCGTCGCGGGCGTCCTCATCGTCGCCGCGGCACAACGCCAGCTCGGCGCGCCGCAGCTCGACGTTGACACGCGTGTTGCCGGTCGAGCGCCCGGTGCCCTTCAGGTACAGCGCGGCGGCGTCGTAGTCGCCCCGGTCGATCGCCAGCTCGGCCGCCATCGTCGGCAGCCACGCCCGGCCCGGGACGTTGTCCTCCACGTTGCGCAGGCCCTCCTCGGTGACCTCCCGCGCCTCGGCCTCCAGGCCGCTCAGCTGCAGGGCGTCCGCGAGGTTCACGTAGGCGATCCCGAGCAGCACGTAGTCCTCGACGCGCTTGGCGATCTCGGCCGACTCGCGCAGCGCCGCCACGCCCTCCTCGTGCCGGTCGGTCATGATCAGCGCGAGGCCGAAGTTGTTGTAGGTCTCGCTGCGGAGGATCTCGCCCTCGCTGCCCTCCGGCAGCTGGCTCAGGACCTCCTCGGCCAGCGCGATCGTCTCCGCGTAGCGCGACTGCAGCGTCGCGAGCTTCATCCGGGAGATCGTCAGCGACATCCGCTGCTCCAGCGGCGCGTCGTCGGGCAGCAGGCGGCGCGCGAGGTCCAGCGACGCGCGCGACGCCTCGCCGCGGCCCAGGCCCCACTCGGCCATCGCGCGCTGCTGCAGGAGGATCGGGACGCGCGGGTCGTCGGGGTCCTTGGCGCGCGCCTCGCGCAGCGCCTCGTTGATCAGCGTCGCCCGCCGCGCGTCGTCGCTGTTGCGGTGCGCGCGCGACGTGCGCATCAGGAGGTCGACGTGGTCCATGCGCTCGGGATCGGTCAGCGCGACGGGGTCGACGACCCGCTCCCACAGCTCCAGCGCGCGCTCCAGGAACTGCGCGGCGTCGGCCTCGGCGTGCGCCTTGACGGCCGCGTCGGCGGCGAAGATGGCCGAGCGCAGCGCCTCCGGCTGGTCGCCCGCGCGGTGGTAGTGATGGGCGACCGCGGCGGCCAGGCCCGGACCGCCGTCGCCCGGCAGCTTGGCCTCCAGCGCCCGCGCGACCGCCAGGTGCAGGTCGGAGCGCTCGCCGGGCAGCAGGTCGTCGTAGACCACCTCGCGCAGCAGGACGTGCCGGAACACGTAGCGGTCGTTGCCGTCGACGGCGACGACGTGCCCGACGATCGCGTCGCGCAGCGCGGCCCGCAGCGTCGCGTCGTCCACGATCCCGAGCCCCTCCAGCAGCGCGTGGTCGGCCGGCTGGGCGACCGAGAGGACGCGGACGACCTCCTGCGCGCTGGCCGGCAGCCGCTCGATCCGGACCATCAGGGCGTCGGCCAGCGACGGCGGCAGCGGGCCGGGCCCGGCCGCCAGCAGCTCCTCGACGAACAGCGCGTTGCCGTCGGAGCGCCGCACGAGGCGCTCGACCTGCTCGGGCGACGGCTCGTGGCCGGTCAGCTCGATCGCCATCGCGCGCACGTCGGCGGGTCCCAGCCCGCTCAGCTCGAGCCGGCGCGCGTGCGGCGTGCGCTCGAGGACCGCGAGCAGCGGGCGCAGCGGGTGGCGCCGGTGCAGCTCGTCGGGGCGGTAGGACAGCGCGACCAGCACGCGCTCGTCGGCGAGGTTGCGCCCCAGGAAGGACAGGAAGTCGCGGGTCGAGCGGTCCGCCCAGTGGACGTCCTCGATGAGCAGGACGAGCGGGGCGTCGCGCGACATGCGGTCGAAGGCCGCCAGCAGCGCCTCGAACAGCCGCCCCTGCGCCTGCGAGCGCCGCTCGCTGTCGACCGACCCGTGGCCGTTGCCGGCGACCGCGTCGGCGCCGTCCAGCAGGCCGGGGAGGAGGGCGCCGAGCTCGTACCGGGCCGAGGCCGGCAGCCCCAGCAGCCCGGGATCGCCCGCGCGGACCAGCGGCCGCAGCGCGCCGACCAGCGGCGCGTAGGGCAGCTCGCCGTCGCCGAGCTCGACGCACTCGCCCGACAGCACCTTGGCGCCCGCCTCGGTCCGGGCCAGGCGCGCGAACTCGCTCAGCAGCCGCGATTTCCCGACGCCCGACTCGCCGGCCACGAACGCCATCCCGGGCCGGCCCGCGTCGGCGTCGCGGACGGCCTCCATCAGCGCGGCGAGCTCGACGTCCCGGCCGATGAGGCTGCTGCTGATCGTCGTCGCGGCCACTCCGCTAGCCTACGGGAGGGCCAATCGCGCAACCGCGCGACGATGCAATCGCACGCCGCCTATACTGGCCCGCTCCGTCATGCCGAAGATGAAGACCCACTCAGGCGCGAAGAAGCGCTTCAAGCTGACCGCCAAGGGCAAGGTCAAGGCTCGCCACGCCTTCACGAGCCACATCCTCGAGAAGAAGTCGCCGAAGCACAAGCGGCACCTCGGGAAGTCCTTCGTGCTGTCCGACGCTGACGCCCCGCGCGTCAAGACCCTGCTGGGAGCGAAGAAGAAGTGACCCGCGTCAAGCGCGCCGTCAACGCCAAGAAGAAGCGCCGGAAGACCCTCGAGCTCACGAAGGGCTTCCGCGGCGAGGCGAACTCCAACTACAAGCGCGCGAAGGAGGCCTTGACCAAGGCCGACTCCTACGCGTACCGCGACCGCCGCAACCGCAAGCGCGACTTCCGCCGCCTGTGGATCACGCGCATCAACGCCGCGGCCAGGCTGAACGGCATGTCCTACGGCGCGTTCATCCACGGCCTCAAGCTGGCCGGCATCGAGCTGGACCGCAAGGTCCTGGCCGACATCGCCGTGCGCGACCCCGAGACGTTCCGACGCTTTGCCGAGGCCGCCCGTGAGGCGTCGGCAGCCGCTGCGTAGCGACTCAGCCGACACCAAGCTCTCACAGGGCGCCGCTCCAATCGGGACGGCGCCCTTCTTTTTGCCCGAACGCATGATCACCTCTCACCACAACCCGCTCCTGAAGGACGTCCGCCGCCTCGCGTCGCGGCGCGAGCGCGGGCGCTTCGTGGCCGAGGGCGAGGATCTCCTGGAGGCCGCGGCCGACGCGGGTTGGAACCCGGTGCACCTGCTGCGCGCCGGGGTCGAGGTGTCCGAGGACGCGCTGGCCAAGGTCAGCACCCTCGGCAGCGGGACGCGGGCGCTGGCGGTCTTCGACGAGCGCTGGGCCGAGCGGCCGACCGGCCCGCTCGTCGTCGCGCTGTGGGGCGTCAAGGACCCGGGCAACGTCGGGACCGTCCTGCGCGGGGCGCTCGCCTTCGGGGCGTCGTGCGTCGCGCTCGGGCCCGACACCGCCGACCCCTACGGCCCCAAGGCCGTGCGCGCGTCGATGGGCGCGATCTTCCACGTCCCGGTCGCGCGCGTCGCGTCGGTCGACCAGCTGCCGGGGACGACGATCGCCCTCGACGCCCGCCGCGGCGAGCCGCTCAGGGGCCCTGCGCAAGAGCCGGTCTCGGTCGTCGTCGGCGCCGAGCGGGCGGGGCTGCCGCCCGCGGTCGTCGAATCGTGCGACCGCGCCGCCCACATCCCCATCGCCAGCGAATCGCTGAACGCCGCCATGGCCGCCACGCTCGCGGTCTATGAGTTGACTAGGGTCACGACCCCGGAGGCCCCGTGATAGAGCGCATCGAAGAGATCCACGACGAGGGCCTGACGGCGATCGACGCCGCCGGCACGACCGACGAGCTCGAGGAGCTGCGCGTCCGCCTGCTGGGCCGCAAGGCCGAGCTGCCGAACCTCCTACGCGGCGTGGGCGAGCTGCCGCCCGAGCAGCGCGGCCAGGTCGGCAAGCGCGCCAACGAGGTCCGCAGGGCGCTGGAGGCCCGGATCGGCGACGCCGTCGACCGCCTCGGCGCCGCCGAGCTCGACGTCCAGCTGGCCGCCGACCGCGTCGACGTCACGCTGCCCGGCGACCCGCTGCAGCCCGTCGGCCGCCTCCACCTCATCACGCAGACCTGGCGCGAGCTGGAGGACGTGTTCGTCGGCCTCGGCTTCACCGTCGTGGAGGGTCCGGAGGTCGAGACCGTCCACTACAACTTCGACGCGCTCAACCACGACGCGACGCACCCGGCGCGCGAGCCCAGCGACACGTTCTACGTCGCGGACGACGTCGTCCTGCGCACGCACACCTCGCCGATGCAGATCCGGGCGATGGAGGCGCACCCGCCGCCGCTCTACGTGGTCATCCCCGGCCGCGTCTACCGGCGCGACAACGACGCGACGCACACGCCGCAGTTCCACCAGGTCGAGGGCCTGGCGGTGGACGAGGACATCACCTTGGCCGACCTGAAGGGCACGCTGCTGGAGTTCTCCCGCGCGATCTTCGGCGACGAGCGCGACGTCCGGCTGCGCGGCCACTTCTTCCCGTTCACCGAGCCGTCGGTCGAGGTCGACGTCTCCTGCTTCAACTGCAAGGCCGGCTGGATGCCGGACGGCTCGCGCTGCCCGCTGTGCAAGGGCGAGGGCTGGATCGAGATCCTCGGCGCCGGCGAGGTGGACCCCAACGTGTACTCCTACGTGAACGACGACCGCTACGACCCCGAGAAGGTCCAGGGCTTCGCCTGGGGCATGGGCATCGAGCGGATCGCGTTCCTCAAGCACGGCGTCAGCGACCTGCGGTTGTTCTATGAGAACGACCTGCGCTTCCTGGAGCAGTTCGGATGAGAGTTCCGTACAGCTGGCTGCGCGAGTACTGCGCGCCGGACATCGGCCTCGACGCGCTCGAGCAGCGCCTCACGCTCACCGGCACCAAGGTGGAGGCCGTCCACGCCTACGGCGTCGGCGGGGCGGAGGGCTTCGTCGTCGGCAAGGTGCTGTCCTGCGGCAAGCACCCGGACGCCGACCGCCTGAACGTCACGACGGTGGACGTCGGCGACGGCGGCGAGCCGCAGCAGATCGTCTGCGGCGCGCCGAACGTCGCGGCCGGCCAGACCGTCGGCGTCGCGCGCCCCGGCGCGGTGATGCCCGACGGCACCAAGCTGAAGAAGGCCAAGCTCCGCGGCGTCGAGTCCAACGGGATGATCCTGTCCGAGGACGAGGTCGGCCTGGCCGGCGAGCGCGCCGGCGGGATCATGGTCCTGGACGACGCGCTGACCGCGGGCACCCCGCTCGTCGACGTCCTGCCGATCCTCGACGCGGTCGTCGAGTTCGAGATCACGCCCAACCGGCCCGACTGCCTCGGGGTCTACGGCATCGCGCGCGAGGTCCACGCGGCCACGGGCGCGCCGCTGGCGCCCGCGCCGTGGACCGACGACCCGGGCACGCCGGGCTACGTCCCCGGCGCCCACGTCCGGATCGACGCGCCCGACCTGTGCCCGCGCTTCACCGCGCGCCTGTTCGAGGGCGTGACGCTCGGGCCGTCGCCGCGCTGGCTCAAGCAGCGCCTGCTCGCGGCGGGCATGCGGCCCATCAACAACGTCGTCGACATCACCAACTACGCGATGCTCCTCACCGGGCACCCGCTCCACGCGTTCGACATGGACAAGGTCGCCGGCGGCGAGCTGACCGTGCGGCGCGCGCGCGACGGCGAGCAGGTCGAGACGCTCGACGGCGCCGTCCGGACCCTCGACGGCGACATGCTCGTCATCGAGGACGCCGAGGGCCCGACGTCGATCGCCGGCGTCATGGGCGGCGCGCGGTCCGAGGTGAGCGAGACGACCACGCGCGTCCTGATGGAGGTCGCGTCCTGGAACGGGCCGAACATCCACCGGACCTCCGGCGTGCTGGGCCTGCGCTCCGAGGCCTCCGGCCGCTTCGAGAAGGGCCTGGCGCCCGAGCAGGCGCCGGAGGCGCAGGTCGTCGCCACGCAGCTGATGCTGGAGCTGACCGGTGCGACGCTGGCCGGCGGCACCATCGACGTCGGGCCGTTCGCCAAGGAGCCGTGGCCCAACGCGACGATCCGCCTGCGCGAGCACAAGGTCGCGTCGCTGCTCGGCCTCGTCATCCCGCGCGCCCGCCAGAAGGAGACGCTGACCGCTCTGGGCTTCGGCGTGGCCGACGCCCCCGACGGCCTGGACGTGGTCGTGCCGCCGTTCCGGCGCAACGACGTCACGCGCGAGGCCGACCTCGTCGAGGAGGTCGGGCGCTTCGACCTGGACAAGCTGCCGGCCACGCTGCCCAAGCGTCGCGGGACCGCGGGGCGCATGTCGACCGAGCAGCGGCTGCGCCGGCGCGCGGTCGACGCGCTCGTCGGCCGCGGCGCCTACGAGATCGTCGGCTGGTCGTTCACCGAGCGGGGCGTGGCGGACCGCCTGCGCCTGCCGGACGACGACCCGCGGCGCGCGTTCGTCGCGCTGCAGAACCCGATGAGCGAGGACCACTCGGTCCTGCGCACGATGGTCCTGGGCTCGCTGCTGGACGCCACGCGCCACAACGTCGCCCGCGGCAACCCGGACCTGCGGCTGATCGAGCAGGGCGCGGTGTACGTCGCGCGTCCAGATGAGGTCCTACCGCACGAGCACCGCGCGCTCGGCGCCGTGCTGCACGGCCGGCTGGTCGCGCCGTCGTGGGGCGACGGCGGCCCGCCGAAGACCGCGGACTTCTTCGCCGCCAAGGGCCTGCTGGCCGCGATGCTCGACACGCTGCGCGTCACCTGGCGCGTCGAGGCCGCGACCGAGCCGTTCCTGCACCCGGGCCGCAGCGCCCGCGTGCTGGCCGGCGATGGGGAGGACGAGGTCGTCGTCGGCTGGGTCGGCGAGGTCCACCCGCTCGTCGCCCGCGCGTGGGAGCTCGAGGGCACGGTCGCCGCGTTCGAGGTCGACCTCGACCAGGTCGTCGCCCGCGCCACGGCGGTCCCGCGCTACCGCGACCTGACGAGCTTCCCGCCGGTCCGGCAGGACCTCGCGGTGATCGTCGACGAGGCCGTCGCGGCCGAGGACGTGGTCGGCGCGGTCCGCGGCGCCGGCGGCTCGCTGCTGCGCGGCGTGCGCGTGTTCGACGTCTACCGCGGCGCGCAGGTCGGCGACGGGCGCAAGTCGCTCGCGCTGGCGCTCACATTCCAGGCTCCGGACCGGACGCTCTCCGATGAGGACGTCGCACCGGTGCGCGACAAGGTCGTCAAGGCGCTCGCCTCCCAGGTGGGAGGTGAGCTGCGTGGCTGATCCCGCCGGCGACGGCCCCAAGGTGCTGGTGGCCGGCGCGTCCGGCTTCGCGGGCGCGCTCGCGGCGCGGCTCGTCGACCGCCACCCGCGGTTCGTGCTGTCGGCCATCACGTCGCGGTCCGACGCCGGCACGCCGCTGAACGACCTCTACCCGCACCACCGCGTCCCGCTGGTGCTGGAGGAGCTCGACCTCGACCTCGACCACCAGGGCGACGTCGACGCCGCGATCGTCGCCTACCCGCACGGCGCGTCGGCCCCGCTGGTGGCCGAGCTGCTGGAGGGCGGGGTCAAGGTGGTGGACTTGAGCGCCGACTTCCGGCTGCGCGACCTCGACGTCTACCAGGAGTACTACGTCGAGCACCCGCATCCGGAGTTGTTGGGGTCCTCGGTCTACGGGCTGCCCGAGCTGTACCGCGGCGCGATCGCGGAGACCGAGCTGGTCGCCGGCCCGGGCTGCTACCCGACGGCCGCGATCCTGACGCTGGCGCCGCTCGCGCGCGCCGGGCTGCTGGAGGACGTCGTCATCGACGCGAAGTCCGGCGTGAGCGGCGCGGGGCGGGCCGCGACGCAGAAGACGCACTTCGTGTCGGTCGACGAGAACGTGACGCCCTACGGCGTCGGCACGCACCGGCACGCGCCGGAGATCGACCAGGAGCTGCGGGCGCTGGGCGCGCGCGACGACCTGTGCGTCACGTTCACGCCGCACCTGCTCCCGCTCGACCAGGGCGAGCTGGTGTCCTGCTACGTGACCATCGGCGACGACGCCGGCGTCGACGACGTCGTCGAGTTGTATGAGAACGCCTACGCGGGCGAGCCGTTCGTCGACGTCGTGACGCGGCCGCCGGGCGTGCGCGACGTGCGCGAGACGAACATCTGCGCGATCAACGTCCAGGTGGATCCGCGGACCGGCAAGGTGCTGGCCTTCGGCGCGATCGACAACCTCTGGAAGGGGACGTCGTCGCAGGCGCTGCAGTCGCTGAACCTGATGTTCGGCTTCGACGAGACGGAGGGACTGCTGTGACCGATGGGGTGGGTGGGCCGGCGTCCCCGTTCTTCCGCTCGCGCTGGGTGGACGTGCCCGACGCCGTGAGCGAGGTCGAGGGCGCGCCGCTGCCGGCGGGGTTCCGCGCGGCCGGCGCGGCGGCGGGCATCAAGAAGTCCGGCGGGCTCGATGTGGGGCTGGTCGTCTCCGACAGCGACGACACCACGAGCGCCGCGCGCTTCACGCGCTCCGGCACCGCCGCGCCGCCGGTCCTGCTCACGCGCGAGCGCGCGCGGCTCGACGCCCTGAAGGCGATCGCGGTCAACTCCGGCAACGCCAACGCGGCGACCGGGCGGCCGGGGATGGACGAGGCCGCGCGGATGCAGGGCGCCGGCGCGATGATGGCCCAGACGTCGGAGGACCGCGTCGCGGTCTGCTCCACCGGCGTGATCGGCGTGCAGCTCGACGGCGCGAAGGTCGTGCGCGGGCTGCTGGAGGCCGGCAAGGACCTGAGCGCCGGCGGCGCCGGCGACTTCTCGCGCGCGATCATGACCACCGACCTGTTCGAGAAGCGCGCGACGGTCGACGTCGCGCTGCCGAACGGGACCGTGCGGCTGGCGGCCCAGTCCAAGGGCGCCGGGATGATCCAGCCGTCGTTCGCCACCATGCTGTGCTTCGTGGAGACCGACGCGGTCGTGCCGGCCGAGACCGCCGACCTGCTGCTCGGGGTGTGCGTGAAGCGCTCGTTCGACCGCATCACGGTCGACGGCCAGCTGTCGACGAACGACACCGCGATCCTCCTGTGCGGCGGCGCGTCGGGCGTGGTGATCGAGCCGGAGTCCGAGGCCGAGCTGATCTTCGGCCAGGCGCTCGACGCGCTGCTGCGCCAGCTGGCCATCGACATCGCCCGCGACGGCGAGGGCGCCAAGCGCGTCGGCCGGGTCACCGTCCGCGGCGGCCACGGGCCCAACGTCGAGCGCGTCGCGCGGGCGATCGCCAACTCGCCGCTCGTCAAGACCGCGCTCTACGGCGGCGACCCCAACTGGGGCCGGATCGTCCAGGCGGTCGGCCTGGCGCTGCCCGACACCGCGCCGCTGCCGGTCGACGTCGCCATCGAGGGCGTGCAGGTCTGCGTCGCGGGCAACGCGGTGGCCCACGACGAGGACGACCTGCGGCGCCGCGTGGCCGGCGACGAGGTCGAGTACGCCATCGGGCTGCCGGGCGACGGCTTCGAGACCGAGGTCTTCTTCTCCGACCTCGGCCACGAGTACATCAAGATCAACGCCGAGTACACCACCTAGGTCTGGACCGCATGCGCGACGTCAGCACACTCCTCGAGGCGCTCCCCTACATCCGGGAGTTCCACGGGCGAACCGTCGTCATCAAGTACGGCGGCGCGGCGATGGAGGACCCGGCGCTGCGCGAGGACTTCGCGCGCGACGTCGTGCTGCTGAAGTACGTCGGGATGAACCCGGTCGTCGTGCACGGCGGCGGCCCGGACATCACGGCCTACATGAACCGGCTGTCGATCCCGGTCGAGTTCGTCGGCGGCCTGCGCGTCTCGACCGAGGAGACCGTCGAGATCGCCAAGATGGTGTTGATCGGCAAGGTCAACAAGGACATCGTGTCGCGGCTGAACCGCCACGGGCAGCTGGCGATCGGGCTGTCGGGCGATGACGGGCGCCTGTTCCTGTGCGAGCGCACCTCGGCGCCGGGCGGGGAGGACGTCGGCTTCGTCGGCCGGATCACGCGGGTCAACGTGGACGTGTTGAAGCACATCGCCGACGACTACATCCCGGTGATCGCGTCGGTCGGCACCGACCGCGACGGCAACTCCTACAACATCAACGCCGACGAGGCGGCCGGCGCGGTCGCGCGGGCGCTGCGGGCCTACAAGGTGATCTTCCTGACGGACGTCAGCGGCTGGCTGCGCGATCCGACGAACCCGCTGTCGCGCATCTCCCAGGCCTCCGCGGAGGAGGTCGAGGAAGGGCTGCGGGCCATCGAGGGCGGGATGCGGCCCAAGCTCCAGGCGTGCGTCGAGGCGATCCACGGCGGCGTGACGGCGGCGCACATCGTCGACGGGCGGGTGCCGCACTCGATCATGTTGGAGCTGTTCACCGACGAGGGCATCGGGACCAAGATCAGGGCGGCGTCGTGAGCGCCATCGAGGACTCCGGCGCGCTCGTCCCCGCCTACGCGCGCCAGCCCGTCGAGTTCGTCCGGGGCGAGGGCGCGCGGCTGTGGGACGTCGACGGCGTCGAGTACCTCGACGTCCAGACCGGTCTGGCGGTCAACTCGGTCGGCCACTGCCATCCGGCGGTCGTGGCGGCGATCCAGGAGCAGGCGGCGCGGCTGATCCACGTCGGCAACCTGTTCCACACCGCGCCGGCCGCCGCGCTGGCGCGGCGTCTGGCCGAGTCGTCGCTCGGCGGCCGCGTGCACTTCGCCAACTCCGGGACCGAGGCCAACGAGGCCGCGATCAAGATGGCGCGCAAGGCCAAGCGCGGCGGGACGATCGTCTCGGTCCACCGCGGCTTCCACGGCCGGACCTACGGGTCGCTGAGCGCCACGCCGCAGGAGTCCAAGCAGGCGCCGTTCGCCCCGCTGGTCCCGGGGTTCGTCGCCGTCGCGCCGACCGTCGAGGCCGTGACGGCCGCGATCGACGACGCCTGCGCGGCCGTGATCCTGGAGCCGGTCCAGGGCGAGAGCGGGGTGTACGAGCTGGACGGCGACCTGCTGCGTGCGGCCCGCGCGGCGTGCGACGCGGTCGGTGCAGCCTTGATCTACGACGAGGTCCAGTGCGGCCTGGGCCGGACGGGCGACCTCTGGGCCTACCACCATGATGGTGTCGCTCCGGACCTGATGACCGTGGCCAAGGCGCTGGGCGGCGGGCTGCCGATCGGCGCGGTCGTCACCAACGAGCGGTTCGCCGAGGGCTTCGAGGCGGGCGACCACGGCTCGACGTTCGCCGGCGGTCCGGTGCCGTGCGCGGCCGGCCTGGCGGTCCTCGACATCGTCGGCGATCCGGCGCTGCTGGCGCGCGTCCGCGAGCGCGGCGAGCACGCCCGCGCGGTCCTGGCCGAGCTGCCCGGCGTCGTCGCGGTCCGCGGCCGCGGGTTCATGCTCGCCGCCGAGCTGGACCCGGCGCGCGACGAGCCGGCGACCGACCTCGTCGGCCGCGCCCTCCGCGACGAGAAGCTGGTGGTCAACGCCACCGGCCCGACGACGCTGCGCCTGCTTCCGCCGTTGACGATCAGCGACGCCGAGCTGGACGACGCGCTCGCCCGGATCGCGCGCCTGCTCGGCGCGTAGGGGCGGGTAGCCGCACCCGCGCGCTGCTTCGGGGGTCCCCCGGATGCGCGGCCGGACGCGCGCGAGCAGGGTGGTGGCCATGCTCCGTCGCCTCCCCGTCGTTCTCATGGTCCTTGGGTTGCTCTGCGCGCTGTGCTCCGGCGCCGCGGTGGCCAAGGGCAAGCCGGCCAAGCGCTGCGCCAAGGGCCAGGTCCGGCTCACGGCCCAGGCCCCGTGCGTGAAGGTCAAGCCGAAGCCCGGCACGACCGTGAAGGTCACCACCGCCGGCGCCGAGAAGCGGTTCGCCAAGCTCGCCGGCCAGCGGGGCGCGAAGGCGGCCGCCCGCATCGTCCAGGCGCTGATCAGGGCGCCGGGCCGCGCCCGCGTCGCCGAGGTCCAGGACGACATCCAGGACGGCCAGTGGCACCCGCGCGCGGTCGACGGCCACCCGGGCCGCTACAGGTCGACGCTGGTCCAGACCGAGGGCGACGAGATCGACAACTTCGTCGACGGCACGATCGAGGTCACCGTCCCGGCTGACCACGGCGTCGAGGTGACGACCTCCATGCGCACGAAGATGGGCCACCGCTTCACGACGTGTCCCGACGCCAACGGCATCGTCAAGGCGCACACCGAGTTCACGCAGGCGGTCCGCAAGACCGCCGAGCAGGACGGCCACTCGGCGTTCGTCGAGACGCGGACCTCGCTGACCGCCGACATCACGGTGCAGGTCGGCGACGACGCGAACATCGCGAAGGTCACCTACGACGGCGGGGACGACATCGAGGTGCGGGCGACCGGCGCGGCGACCAACCGGTACATCATCCGGTGGACCGACGAGCGGCAGGGCGAGACGAGCCAGAGCGTCTACCAGCGCGTGAAGGCCGACCCGGCGGGCGTGCTGGCCGGCACCTACCGCGGACCGCACGGCTCGCGGCTCTCCGCCGCGGAGGAGCAGATGCTCATCGAGGGGCGGCTCGGAGGACAGGAGGGCCTCGAAGGCCTGACGATGCGCGACGCCCTGGCCGAGATGCGCAACCTCTGGCAGGAGGACGGGCGCTGCGTGAAGCTGACGCTCGACCCGCACGCGATGGCGCTCGCCGGCGGGCAGACGGGGACGTTCACGGCGACGGCCAAGCTCGTCAAGGACGGCGCGCCGATCGGCGGCCCGGTCAACGTGATCGCCTCCGGCGGGACGGCCGACCCCGAGCACACGACGATGGCCCCGGGACAGGCGCTGCCCGTGAAGTTCACGATGGGCCAGGGCGACAAGGGGACGCTGATCGTCGAGCTGCGGACCAACCGCGGCGTCGGCAGCGACATCGTCGAGATCCAGCGGCCGCACGGCTGGGACATCACCTACGAGGCCGACGCCACCTACGCGCAGACGCGCACCGAGCACGGCGACACCGACACCACCACCTTGAACCTGCACTGGAAGGCGGACTGGCACGGGATCTTCTTCGACGGCGGCTCGTACAGCCCGATGGGCGGCGTCTACGTCAGCGGCACGATGACGACGAAGGGGACGCTCGGCACCGGCTCGTTCTCCTGCACGGGGACGCCGGGGCGCTCGTACGCGACGCTCCTGCCGGAGGGGGCGGCGGACGGAGCGACGACGCTGGCGTTCGTCCCGTTCACCGCGGTCGTGGCCGATCCGGAGACCGTCGAGTGCGACCGCGAGGGCTACGGCGGCGACTACGGCACGGTGGCCGCGCTGCAGAGCTACCTGCCCTACGCGGCCCACGTCACGATCACCAAGGACATGCTCACGCAGCCGGCATTCAGCGTCCCGGTCACGCTCGGCACGGGCTTCCCGGCCAACTGCGGCGAGGGCCCGACGGTGACGTGCAGCGCGTCCGGCACGCTGACGGGGACGGTGCGCTTCACGCGGCAATAGGGGCGGCGGACTTCTGACGGCGGCCGTTTCGTAGGCTTCGAGCCAGCCATGACCGACGATCAGCTCCTGCAGCCCCACGAACCCGCCGCCTCCTACCTCGCGCGTCCCGACGAGGTCGGCCGCGTGTGCCTGCTCTACTCGGGCGGCCTGGACACGAGCGTCATGCTCAAGTGGATCCAGGACCAGTACAAGGCCGAGGTCGTGGCGTTGACCATCAACTTGGGTCAGCCGGGCGAGGACTACGACGTCGTGCGCGAGAAGGCGCTGCGGCTGGGCGCGGTCGACGCGCGGGTCATCGACGCGCGCGAGGAGTTCGCCCGCGACTTCATCGCCCCGGCGATCAAGGCCAATGCCATCTACGGCCTCAACTACCCGCTCTTCACCGCGCTGGGGCGGCCGCTGATCGCGAAGCTCGCGGTCGACGTCGCGCGCGAGACCGGCTGCGACACGATCGCCCACGGCTGCACCGGCAAGGGCAACGACCAGGTCCGGATCGACGGCACGGTCGCGACGCTCGCGCCGGAGCTGAAGATCATCGCGCCGGTGCGCGACTGGAAGATGGGCCGCGACGAGGAGATCGCCTACGCGCGCGAGCACGGGATCCCGGTCAAGGGCGGGACCGAGACCGCGCCGTACTCGATCGACGACAACATCTGGGGGCGGTCGAGCGAGGGCAAGTGGATCGAGGAGCTCGACCACGCGCCCGACGACGACGTCTTCCAGCTCGTCACGCGCCCGGAGGAGGCGCCGGACGAGTCCGAGATCGTCGAGATCGAGTTCGAGGAGGGCGTGCCGGTCGGGCTCAACGGGACGCGGCTCGGCCTGGTCGAGCTGCTCGACCAGGTGGGCGCGCTCGGCATGAAGCACGGCGTCGGCATCGTCGACCACATCGAGGACCGGATCGTCGGCCTGAAGGTGCGCGACATCTACGAGGTCCCGGCGGCGGCGATCCTGCTGCCGGCGCACGCCGAGCTCGAGCGCCTGGTCGGCACGATCCACCAGAACCGCTTCAAGAGCGGGCTGGACCAGCAGTGGGCGTACCTCGTCTACGCGGGCCTGTGGTGGGAGCCGCTGCGCACCGACCTCGACGCGTACATGAACGAGGTCAACCGGTACGTGACGGGCAAGATCGGGATGAAGCTCTACAAGGGCATGGCGCGCGTCGTGACGCGGGAGTCGCCGAACGCGGTGTACGACGCGCAGCTCGCGACGTTCAGCGAGTCGGGCGGCCTGTTCTCGCAGCAGGCGTCGCCGGGCTTCATCGAGCTGTGGTCCCTGCAGTCGCGGCTCGCATGGCGGCTGCGCAACGAACCGCGCGGGTAAGCACGGAGGGCGATGGCCTACAAGCTCCTGGGATATGTCGTCTGGAACGGCGCCAAGTGGTACGTGAAGCGGCGCTATCTCGGCGCCGGCGGCGGCGGGTCGAAGCGGCGCGTGGCGGTGCTCGGGGTGCTGGGCGTCGTGGCGGCCGTGCTGGTCGCGCGCGGCGCGGCGGCGGCGCGGGAGGGGTCGTCGCCGTCGTGAGCGCGTGGGGCTCCTGAGCTCCTGAGCTCCTGAGCTCCTGAGTCGGACGCGCGCGTGCGGGTGACTCCCCGTCGCGCGCGCGTCGTCTGAGGCCCGGCGCCGCTGGGCCGTTCGTGGCCAGTTGCAGGGATCCTGCCGCGTGGGGATCGTTCGGGAACGAATCCATCCGGTCCCGGACCTAGTCTTCCGCCTGCATGTCCCAGCCTCCGTCCGAGAGCGGCAACGTCGTCGACCCCGAGGTCCTGGCCTCGCGGCGGGCGCGTCGTGCCGAGGTCAGCGAGGACGCGTCGCTGGAGCTGCGGCTGTTCGAGGCCGAGCGGCGGCTGGGCGAGGCCGCGCGCGAGCGCGACGCGCTGAGGTCGCGCGTGGCGGTGCTGGAGCGCGATCTGCGCGGGTCGCGGCAGCGCGAGTGGGCCGAGCAGCAGGAGCGGTTGGAGGCCCAAGGCGAGGCCGCCGCGACGCGCGAGGGCGCGGCGTCGGAGCTCGCGGACCTGCGCGAGCGGCTCGCCGAGGCGGAGGCCGAGGTCGCCGCCGTCGCCGCTGAGCGCGACCGGGCCCGGCGCGCGCTGGAGGACGAGCGGCTGCGGGCGACGGCCGAGCGCGAGCGGCGCGAGGCGCTGGAGCGCGAGGGGCTGCTGCTGCGCGCCGAGCTGGCGCGGCGCGACGAGGTGACGCTGGCGGCGCGCGACGCCGTCGTCGAGGCGCAGCGGTCGCTGGCCGGCGCGCGGGATGTTGAAGGCCTTGAAGCGCGGATGGCCAGCGAGCGCGCGGAGTTCGCGGCACGGGTCGTCGCGGTCGAACGCGCGGTCGCCTCGGTGCGCGACCGGCTGGGCGCGGCGGCGCGGGTGCTGCGCGAGAAGCTCGACGCCGAGCGCGGCGCGCGGGTGGCCGCCGAGACGGCGCTGGGCGCCGAGCGCACCGCGCGCGTGGCGGCGGACCGGTCGTTCGCGGCGGTGCGCGGCGAGCTCGACGCGGCGCGGGCGCGCGTCGAGGAGCTGGAGCGCGAGCGCGTCAGAACGGAGGAGCTGGAGCGCCAGCTGGCCGGGGCGCGCGAGCACGTCGCGGCGCTGGAGGCGTCGAGCGGCCTTCGCGTGGCCGAGCTGGAGCGCGAGCTGGCGGCGGTCCGGTCCGCGCTGGAGTCCGTCAACGCCGAGCTGGCCGCGGTCCGCGCCGGCGACGCCGCGCGCATCACGGCGCTGACCGCCCGCGTCGAGTCGATCGTCGCGCTGGCCAGCGACCACGAGGACCTGCAGTCCTCGCTGGAGGCCATGCGCACCCGCGTGGCCGAGCTGCAGGCCGGCCTGACCGAGTCCTCCACCTTGCGCGAGGAGCTCGAGACCGAACGCGCCGCCCGCTGGGTCGCCGAAGCCGAGCTGGACACCGAGCGCCGCCGCCTGGCCGACGCCGAATCCGAGCTCACCGAGCTCCGCGCGCTCGTCCGTCCCGACGTCGGCCCAGACCCCTCAACCCTCGCATCCCTCCGCACGGCACTGGAGTCCCTGCGCTCCCCGACTGCCGAGCCCTCACCCTCACTCTCGATCGACCTCGCGGCCGCTGCCGCGCGCTTGCGGGCAGCGACGGAGGCGGTGGGGGAAGAGGACGAGGAGGACGAGGACACCGCGCCCGCCGCCTCGACTCCGCCCGCCGCGGCGTTGTCCATCGCGCCGACGCCGCCCGCCACGTCGACGCCGCCGCCCGCCACCGAGCCGACTCCGCCCACCGAGCCGACTCCGCCCGTCGCCTCCGTGCCGCCCACCGCGCCGACCCCGCCCGCCGTCTCCGCATCGCCCGCCGTCTCCGCACCGCCCGCCGTCTCCGCTTCGTCCGCCACGCCGACTCCGCCAATCGAGTCGACTCCGCCCGCCGCGCCGACTCCGCCCGCCGCCTCCGTGCCGCCGCCCGCGGCCTCCACTCCGGCGCCCGCGCCGCCCATCAGCCAGCCGCTTCCCGCGCGCGTCGTCTCCGGCAAGGTCCGGCCCTGGCTGCGCGACGCGCTGGTCAGCCTCGCCGCCGACGAGCCCGACATCGCCGAGCTGATCGTCGTCGGCCTGCTCCCGCTCCAGGCCGGCCTGGTCAAGGGTGCGCTCGCCTACCACCTCGCGGTCGACGGCGGCAGCACGCATCGCGTCCTCGTCGACGAGTCCAGGGCGCGCGTCGAGCTGTCGAGGTCCGGCGCGGTCGATGCGCAGATCTCTGGACCGCTCAGCGTTCTCGTCCCGCTCGCCGCCGGCGGCGCCGCTCGACGGCTCCCCGGCTCGCGCGTCGAGCGCCGGCGTCACGTCCGGCGCGTGATCAAGGGCCGTCGCCGGCCGCTCGGCCTCGACGAGCTGGCCGCCGCCGGCGTCGCGCCGTCGCCCGGCCTCCTGCTCACGCTCCTGGCCCGCGCGGTCGACCCGAGCTGGACGGTGGACCGGTCGCTCACGGTCGACGTCGCCCCCGAGGGCGCCGACCGCTGGCGGCTCATCGCCTCCGGCCGCGGTCCGCTCACGGTCCTGCCGGTCGAGGGCGCGCCGCCCGCTCCCGCGACGCTGCGGACGTCCGCCGGCCGACTCGCCGCGGTCCTCGCCGGGACCTCGTCGGACGCGACCGTCGAAGGCGACGTCCGCGCCGTCCGCACGCTCCTGTCCTGGCTCGATCGCGCGCAGCGCGACCCCCGCTGAACCGCCGAAACCCGCTGCTTGCGGCAACGTCCGCCGCGCCGCCGCCGACCCCATCCGACCCGCCACCTATCCTCGACCTTCGCCCGTGAGCCAGCCCGCCGCCGTCCATCTGCACGTCCACTCCGAGTACTCGCTCCTGGATGGCGCGTGCAACATCAAGGCGCTCGCGCAGCGCGCCGCCGAGTTCGGCCAGCCGGCCCTCGGCCTCACCGACCACGGCGTGATGAACGGCGCCGTCGAGATGTACAAGGCGTGCAAGGAGGCCGGCGTCAAGCCGATCCTCGGGTGCGAGATCTACCTCGTCGACGACCACGCCAACCGGGCGCCCGGCCGCGTCGAGCGCAACCACCTCACGCTGCTGGCCGAGAACGAGGTCGGCTACCGCAACCTCGTCAAGCTCTCCAGCGCCGGCTTCCTCGAGGGCCTGCACCGCGGCAAGCCGTCGCTCGACATGGCGCAGCTCGCCCAGCACGCCGAGGGCGTCATCGCGCTGACCGGCTGCCTCGCGGGCCGCTTCTGCCAGCGCCTCGTCGCCGACAACGAGGCCGAGGCCCGCGGCCACATCGACGACCTCATCCAGGTCTTCGGCCCCGAGGACGTCTACTTCGAGGTCCAGAAGAACGGCATCGCCGACCAGGACAAAGCCAACGCGGGCATCGTCAAGATCGCGCGCGAGATGGGCGGCAAGCTCGTCGGCACCGGCGACGTCCACTACCTCAAGCGCGAGGACTACCACCACCACACGGCGCTGCTGTGCGTGCAGACGAAGTCGACGCTCGCCGCGCCGAAGATGACCTTCGACACGAACGAGTTCTACCTGCGCTCGTCGGAGGAGATGCACGAGAAGTTCGCGGAGTGGCCCGACGCCATCCCGAACACGCTCGAGGTGGCCGAGCGCTGCGATGTCGAGATCCGGCTCGGCGAGCAGCTCATCCCGCGCTTCCTGCCCGAAGGCCAGGACGAGAAGCAGTACCTGCGCGACCGCGTCATGGAGGGCATGCGCGCCCGCTACGGCGACCCTCTCCCGGCCGACGCCGTCGAGCGCATGGAGTACGAGCTGTCCGTCATCGACAAGATGGGCTTCAACGCCTACTTCTTGATCGTGTGGGACTTCGTCAAGTGGGCCAAGGAGAACGGCATCGCGGTCGGCCCGGGCCGCGGCTCGGCCGCCGGCTCGATCATCGCCTACGCGTTGCGGATCACCGACCTCGACCCGCTGCGCTACGACCTGCTCTTCGAGCGCTTCCTGAACCCCGAGCGCGTGTCGATGCCGGACATCGACATCGACTTCTCCGTCCGCGGCCGCGAGCGCGTGATGCAGTACGTGGTGGAGAAGTACGGGCGCCAGTCGGTCGCGCAGATCATCACCTTCGGCAAGATGTTCCCGCGCGCGGCCACGCGCGACGCCGCGCGCGTCCTGGGTCACGACTACGGCCAGGGCGACCGCCTCGCCAAGCTCATCCCGGACCCGATCATGGGCCGGCCGCCGTCGTTCGACGACTGCCTCGCCCCGGGCGAGCCGCTGCGCGGCGAGTACGACAAGGACCCGATCGCCAAGCAGATCATCGACGTCGCCAAGGGCCTCGAGGGGATCGTCCGCAACAACTCGATCCACGCGGCGGCCGTCGTCATCGCGGGCATGCCGCTCACCGACGTCGTCCCGCTGCAGCTGGCCGACGCGAACGAGACCGACGAGTCCGGCAACAAGGTCTACCGCCAGGTCACGCAGTTCTCGATGAAGCCCGTCGAGGACCTCGGCCTGCTCAAGATGGACTTCCTGGGCCTGCGCAACCTCGACGTCATCGAGGACGCGCTGGACATCATCGGCCGCTCGACCGGCGAGCGGCCGGACATGGCGACGCTGCCGCTGGACGACGGCAAGACCTATGAGATGCTCGCCGCGGGCGACTCGGTCGGCGTGTTCCAGTTCGAGTCCGAGGGCATGCAGGAGGCCCTGAAGAAGGTCAAGCCCAGCGAATTCGACGACCTCGTCGCGCTGGTCTCGCTCTACCGCCCGGGCGCGATGGAGCAGATCCCGACCTACGCGAGGGGCAAGCGCAACCCCGACCTGGTGTCGATCGCCGACGAGCGGCTGGAGCCGATCATCGGCCCGACCTACGGCGTGATCCTGTACCAGGAGCAGGCCATGCTCATCTCCAAGGAGATGGCCGGGTTCACGGGCGCGCAGGCGGACGACCTCCGCAAGGCGATCGGCAAGAAGAACCGCGCGGCGATGGCCAAGCTGGAGCCGATGTTCCGCGAGGGCTGCGCGAAGAACGGCGTGGCCCAGTCGACCATCGACTGGCTGTGGGCGACGAACGAGAAGTCGGCCGACTACTCCTTCAACAAGTCCCACGCGGCGTGCTACGCGCTGATCTCCTACCGGACGGCGTGGCTGAAGGCGAACTACTGCGCGGAGTACATGGCCGCGCTGATCTCGTCGGTCATGGACACCAAGGACAAGGTCCCGTTCTTCGCGGCGCGCTGCGAGGAGATGGGGATCGAGATCCTGCCGCCGGACGTGAACCTGTCCGACCACGAGTTCGTGGTCGTGGACGGCAACATCCGCTTCGGGCTGGACGCCGTGAAGGGCGTCGGCTACTCGGCGGTCGAGGCGATGAAGCGCGCCCGCGAGGAGGGCGGCAACTTCACCTCGATCTGGGACTTCTGCGAGCGCGTCGATCCCAAGGCCGTCAACAAGCGGTCGATCGAGGCGCTGATCAAGTGCGGGGCCTTGGGCTCGTCGGGCGCTTCGCGCAAGGGCATGTTGGAGGTCTTGGAGCAGGCGCAGGGCGCCGGCCAGAAGGTCCAGCAGGACGCCGAGATCGGCCAGGGGTCGATCTTCGACCTGTTCGACACGGGCGGCGGCACGGGCACCGGCGGCGGGGCCGCGGCCGCGTTCGGCGGGTCGGCGCATCCGCCGATCCCGCAGGACGAGTTCGACAAGAACGAGCTCCTCGCGCACGAGAAGGAGGCCATCGGCCTGTTCCTCTCGATGCACCCGCTCAAGGAGGTCCGCGAGGCGCTGATGGCCAAGGTCGACCGGCCGCTCGGCGAACTGCCGTCGGTCAAGGACGGCGAGTGGGCGACGGTCGGCGGGATCATCACCGCGGCGCGCAAGCTCAAGACCCGCACGGGCAACATGATGATGTTCGCGACGCTCGACGACCTCGAGGGCTCGGTCGAGCTCATCTTCTTCGGCGACCAGCTCGCCGAGTACGAGCACATCGCCCAGGTCGACCAGATCGTCACCGTCCGCGGCCGCGTCGGCAACGACGACCGCGGCCTGACGATCAAGGTCCAGGCCTGCGAGCTCTTCCAGCCGACCGAGGCCGAGGTCGAGGAGGCGCGCGCCGCCGCCGTGGAGGTCGCCAAGGGCCCGGAGGCGCTGATGCTGATGCTCGACGCGACCCGCCACTCCTCCTCGATCATCGACGAGCTCAAGCACGTCTTCGGCAACCACGTGGGGGAGGCCGACGTCGTCCTCTCCGTCCACACCTCCGCCGGCGGCCGCACCCTCAAGCTGGGCTCCGACTTCCGCGTCGACCCGACACCCTCCCTCCGCGCGGAACTCGCCCGCATCCTGGGCCCCGACGCCCTCGCGGCACCGGCTCCTTCGGCCGAGACCGCGGCAGCCTGACGCACCGCGCCTGTGGTTGGGGACGCCGGCGGCCGCCTGACGCACCGCGCCTAATCGGCTCGGCGCGCGTCCGCGGGGGCGGAGACGGCGGCCGGGTGACGCGCTGCCCATGATCGGTTCGCCACGCCCGCGACCAAGACCGCCGCGGCCTGACGCTTCGCCCTGATCGTTCCGCCGCAGTCGACGCCTCCGCTGTGGCCGAGACGCGGCCGAAGTGACACACCGCGGCTGTTCGGCTCGGCGCGCACCCGGCGTCGGCGTCGAGCCGGCGCCGTGCGCTTCGTGGCATGCCTGGCGCGTCTCCGCCGGGATCGCTCGACGTGTCGCGCCTGCTCTGTCGCCTTGCGTCGCGTGGCGTTTCTACGCGGACACGATGGCTGGTGACGCGCCTCGTGGGGGCCGTGTCGGGGTTCGTCCCTGAACGTTCGTAAGTGGCCGGATTGCGGGGCGGCATTCACCCGGCAAGGGGTGAGTGATTTCCCCCGCGTTCGGTTCCGGGACCGGTACGGTCGCGACTGCGGCCCCCGCTCTGTCGCTGGACCGGGGGCGGGGGCCGCACTCACGCACTTTCCATGCGCGGGCGGCTGAGGTTTGCCCGCGTCGTCAGTGTCTCCACGGCCGGGCGGAGCGAAACCAGCCGCGCCGCGCGCGCCGAGTTTCAGGGCGCGCCGGGGCCGTGCTGCGCCGGGGCTGTGCTGCGCCGGGGCTGTGCTGCGCCAGACGGCGCCGCGCCGGACGGCGCCGCGCCAGGCTGTGCGCGCCGTGGGTTCGGCGCGCGTGACACCCCCGGACGGCGCCCCCGCTACTTCCCCCTCGCCCGCGCCTTCTCGCCGCGCGCCCGTAGTGTCCGGCACAGCTCCAGTTCCTCCCGCGTCGGGCCCTTCTTGTCCGGCCCCGGCGTCTCGAGGATCACTGGCAGCCCGTCGAACCTCGGTTCGCTGAGGAAGACCGCGCAGCCGTCCTCGCCGAGCTCGCCTTCGCCGACGTCGGCGTGGCGGTCCTTGTTGGATCCCAACGTCCCGACGGAGTCGTTGAAGTGCAGTGATCCGAGGCGCTCGATTCCGACGGCGGAGGCGCAGTCGTCCAGGACGCTCGTCAGCCCCTCGGCTGTCCGGATGTCGTAGCCGCTCGCGAACAGATGGCAGGAGTCCAGGCACATCCCGAGGCGCGAGTCGCCGCCCGCCGCGTCGATCAGCGCCGCCAGCTCGTGGAACGAGCGGCCCAGGGTCCCGCCGGCGCCGGCGGTGTTCTCCAGGTGCAGCGCGCAGTTCTCGCTCTCGGCCAGCGCCTCGCGGATGACGGCTCCCGCGCGCTTGATCGCGGGTCCGACCTCGCCGGTCTTCGCCGACCCCGGATGCAGCACGACCGACACGGCGCCCAGCGCGTCGCCGGCGCGCAGCGACGCCGTCAACGACGTCAGCGTCTTCGCGCGGATGTCCTCGTCCTCGGACGCCGTGTTCAACAGGTAGACGGCGTGGATCATGAGCGCGTCGACGTCGCTCGCGTCCATCGCCTCGTGGTACGCCGCCACCGCCTCGTCGCTGTAGACCGTCGGCTTCCAGGCCCGCGGGTTCTGGTTGAAGATCTGGATCGCGCGCGCCCCGCGTTCGGAGCCGCGCTCGACGGCCTTCGCGGGGCCGCCGGCAGGGGAGACGTGTGCGCCTATGAGCATTGCCTAGAGTCCTACCGAAATGCGTGTTCGCTTTGCTCCCTCGCCCACCGGCGCCCTGCACATCGGCGGTGCCCGGACCGCCCTCTACAACTGGCTGATGGCACGCGGGAACGCGGGCACGCTGGTCCTGCGCATCGAGGACACCGACAAGGAGCGCTCCACCCCGGAGAACGTCGAGCAGATCCTCGACGCCCTGCGCTGGCTCGAGCTCGACTACGACGAGGGCCCGATCTCCCAGCTCAGCCGCACCGAGCGCCACCAGGAGCTGCTCAACCGCCTGCTCGACGAGGGCAAGGCCTACAGGTCGAGCGCGACGGGCGACGACGTCAAGGCCTACAAGGCGCAGCACGGCGCCGACAAGGGCTTCCGGGGCGAGCCGGAGGGCGAGGGCGCCGTCCGCCTCAAGGTCCCCGACGAGGGCTCGACCACCGTCCACGACCTCATCCGCGGCGACACGGTCTTCCAGCACGTCCACATGGACGACCCCGTCATCGCCCGCGCGGACGGGAGCGTCCTCTACAACTTCGCGGTCGCCGTCGACGACATGGACGCCGAGATCACGCACGTCGTCCGCGGCGAGGACCACCTCTCCAACACGCCCAAGCAGCTGCTCGTCTACGAGGCGCTCGGCGCGACCGCGCCCGCGTTCGCCCACCTCCCGCTCCTGCACGGGCCCGACGGCAAGAAGCTCTCCAAGCGCCACGGCGCTGCGTCGGTCCAGGAGCTGCGCGACGCCGGCTTCCTGCCCGCGGCCGTCCGCAACTACCTCGCGCTGCTCGGCTGGGGCGCGGCCGACGACCAGACGATCCTGACCACGCACGAGCTGGTCGAGCAGTTCGACGTCGCGCGCGTGCAGAAGAACCCGGCGCAGTTCGACGTCAAGAAGCTCACGTGGCTCAACGGCCGCTACGTGCGCGACATGAGCGTCGACGAGCTCACCGAGCGCCTGGAGGCGTTC
>DATDMD010000096.1:0-15545 GCA_036518975.1 Baekduia sp.
GTTCCGATGTCCGTGCTGCGATACCTCGAGCGGACGCGGGAGCCGCTGGTCGTCGCCGACGCCACCAGTGACGACCGCTTCGCCCGCGACGCGTACTTCGCCGACGTTGACGCCTGTTCGCTCCTGGCCGTCCCGATCGTCAGCCGCGCCACGCTGCAGGCGCTGCTGGTGCTCGAGAACCGCCTGATCCGCGACGCGTTCACCACTGAGCGACTGGACGTGGTGAAGCTCATCGCCGGCCAGCTCGCCGTGTCGCTCGACAACGCCCAGCTCTATGCCGGCTACCGCCGCATCGCCGACGAGCAGGCGGCCCTGCGGCGGGTGGCGACGCTGGTCGCGGAAGGTCCGCAGCCCACCGCGGTCTTCGACGCCGTGGCCACCGAGATGCAGCGGCTGCTGGACGCCGATGGCGTGACGCTGGGCCGCTTCGAGCCGGGCGACGAGATCACCGTCGTCGCCCATCGCGGCTGGCGGGGGCGCGGCCTGCCCGCCGGCACGCGGTTCAGCCACGTGGGCCAGAGCGTGACGGCGGAGGTCCACCGCGTCGGGCGGCCGTCGCGCATGGAGCGGTTCGACGCCGCGGACGGTCCCATCGCGACCTACCTGCGGGATCAGGGCGTGCGCTCGAGCGTCGGGGCGCCGATCATGGTCGAGGGCCGGCTCTGGGGCGTCGCCGTCGTGTACTGGACGCGCGAGGAATCGCCGCCGGCGGACACCGAGGAGCGCATCGGCCAGTTCGCGAAGCTCCTCGAGACCGCCGTCGCGAACGCCGACAGCCGCGAGCAGCTCCTCGCCTCGCGGGCGCGTCTGCTCGCGGCCGGCGACGAGGCCCGTCGCCGCGTCGTCCGTGACCTCCACGACGGAGCGCAGCAGCGGCTCGTGCACGCCATCGTGTCGCTCAAGCTCGCCCAGCGAGCGTTCCAGGGCAACGACGCGGAGGCGGGGTCGCTCGCCGGCGAGGCGCTCGACGCGGCCCAGCAGGCGCACACGGAGCTCCGCGAACTGGCACACGGGATCCTCCCGGCGGCGCTCACGAGCGGCGGCCTGCGGGCCGCGGTGGGCGCGATGGTGGACCGGCTCGACCTGCCGGCCGACGTGGACATCTCCGACGAGCGGTTCCCCGCGGAGATCGAGGCGAGCGCGTACTTCGTCGTGGCGGAGGCGCTGACCAACATCGTCAAGCACGCGGACGCCACGCGCGCCACGGTCAGGACGTCGGTGGAGCACGGTGTGCTCCGCGTCGAGGTTCGCGACGACGGCGTCGGCGGCGCCGATCCGCGCAGCCACGGGCTGGTGGGGATGAGCGACCGCGTCGCCGCGCTCCGGGGACGGCTCGAGCTCGACAGCCCGCCCGGCGGCGGCACGACCGTGGTCGCGATGCTGCCGATCGCGGAGGGGTCCGGCGACTGATCCACCGAAACGCGCCAGGCAGATCCGGCCCGCGACGCACTTGCATCGACGGTCCTCAGCGCCGCTCGTCTTCGCAGTCGCCGCGGCGAGCTCGACGCGTTGCGCGAGCGGGCTGGCCGGGCGGGCGGGCGGTGACGTTGGCGGTCGGCCGCCTGACATCGTCAGGCAGGTCGGCTCAACCCCGCCCCCGAGTCGCCGAAGAGCGGGGAGCGAGCGTTCGCTCGCCTTTGATCGGCCGTGAGCCGCGCCACGCCGCGCGTCGCCGCCTCGCTCTCACGGCCTCCCGAAAGGAACCTGCTGCATGTCCCGTGTCCCGCGCCTCCTGGCGCCGCTGTGCGTCGCCACCGGCCTGGTGGTGTTCGCCGGCTCCGCTCAGGCGGCCTCGTCGGTCACCTTCCCGTCGTCCAGCACGACGGTCTCGATCACGGATCCCGGGCCGTCGTCGCCGACCGTGCACCTGACGGTCACCGCCCCGAACCCCACGCAGCTGGCCGCCACCAAGGTCTTCATGGGCCCCAACGCCCAGCTCGCGCCTGAGATCGCGGTCGGCACCGACGGCGTCCACGACGCCCGCTACGCCAGCGACTTCGACGGCGACCAGCTGTCGACGGAGTCCTGCGCCGTCTACGACAGCGACGTCGTCGACGCGCCGGTCACCGTCGCGGGCTCGACGTACTCGGCCGACCTGCCCAAGGGCATCGTCATCTGGCGCACCAGCATCGGCGTCGACGTCGGCGTCGCCGGGGTGGACGACGCCTGCAGCAACGGCGCCCACGCCGGACTGACCATCGACTTCCTCGGCGACAACCAGGACATCGACGGCTTCAGCTGGCAGGCCGCCGCGGCCCCCGTGGTCACCGCCACCGGTGGGCGGCGCGCGGTCACGCTGGACTTCGCCCGCGAGCCCGGCACGACCTACGACATCTACCGCGTGGTCGACGGCGTCCGCCAGAGCACGCCGTTCTACGACAACGTCAACTACCACGGCGACGATCACGAGGTCGTGCTCGACACCGATCCTGACGGCGACCCGCTGGAGCCCGGCACGCAGTACGCGTTCCAGGTGGTGGCGACGCGCGACTACTACGACGACAACGACGAGCAGCCCACCAGCCCGTTCAGCACCACGGCGAGCGCCACGACCGCCGCGCCTCAGGTCCTGCACTACACCAGCACCCCGAGCGTGAGCACCACGGCGACGAGCGCCCAGTTCACCTGGTCGATCGACGGCGCGTCCGCCGGGGACGCGCCGGACTGCTACCTCGACCTGACCGAGACCTCGGGCATCGACGTCCCGTGCGACCTGACCGGCGCGGCGCTCAGCGGCCTCGGCGTCGGGTCGCACACGCTCACGGTCTTCCCGGCTGACGGCGAGGGCGTCTACCCGTACACGTGGACCGTCACCGCTCCGGCCGCCACCCCGGCCGCGACGCCCGTGCCGGTCGTGACCCCGGCTCCGCCCGTCGCCGTCAAGCCGGTCGTCAAGGACCCGGCGGACGCCGACGGCGACGGCATCAAGAACACGTGGTTGGTCAACGGCAAGCCGGCCGCCGCGCCGGCCACGCCCAAGGCCCATGTCACGAGCACCAGCGTCAAGCTGACGCTGCCGGCGGCGCCCAAGGGCGCGAAGAGCATCCGCGTCTACCGCGCCGACGGCAAGGGCCACTACAAGCTCGTCAAGACGGTGCCGGCCAAGGGCGGCCGCTTCACGGACACGTCGGTCAAGGCCGGCCACACCTACAAGTACAAGACGGTCGCCGTCAACGCCAAGGGCCAGCAGGGCAAGGCCTCGGCCGCCGCGACCGCCGTCGTGAAGAAGCAGCACAAGAAGTAGCCGGACGCAGCGGATGGAGCCCCCGCGCAGGCGGGGGCTCTCGCCGCCGGGCTGATCGTGGGCTGCGGTCGCGACGCCGCCGCCGCCGCGCCTTACCCCCGCGCCTCCTCCGGCTCCTCATACCAGCGGGCGCGTTCGCCCACGCGGGCGCGCAGCTTCCACTTGGCGCTCTTCGGCGCCGCGTCGAGCGCGGCGGCGATCGCCTCGGCCCGGGCGATGATCCGCTCGGCCGCCGCGCTCTCCAGGCCGAAGTCGCCGATCCGCTCGGTCAGCGTCGCGATCGTGCGGTGGATCGTGTGCTCGAAGCCCCAGTCCGCGTGCGTGACGTCGAGGATGCGGGCCAGGTCGATGCCCGCGGCGTCGAGGTCGTGGTCGAGCAGGAGGGCGCAGATGTCGCGCAGGTCCTTCGCGTTGATGCTCACGACCTGCAGCTTGGTGAGCAGCAGATCGGCGAGCGGCAGCGTCAGGGCGTCGGCGGCCAGCCGGTCGCGGAGGTCGAGCGCGTGCGCCATCGCGAAGCGGTCCAGCAGGACGTCGACGGGCAGGTCGCGCCGCGGGTCGTGGAAGTTCAGCCGCGAGGCGCCGTGCAGCGCGTTGAACATCCGGTCCGGCTCGAAGCCGCGCTCCTCGAGGAACGCGACGATCGCCTTGCGGTCGCGTGCGCGGCCGACGAGGTCGATGTCGCCGTAGGTGCGGGCGAGCGGCGCCGTGCGGGCGCTGGGGCAGCGGACCCAGACCGCGACGCCGCCGATCAGCCGCAGCGCGACGTCCGCGGCGGCGGCCTCCTCGGCGACCTGCCGGCCGAGCTCGGGAATCGCGTCGGGCAGCGGCTCGGTCACGCCGCTGAGCCTACGTCGCGGAGCGCGTCGCGCCAATGCGCGACGCTGGCCTGGAGGTCGGCGAGGACCTGCCCGTCGTCCTGCTCGAACGGCGGGATGACCTCGAGGATCAGCTCGACCTCGGACGCGCCGGAGGCCTCGATCGCCTCCAGGACGCGGGCCGCGTCGATGCGGCCCTGCGCGTTGAACTCCGGCGTGAACGGCCAGTGGTGGTCGGCCTCGGCGTCGCTCTGCTGCAGATGGACGACGGGCGACCGCCCACCGAGCCGGCGCAGCCAGGCGTAGGGGTCGCGGTCGTCGCCGCTCGTGCCGGGAACGCACTGATGGCCGACGTCGAGGCAGAGCTCGATCGGGACGCGGGTCGGGTCGCCCGCGTCGAGGAGGGTCTCGATCTCGGCGATCGTCGCCGGCTCCCGCACGCAGGCCATGTTCTCGACGAGCAGCCCGCCGAGCCCGGCCGCGTGGGCCGTCTCGGCGAGGCCGCGCAGCGTGCCGGCGAGCTCCGCCCAGAGCGCGGCGTGGCGCGCGGGGTCGTCGTGGTCGGCGGCCGAGAGGCTGCCGACGTGCCCGCCGGCGCGGTGGGCGCCGGCCAGGGCGCTGAACGCGATCAGGCGCTCGTACCACTCGCGGGCCTGGCGGCGCGCCTCCGGGTCGGGGTGCAGCAGGAGCGAGGTCGAGTAGGCGGCCAGACCGGTGAAGGTCGAGGTCAGCTCGAGCCCGGCGGCCGCGCACGCGCCCCGGACCTCGGCGGCCTGCGCGGCGAGCGCCGCGTCCCCGGCGTCGAGGTTGACGAGGTCGAGCGAGTGCTGCACGAGATCGAGCCCGAGCTCGTCGGCGGCGATGCGTGCCCACTCCTGCGGCCGCGGCCAGCGCTTGACCGCGAAGCAGGTGTTGATCCCGAGCCGGTAGGCCGTCATGACGCGTCTCCTCGTGTGGGGGTGCGGACGGCGTCCGAGCCGCGGACGTCGCTCCACCACGCGAACCGGGCCAGCAGCGCCTCGCGGCCGCGCGCGGAGGGCTCGAAGCGCGTCGCCCGTGCCAGGCCCTCGCGGATCGCCGTCTGCGCCTCGCGCTCCCTGCCCGCGGCGGACGCGGCGAGCAGGGCGACGCCGATCGGCGACGTGTCGGCGTCGAGGTGGGCCACCGGCACGCCGAGCGCGTCGGCCTTGAGCGCGCCGAGCGCCGGCAGCCGTGCCCCGCCGCCGGCCACGCGCAGCTCCTCGCACGGCGAGCCGGCGGCGACGAGGATGGCGACGGTCTCGGCGACGCCGAAGGCCACGCCCTCGAGCACCGCGTAGGCGAGCTCCTCCCGGCCGTGGCGATCCGAGAGCCCGACGAACGCGGCGCGCAGGCGGACGTCGTCGCGCTCGCCGTCGCCGAGATACGGGAGGAAGACGGGCGCCGCGTCGAGCGGGTCGCCGGCCGAGCCGTCGCGCAGCCGGTCGTGCACGGATCGCGCCGCGCGCTCCACCGCCGCGTAGTCGTCGAAGCCGAGCCGGCCGATCGCCCACTGCACGGCGCCACCCGTGGTGTTGAGGCCCAGCTCGGTCGAGAAGACGTCGGGGATGACGTGGCTGTAGTGGGTGACGCGCCGGTCGGCCAGCGGGGCCACGACGATCGAGTTCAGGCACGACGACGAGCCCGCCATCTCGCTGACCGGCCCCGGCGCCGTCACGCCGCTGCCGAACGCCGCGCACTGGCTGTCGGCCGCCCCGATCACGACCGGGCATCCGGCCGGGACGCCCGTCCGCCGCGCGACGGCCGGCGTCACCTCGCCGGCCTGCTCCCAGGGGGCGAGCACGTCGGGGAAGATGGAGGCCTCGAGCGAGCAGGCGTCGAGCAGCGCGCCGGCCCAATCGCGCGCGCGCAGGTCGAAGAGGACCGTCGCGTTCGCGTGGGTCTGGTCGGTGGCGCTGACGCCGGTCAGGGCGTGGAGCACGATGTCGCGCGGCTGCATGAAGTGCTTGGTGGCCCTGAACACCGAGGGCTCGTGAGCACGCAGCCAGAGGATCTTCGGTCCGATGTGGAACGCCTCGGCGAGGTGTCCCGTGCGCGCGTGCATCTCCTCCTCGCCGATCCACGCGCGCATCTGCGCCGCCTCGGCGGTCGCGCGGTTGTCGCGGTAGAGCATCCCCGGCCCGACGGGCTCGCCTCCGGCGCCCATCGGCGCCACCGTCGGGCACTGGCCCGTGAGGCCGATCCCCTCGATGCGCGCACCGGGCCCGAGCGCGCGCGCCAGCTCGGTGACGCTCTCGAGCGCGCGCTCGCGCCAGTCGACGGGGTCCTGCTCCGCCCGACCGGGGCGCGGCGCCGAGAGCGGGTAGGGCCGGCGGACCTCGTGGACGACCCGGCCGTCGAGCGAGACCGCGCAGGCGCGGGCGCCCGTCGTGCCGGCGTCGATCGCGACGAAGACCGCGCCGTCGGAGTCCATCAGCCGCGGACCAGCTGGTGGGACTTGAGCTTGTCCTTCGACAGCGTCATCAGGACGCCGTTGAGCGCGCCCGTCCCGTAGTCGCTGCCCGGGTTCACGGCCATCGTGCGGCCGATGCGGCGGAAGCCCGCCGACTCGTGGACGTGGCCGTGCAGGCTGACGATCGGCTGGTAGCGCTCGATCGCGTCACGTACGGCGGTGCTGCCCACCGGGCCGAGCTTGACCTGCCCGGCCTGCTGGCGCACGGTGAACTGCTCGTCGAGCATGGGGGCGTCGTCGAGCCCGGTCCCGTAGGGCGGCGGGTGCGCGTTGAACACGGCGCGGCTGGGATCGGCGACCGCGCCGAAGAGCTCGTCGTAGTGGCGCGTGAGCTCCTCCTCGGGCACCTCGCGGAAGCTGTCCCAGGGCGTGGGGTTCGAGTAGCCATAGGAGACGAGCACGTACTCGCCGAGATCCAGGACGCGGCCCTCGGCGTGCGTGCCCCACGGGGCGCGCTCCAGGACCTCGACCAGCGCGGGCGGATCGTCGTTGCCGAGCATCCAGTAGGCCGGGATGCCGCGCGGGCGCAGCCGCTCGTCGGCCAGCTCCATCCACTCCTCCAGCCGCCGGCGCATCAGGGCGTCGAGGATCTCGTCGACGGTCCCGTCGTCCACCCGCGCGGCGAGCTCACCCGGCTCGCAGCGCCACGGGTAGTAGCCGAGGTCGGAGATCATGCGCTCCACGCGGGCGAGGTCCTCGGCATCCTCGATCGCGTGCGTGGTCCCGCGGAACACCGTCCGGAAGCGCCCGCCGCCGAGGTCGTCGATCGCCTGGATCGCCTTGCCCGCGATGTCGCCGCCCAGGATCATGACGTCCGGCTCGTAGGCCGCTCCCGCGTTGAGGAACTTGCGGAAGCACTGCTCCGAGCCGTGGATGTCGGTGGCGAAGTAGAGCGTGGTCTTCGGCGCCATCCGTCAGCGCCTCGCGACGGCCTCGCGCGCGGCGGCGACCTTCTCGACCATCGCCGCGACGCGGTCGGGGTCGACCGGCTTCCAGGTGTCCCCGTCCTCCTTCATGCTCGTCCCGACGATGGCGCCGTCGGCGACCGCGAAGACGCGCTCGACCGTCTCCGGCTTCACCCCCGTGTTCGCCAGGACGGGTGTGTCGGTCACCGCCGACTGCGCCTCGTTGAGGTCGGAGAGGCTCGCGTCCACCCCGGCCGCGGGGCCGGAGATGAGCAGCGCGTCGACGCCGAGGTAGGCGGCGCCGGCCGCGCGCTCGGCGACGCTGCGACCGCCGACCGAGCGGCTGAACTCGGGGGTGATGTTGGCGAAGATCTTGACGTCGGCGCCGCCGATGGCCTGCCGGTAGCCGGCGATGTCGCCGAAGTCCGGCGCGAAGAGCCCCATGTCGCTGTCGTAGACGCCCGTGAAGACCTCGCGCACGAACGACGCGCCCGTCGCGACGGCGACCGCGATGCTGGCCTTCGCGTCCCAGAGGAGGTTGACGCCGAACGGCACGCGGATGTCGCTGCGCAGCTGTCCGATCACGGCCGCCATCGCGGCGGCGCCCTCGATGCCCACCGACGTGGAGTAGGGGAGGTCGTTCTCGTTGCAGAAGAGGATGGCGTCCACCCCGCCGTCCTGCAGCGCCTGCAGATCGCGGCCGGCGGACTCGACGACGCGGGCCACGCCGGCTTCCCGGTCGTAGCGCGGGCGGCCCGGCAGGCCGTCCAGGTGGCACATCGCGATCAACGGCTTGTCGACGCCGAACAGGGCGCTCAGGGCAGGCATGGGTCTCCTTGTGGTGCTCTCGGCCGCATCACGCGGCGCTCGCATTCTTGGTTGGCGGCTCTTGAGGGGCGTGCGGGTCTACGACGACGACCTCGATGCCCTGTGCCTCGAGCGCGCGCAGCTCCTCCGGGGCGGCGCCCGAGTCGGTCACCAGCGTGTGGATGGCGCTCGCCGGCGCGACCGCCGCCATGCTCGTCGCGCCGATCTTCGAGGCGTCGGCGACGACGATGAGCCGCGCGCTCTGCTCGATCATCAGCCGCTGGATGTCCGCCGCGGCGTCGTCGAGCTCGGTGACGCCGTTGGCGGCGGACACGCCCGCGGCGCCCAGGACGGCCACGTCGGCGTGATACCTGCGCACGGTCGCGGCGGCGACCGGCCCGACGCAGGCCAGGTCGTCGTTGAGGACGGAGCCGCCGAGCACGACGACGCGCCCGTGGCGCGTGCCGAGCAGGCTCGCGACCGGCAGCGAGCCGGTGATGACCGTCCGGTCGTCGCTGGCGGGCAGGAACATGGCGAACTGCTCGGCGGTGCTGCCGATCCCGACGAAGATGGTCGACGCCCCCTCGAGCGTCTCGGCGACGCGCATCCCGATCAATCGCTTCATCGGAGCGTTCGTCAGCGCCCGAGCGTTGAACAGCAGCTCCATCGAGCGCGTGAGGTGCGCGGTCGCGCCGCCGTAGGTGCGGCGCAGGAAGCCGTCGCGCTCGAGCCGCCCGATGTCCCGGCGGATCGTCATCTCCGACACGCCGAGCTCCGAGGACAGCTCCGCGATGTGGATGGTCTGCTCCTCGGCGACCCGCTCGAGGATCCTGTGGCGCCGGTCTACCGCGTGCACAGCTCGATGTCTATCACAGGGAGTGTTCGATGTTGTGACATAGGCGCTCTGGCGTTCGTGATAGGGCGGCTTTCACAGCTTTTCGTTGCCTGTGTTGTGAGTTCCTGTTATATAAGCCATCCGACGCCGACGAGGAGGGTTGTGATGTCCAGCGCCACCGGACCAAGCACAGACAAGACGGAGCAGCTGTTCGTACGCCGCAGCACGGGGCTCGTCCGCGAGGCGTCCGCGCTCGACGCGACGATCTTCAACGCGGTGTTCTCGGCGCCGGTGGGAGCGACGCTCGCGTGGGGCGTCTTCTTCGCGCTGACGGCGTTCCCGGGCGCCGACATCGTCGCGGCGACGCTCTGGGCGTTCGTGCTGAACGTCCCGATCCTGGTGATGATGGCGCTGCTCGCGTCGTCGATGCCGAAGACCGGCGGCGACTACGTCTGGGTCAGCCGGATCCTCTCGCCGCCCGCCGCGCTGGTGTCGAACTTCGGCGCGGCGTTCTCGGCGATCATCGGCGCGACGTTCTGGGCGCGCTACTTCCCCGTGTTCGCGCTCGGGCCGGTGCTGGTCACGCTCGGCACGATCTTCGACAGCCACAGCCTGATCAGCGCCGGGACGCATCTGCAGACCGACAAGGGCTGGATCTTCGTCGGAGGCCTGGCGATGATCCTGCTGATGACGGGGATCCTGATCTCCGGCACCCGGGCGACGTTCCGCTGGCAGAACACCTTCTGGATCATCGCCTCGCTCGGCACCCTGCTCGCCCTCGTCGTCCTCCTCTTCAGCTCCAAGGGCAGCTTCATCCACCACTTCAACGAGCTGTCCGCGAAGTTCGGCGGCTCGGGCGACTCCTACCACAAGGTCATCTCGACGGCGCACGCGGAGGACGCCCATCCCAAGGCGTTCGGGTCCGCGACCACGCCGGCCATCTTCGTGATCATGACCTTCATGATCTGGAACTGGTGGAGCGTGTACCTGTCGGGCGAGCTCAAGAGCGCCTCCAACCGGAACCGCCAGATGGGCATCATGTTCGGCGCGCTGAGCTGGAACGTCGTCGGGCTCATCGCGGGCGTCCTGCTCATCTACAAGGTCGCCGGGTACCAGTTCATGGTTGGCGCGAACACCGTGCCGAACGCGGCGTACGTGCTGCCGACCGGTCCCTTCTTCCACTTCTTCGCGGGCCTGTCGGTCAACAACAACGTGTTGACCACGATCATCGTGTCGTCGTTCCTGTTCTGGTCGCTGCCCGCGATGGTCGGCAACACGTTCATGCCGGTCCGGACCGTCTTCGCGTGGTCGTTCGACCGCCTGCTCCCCGAGCGCTTCGCGAACGTCTCCGAGCGCTTCCACTCGCCCGTCCCGGCCATCCTGCTCGTGATGGCGCTCGTGACCGCGATGCTCGCCTGGAGCGTCGTGGCCACCACGTTCCAGACGCTGCTCGCGCTCGGCGTCCTCGCCGGCATCGTGTGCATCGCGATCGTCTGCGTGGCGGCGTTCGTGTTCCCGACCCGGCGGCGTGAGCTCTACGTCGGCTCACCGGCCAACGTCAACCTCGCGGGGATCCCGGTCCTCCAGATCACGTCCGTCCTGTCGTTCCTCGTCGTCGCGTTCCTCACGTGGGAGACGCTGCACTACCCGGCGCTCGCGCTCAGCGGCAACGCGGGCCACCGCTGGTACGTCCCGGCGTTCATGGCCGGCATCGTCGTCGTCGGACTGCTCATCTACTACGTCGCCCGCGCCGTGCGCCGCAGCCAGGGGGTCAACATCGACCTCGTCTACCGCGAACTGCCGCCGGACTGATCATGACCACGCTCGAGGGCAAGGCGGCGCTCGTCACCGGGGGGACCGCCGGCATCGGCCTCGCGATCGCCGAGCGGCTGCTGCGGGACGGTGCCGGCGTCGTGATCACGGGTCGCGACGAACAGCGGGGACGGGCCGCCGAGGAGCAGCTCGGCCGCGGCGCCCGCTTCGTCGCCGCGGACGCCGGCGATGCGGCGGCGGTCGAGAGCTCGGTCCGGTTCGCCGTCGAGGCGATGGGCCGGCTCGACCTGCTCGTCAACAACGCCGGCATCGCGCTCGCCGAGCGCCTCGTCGACACGCCCGTGGCCCAGTTCGACCAGCTGATGGCGGCGAACGTCCGCGGCTGCTTCTTGTATGCGAAGGCGTGCATGCCCGCCCTGGTCGAGACCCGAGGCTCGATGGTCTTCATCGGATCGGATGCGGGACTGCGCGGGGAGCAGCCGATCGGCGCCTACTCCGTCGCGAAGGCGGCGGTGGTGATGATGTCGAAGATGCTCGCGCTGGACGGCGCGTCCGCCGGCGTGCGATCGAACTGCGTGTGCCCCGGGGCGACGGCGCCGGGCATGCTCCACATCGGCCCGGCCGACGATCCCGATCGGGGCGACGACGCGTCGACGTGGGCGATCCCTCCGCTGGGGCGGATCGGCCGTGCCGACGACATCGCAGCGGCGGTGGCGTACCTGGCGAGCGAGGACGCGAGCTTCGTGTCGGGAGCGGTGCTCCTGGTCGACGGCGCGAACGGCGCCGGGCTGGCCGGCTGAACGCTCTGAGGCGCAACGGGGTCCCGGCGTGCGAGTGTCGCGCCGGGAGGTGCTACGCGAGCTGGATGTGGTCGGCCTCGGCCGCGCCCGGGAACGGGCGGGTCAGGCCGTAGTGCCGGAGCGTGGACTCGGGGACGCCTTCGACGCCGGGCGTGTCGGACGCCTTGCCCTGGGTGTGGGGGTCGTCGGCGAAGCCGCCGACCTCGAGGGAGTGCTGCGGCGAGCGGTAGCCCGAGATCCCGATGAGGTGCAGGTGCAAGGCCTTGCCCAGGACGTCGAGGCGGGCGGCGAGGGTGGGCTCGTCGCCGACCGAGTAGTTCGTGCCGGGGGCCTGGAAGAAGCCGTAGGCGCCGCCGTGGCTGCCGAACGCCGGTGCGCCGCCGGCGGGGAGGCCGGGGCCCGCGCCGTCGAACCCGGCGGACTGCGCCTGGAGGCTCGCGAGCTTGTTCTCCAACTGCTTGCGGTTGGCGCGCAGCGTCGCGAGCTGGGACTGCTTCGTCGCGCGCGCCCGCTGAACGCCGACCTCGCGGGCGATGAGCGTCATCTTGAGGCTGTCGACCTCGTCGCGCTGGGTCAGCGACGCCGCCGTCACCCGCGACTGCTGCGCGGTGAGCTGGCTGAGCTCGCGGGCCTGGTGGGTGACGGCCGTGCGCTCGTTCTTGACGCGCGTCGCCACCGACGCGTTGCTGTCGGCCACCGCGTGCATGTTGTCGGCCGTCTCCAGCAGGTCGCCCCAACTGCGCGACGACAGGACGACCGAGACGAGGTCGGGCTTGTCGACCTCGTACTGCGCGACCAGCTGGTGCGCCAGCGCCGCCCGGTCATGGGCGTACGCGATCCGGAGCTTGACCAGGTGCGAGCGGGAGTCGCGCAGCCGTCCCTGCAGCGACGCGAGCTGCGCCTGCTCGATGCGCAGGCTCTGCTCCAGCGCGCTGAGGCGCTCCTGGATGTCGCCGATCCGCCCGCGGAACTCCGCGATCTGGCTGGAGTCGCTCCCGATCTGGCTCTGCAGCGACCGGTCCTTGCCCTTGGAGGACTGGATCTGGCCGTTGAGGTCCGCCGTGGCGGGCGCGGCGAGCCAGAGCGCGGCCGCGAGGGCCGCGCCGGACGCGCGCAGGGATGGGCGAAGCGAGATCACCGGCCGCGCAAGGTATCGCCGCGGCGCCGCGAAGCCGCGATCTTGCTTGCAGGACGCCGCGCCGCGTCAGGAAGCGGCCCAGGCGGCGAGGTCGCGGCGGTCGTCGCGCGGCGCCCAGCCGCCGTCGGTCTTGATGTAGGTCTCGGCCGGGCCTTCGGCCACCAGCGGTCGGACAGCGTCGAGCACCCGATCAGCGTCCTCCATCATCGAGCCGGCGCCGAAGCTCGCCCGCAGGGCGCCGCCCGGCAGGCCGAGGCGCGCCATCAGCGGGTGGGCGCAGAAGCGGCCGGCCCGCACGCCGATGCCGTGCTCGGCCGAGAGGCAGGCGCTGACCTGACCCGGCTCGTAGCCGTCGACTTTGAAGGCCACCGTCCCGATGGCGGCGCCGGCGTCCTCCCAGATGCGCGCGACCGACACGCCGTCGATCGCGGCGAGGCCGGTGAGCACGGCGTCGCGGAGCGCCGCCTCGTGCGCCTCGCGCGGCAGCGGTGCGATGGCCTCCAGGGCGGCGGCCAGCGCGACGGCGCCGGCGAGGTTCGGCGTCCCGGCCTCGTGACGGCGCGGGCCGGTCGCCCAGACCACGTCGTCGAGCGTCACGTCCAGGACCGCGCCGCCACCGGCGAGGTAGGGCGCGGCGCGGTCGAGCCAGTCGGCGCGCCCGACGAGCACCCCCGCGCCGTACGGCGCGTAGGCCTTGTGGCCGGACAGCGCGAGGTAGTCGATCCCGTCGGCGGCGATCGCGATCGCCCGGTGCGGCGCGAGCTGCGCGGCGTCGACGAACGTGCGCGCGCCGTGCCGGCGGGCCAGCGCGGTCAGCTCCGCGAGCGGCAGGACCTCGCCGGTGACGTTCGACGCCCCGGTGATCGCCAGCAGCGTCGCCGGCCGCGCCGCGAGCGCGGCGTCGAGCCGCTCGAGCGTCTCGGCGAGCGTCGCCGCGTGGCGCACCGTCCGGTGTCCGGCGGCCGTGCGCCGCCACGGCAGCAGGTTGGCGTGGTGCTCGACGTCGAGCGTCACGACGTCGCCGGCGCCGGCGCCGGCCGCCGGGAGGCACGCCGCGAGCAGGTTGATGGCGTCGGTCGTGTTGCGCGTGAAGACCACGGCGTCGTCGGGTCGCGCGCCGAGCCGCCGCGCGACGGTCTCGCGCGCCTGCTCGTACCACGCGCTCGCGACCCGCGACGGCACGCCCGCCCCGCGGTGCACACTGCCCGCGTAGGGCAGCGTCGCGGCGACGCGCTCGGCGACGGATGCCAGCGCGGGCGCCGTGGCCGCGTAGTCGAGGTTCACGTAGCGCGCGCTCGTGCCGTCCGTCAGCGGCACGCGCAGGTCGGCGCCCAGGACGGGCAGCAACGGGGCGGCGGCGGCCGGCGCGCGCCCGGCATCGATCAAGCTCATCGGGTCCTTCATGTCGGGTCGTCCGGACCCCTGTTGGGTCCACGCGAGGCGGCCCGAGGGAGCCGTTCCCTCGGGCCGCTCGCCCTCACTACTTCTTGACCTTGATCGAGCCCGCGCTGACCGAGACTTTCAGGTAGCGCGTGTCGCCCGGCCAGGTGATCGTCACCTTCCACGTGCCCTTCGCGAGCTTCGGCAGCGTGACGGTGACCACGCCCTTGGAGAGCTTGCCGGTGAGCGTCTTGGTGATCTTGCCCTTCTTGAGCTTGATCGTGACCCTGCCGCTGGCCGCCGTGGCGCCCTTCGGCACGGTGATCGTCACCTTGTACTTGCCGCCCTTCCTGGTGGTCGGCGCCTTGACGACGACGGCCGCGACCTTGCTGACCTTCTTGCGCGCGGTCGTCTTCGTCACCGTCACGGTCGTCGGCGTCGGACCCGGCGTCGGCGTCGTGATCGGCGTCGTCCCCGTGGACGTGTCCGCCGGCGGCGTCGCGTCCGGGGCGGGCGACACCGTCAGCTGGCCGGTCTCGGTGAACGCGGCGACCTGGTCGTCGCCCGGGTACGTCAACGTGTAGTCGTACGTGCCCGCCCCGAGGGTCGGGAGCGTGAACGCGGCGGCGCCGTTCGCCACCGCGGCGGAGCCGGTCGCCACCGTGGAGCCGCCCTGCTTGACGACCAGCGCGACGGCTCCGGTCGGGGTGCGACCGTAGTCGTTGTCGATCCTGATGGTGATCTTCGGCGCGATGCCGGCCGTCACCGTGTCGGCGGTCACCGTGCGGTGCGACAGCACGCCGCCCGGCAGGCCGCCGAAGAACACGTCCAGCGCGTGGACCGCGGCCACGCCGCCGGCGATGGTGCTCGGGTTGGTGGCGTTGCCCCAGCGGGTGATCACCGTCGACTTGCGCTGCTGCGCGACGCCCCACGCGCCGGTGACGGTGGTCAGGCGGTCGATCAGCGCCTGGTCCGGGGACGACGCCTGCGTGGCCGCGATCAGCGCGGCCTTGGCGCCCGCGAGGTTCGTCGGGGCCGACGCGCCGAGCGCCGCCAGCGCCGACGAGAGCGCCGCCGGGCTGATGCTGACCGGCCCGCTGTTGGCCACGGTCACCGTGGCGGGCGGGCCGGCCGCGTACGTCACGGTCGCCGTGTCGGCGTCGACGAGGTACTGGGCGTCATCGGTGTCGACGCCCGTGTTGGGGTACAACGTCGTCGGGTCGGTCTGCCAGGTGAAGCTCGCCAGCTGGCTGTTGATCGTCGACCAGATCGGCGCGCTCAGCGGGATGGTGGTGATGTTGAGCTGGTTCGGCTGCGGGTTCGTCAAGTACCACTGCGACATGTACTCGGTGTA
>DATDMD010000097.1:0-39868 GCA_036518975.1 Baekduia sp.
TACGTGAGACGCGTTCGGATTCTGCGCATGGACCTCTCCCTCTTGAACGGTGCTGGACCGCGCCGCGACGCTACCCGGTGGCTCGGACCCGACGGTGGATGCCGTCGACACGACGTGCGAACATGTGTTCGCCTTGATCCCGACCGCCGCCACGATCCTCCACGCCGACCTCGACGCGTTCTTCGCGTCGGTCGAGCAGCGCGACGACCCGGGGCTGCGCGGCCGGCCGGTCATCGTCGGCGGCGGCGTGGTGCTGGCGGCGAGCTACGAGGCGCGGGCGTGCGGCGTGCGCTCGGCGATGGGCGGGACGAAAGCCAGGAACCTGTGTCCGGACGCGATCGTCGTCCAGCCGCGGTTCAAGGCCTACGTCGAGGCGAGCCGCGCCGTCTTCAGGGTCTTCGAGGACACCGCGCCGGTCGTGGAGGCGATCTCGATCGACGAGGCGTTCCTGGACGTGCGCGGGCTGGAGCACATCAGCGGGACGTCGGAGCAGATCGCGCGGCGCCTGCGCGCGCGGGTGCGCGAGGAGGTCGGGCTGCCGATCAGCGTCGGGCTGGCGACGACCAAGCACCTGGCCAAGGTCGCGAGCGCCGAGGCCAAACCGGACGGGCTGTGCGTCGTGGCGCCGGGGACCGAGTTGTCGTTCCTGCATCCGCTGCCGGTCGAGCGGCTGTGGGGCGTCGGCCCGGCGACGGCCGCCAAGCTCCGCGCGCACGGGATCATCAGCGTCGGGCAGCTCGCGGCGATGCCGGAGGGCGTCCTGACGACGATCGCCGGGCGGGCGATCGGGCGCCGGCTGCACGCCGTCGCGCACAACCGCGACCCGCGCCGGGTCACCGCCGGCCGCGGCCGCCGCTCGATCGGGTCCCAGAGCGCGCTGGGCAGCCGGTCGCGGTCGTGGGACGCGATCGACGCCGTCGCGGTCAGCCTCGTCGACCGCGTGGCGCGCCGCATGCGCAAGGGCGACCGCGTCGGCCGCACGGTCATCCTGCGGCTGCGCTGGGGCGACTTCACGCGCTCGACGCGCTCGAAGACCCTCCCCCACGCGACCGCGTCGACGGCCACGCTGCTCGCGGCGCTCCGCGCGCTGCTGGCCACCGAGCGCGCGACGATCGGCCGCCGCGGGCTGACGCTGGTCGGCGTGACGATCACCAACCTCGAGTCGGCGCGCGCCGGCATCCAGCTCGAGCTCCCGGTCGACGCCCACACCGCGCCGGCCCTGGACGAGGCGATCGACGCGATCCGCGACACGTTCGGGACGACGTCCCTGTCGCGCGCCCGCCTGCTGACGACCTCCCGGCGCACCTCGGCCTGGCTGATGCCCGGCGACGCGCCGGACGCGGTCGACGACCTGATCGCGGACCGTTGAGGGGACGACGACGCGCCCGCTGCCCGTCCCCTACAACAACTCCGCGGTTGCGACCACGTCCGCGAACTCCCCGTGGAGGTTCGTCGCCGTCGCCCGCGCCAGCTCGTCGGCCGTCATCACGGTGCCGTCGGGCCCCGCCCGGTCGAAGGTGTGCGTCGCGTCGAGCGCGAACAGCACGCGCCAGCCGAGGTTGGCGCCGACGCGGGCGGTCGTCTCGCAGCAGTGGTTCGTCGTGATCCCGCAGACGACGATGCCGTCCAGGCCCTCCGCGCGCAGCCAGGCGTCCAGGTCCGGCGTGCCGTGGAAGGCCGAGTTGACGGTCTTGCCCACCAGCAGGTCGGGCTCGCCGGCCACGATCGGCAGGAACGCGTTGCCCGCGCCCCCGGGCGCCAGCGGCGAGCCCTCCTCGACGCTGTCGTGGCGGACGAACACGACGCGACGACCGGCGGCGCGCCACGCCGCGATCAACGCCTCCACGTTGCCTTCGCACGCCGGGTTGTTGCGCCGGCCCCAGTACGCGGCGTCGCGAAACGCCTCCTGGACGTCGACGACGACCAGCGCCATCCGGTCGAGCCCGCTCATGCCGCCACCGGGCTGTCGCCCCGGAACGTGCGCCGGTAGGCCGTCGGGCGCGTCGCGGTCGCGCGGCCGAAGTGGATCCGCAGCGCCGCCGCGCTGCCGAAGCCGGAGCGGGACGCGACCTCCTCGACCGGCAGGTCGGTCGTCTCCAGGAGGCGGCGGGCGTGGTGGATGCGCTGCTGGGTCAGCCAGCGCTTCGGCGACTCGCCGGTCTCCGCCACGAACCGCCGCGCGAACGTCCGCGACGACATGTGCGCGTGGCGCGCCAGCGCGTCGACGGTCAAGGACTGGTCCAACCGCTGCAGCGCCCAGGCGCGCGTCGCGGCCAGGCCGTCGCCGCCGCGGCCGGAGGGCAGCGGCGCGTCGATGTACTGCGCCTGTCCGCCGTCGCGGTACGGCGGGACGACGTTCCAGCGCGCGACCGCCGTGGCCGCGTCGGCCCCGTGGTCGCCGCGCACGACGTGCAGGCACAGGTCCATCCCGGCGGCCAGCCCGGCCGAGGTCAGGACGTCGCCGTCGTCGACATACAGCACATCGGGGTCGACCTCGACCTCCGGGAACTCCTCCGCCAGCCGCGCGCAGTAGCCCCAGTGCGTCGTCGCGCGCCGCCCGTCCAGCAGCCCCGCGTGCGCCAGCGCGAACGCGCCCGTGCAGATCGACATGACCCGCGCGCCCCGCGCCGCCGCGCCCGCCAGCGCGTCCAGCGCCACGACCTGCGACCCGACGAGGTCCGGCACCGCCCCGCCGACGACGACCAGGTCGGCGCGGTCGACAGCGTCGAGCCCGGCCGTCGGCGTGACCTGGACGCCCATCGACGTCGTCACCGGCCGCGCGCCCGCCCCCGCGAGGACCAGCTCGTAGCCGAGCCGCGGCCGCGGCGACGCGCGCGGCACCGGGGCCGACCCGAACACGGTCGTCGCCGTCCCCACGTCGAACAGGACCGACCCCTCCATCATCAGCACGACGACGCGCAGCGGACGACGACGAGAGGACATGGCAGAAATCTAGCGAACATCGTCATCTCTGCCACTGGCGAATCGAGCGCCGCACCGGAAAGCTGGGGCCATGCCCACGATCCACCGCGCCTGGTTCGTCGCCGCGGCCGGCTTCGTCGCCCTCCTGGCCGCCGCCGCGATCCGCGCGACCTTCGGCATCCTCATGGAGCCGTTGATGATGAACTTCGGCTGGAGCCACTCAGCGATCTCGACCGCCGCGTCGGTCAACCTGGTGGTCTTCGGCCTCTCCGCCCCGTTCGCCGCCTCTCTCACCGAGCGCTTCGGCCTCACCAAGGTCGTCGCGATCGCCCTCGGCCTCATCGCGGTCGCCGCCGCGCTCATCACGCAGGTCACGCAGCTCTGGCAGCTCTACCTCGTCTGGGGCCTGATCGCCGGCGCCGCCACCGGCGCGGTCGCGCCCGTCCTCGCCGCGACCGTCGCGGGCCGCTGGTTCGACGCCCGCCGCGGCCTCGTCGTCGGCCTGCTCACCGCCGCCAACTCGACCGGCCAGCTGATCTTCCTCCCGCTGATGGCGCACCTGACCGAGCACGGCGACTGGCGCTGGACGATGGCCGTCGTCGGCGGCGCCGCGCTGATCGCGCTCGTCGTCGTCCTGGCCCTGCTGCGCGACCGTCCCGCCGACCACGGCCTCCGGCCCTACGGCGCGGACCCCGCGAGCCCGCCCGAGCCCGCCGGCGCCACGCGGCTCCCCGCCCTCCAGGTCCTCCGCGACGTGGGCCGCGACCGCGTCTTCCTCGCGCTCGTCGGCTCGTTCTTCATCTGCGGCGCGACGACCGTCGGCCTGATCGCCGTCCACCTCATCCCCGCCGCGCACGACCACGGCATCCCCGCAGGCGAGGCCGCCAGCATGATGGCCTTGATGGGCGTCCTCGACATCGCGGGGACGACCGGCTCGGGCTGGCTGACCGACCGCTACCCGGCCCGCCGCCTGTTGGTGATGTACTACTGCGGCCGCGGCCTGAGCCTCCTGATCCTCCCCATGGCGCTGTCGTCCAAGGGCCCCGTCCTGACCGCGTTCACCATCTTCTACGGGTTGGACTGGATCGCGACCGTCCCGCCGACCGTCGCGCTCGTCACCCAGCGCTTCGGCCGCGAGACCGGCCTCGTCGCCTTCGGCTGGATCTTCGCCGGCCACCAGCTCGGCGGCGCCGCCGCGGCCTGGGCGGCGGGCGCGGTGCGCGACGGCGCCGGGACCTACGACGGCGTCTTCGTCGTCTCCGGCGTCCTCTGCTTCGCGGCCGCGCTCCTGCTCACCGCGACGCGCGTGCGCCCGCGGGCGGCCGGCCGGCAGCAGCCGGCGCCGGCACCCGCCTAGAGCGAGAAGACCACCGTCACGCGACCCCACGGGGATGGCGTGCACGAACTCCGCGCACCCAGCATCATGAGCGGCGTGCGCGAGCACGCTCCCCACAACGCGATGGACGAGGCGAGCGAGATCATCGCCTTCCGCGACCGCTGCTCGCCGCTGATGGCGGCGCTGCTGGACGAGCTCGCCGCCACCCCCGACCACGCGCGGCCGTTCCCCGCGATCGAGGACGCGCTGGGCTGGCCGCACCGGCGCATCGCGTCGGTCCTCGGCGGCGTGTGGCGCCTGCGCCAGACCGCGTTCGGCGGCCGCCGTCCCTACCGCTTCCACGACGCGCGCGACTCGGCCTCCGGCCGCTGGGAGCTGTTCGTCGACGAGCTCCAGGCCGCCGCGATCCGCGACGCCGCGGTCGACGAGCCGCTCGGGCGCGCATGACCGAGGCCAGCGAAGAGCTGGAGCGCTGGCTGAAGTCCGAGGGCGACAAGACCCTCGGCGGGCTCATCGCGATGTTCGACCAGAAGAGCTTCGCGTTCCTGTTCGTCCTGCTGCTCGGCGTCTCGGCGCTGCCGCTGCCCACCGGCGGCGCGACGCACGTCTTCGAGATCATCGCGATGCTCCTCGCGCTCCAGCTCATCGCCGGCCGCGACGAGATCTGGCTGCCCGCGCGCTGGCGCGACACGCGGCTGGCGGGCGGCAAGCGCGAGGCGTTCATCACCAAGCTGCTCGGCGTGATCCGGTGGCTGGAGCGCTGGTCGCGCCCGCGCCTGACCTTCCTGTTCGACCACCGCCTGAGCAACGTCGTCTTCGGCCTGGTGGCCCTCGCCTTCTGCCTCGGCGCGTTCCTGGCCCCGCCGTTCACCGGCCTCGACACGCTGCCCTCGCTCGGCCTCGTCCTGCTCAGCCTCGCGGTGATCCTCGAGGACGCCGCGCTCGCGGCTGTCGGCGTGGTCGTCGGCGTCGGCGGCATCGCGCTGGAGATCGTCCTCGGCAGCGCCGCCGTCCACGGGATCGGGTCGTTGTTCTAGGTCTAGGTCTGCTCGGCGGGCGGCGCGACGCCGGCGACGAGCGCGTGGCCACAGTTCCAGCAGAACGTCGCGCCGCGCGAGTGCACGGCGCCGCACGACCGGCAGGCCCCGACGATCCCGTCCTCGGACGCGGCCAGGAGGCGCTCGACCTCTCCCAGCTCGGCGTCGGCGACCTGCAGCTCCGCCGCCCGGCGGCTCAGGACATCCAGGCGATAGTGGTCGCGCGTGGCCATCTCATAGGTCAACCCGCCGAGGTCGAAGGTGAGCGCGGCGACCTGGCGCGCCAGCTCGTGACGGCGCCGGTGCAGCTGGTCCAGCGAGGTCGGGCCCGGCAGCGAGCTCATCCGATCTCCTCGAAGCCCGTGCCGCCGGCGGCGGGCTTGTCGTCCTTGGGCGGGAGCTTGCCGGTGCCGGTCGAGATCGGCTTGCCCTTCTTGACGGCGTCCTCGACGGCCTTCTTGCTCTTGAGGCTCTTGACCGACACGGAGTCCTTGGGCGCCTTGGCCTTGGCCGAGGAGCCGGCGTCGCTCTTGGCCTTCGACGTGGACGACTTGCTCGACGACCCGCCGGCGCCGGTGGTGGTGCCCGCGGCCCCCGTGCCGCCGCTCGCGGCGGCGGCCGGCGCGGCCGCCGCGCCCTCGACCCTGATGACCTGCGGGGCGGGCGTCGCGGCCGCGGGCGTCGAGGCGCTCCCCGTCGCCCAGTGCCCGAGCAGCAGGCCGATCAGCAGCATGAGCAGGAGCAGGGCGGCCAGCGCGAGCAGGCCGGCGTTGGCCTGCAGGCGCGCGTTGAGCCCGCGCGGCGGCGGCGGCGCGCTCGCGCCCTGCGACACCGCCACCGGCACCGCGCCGTGGCGCGCGCGCACGTCGGCGTCGAGCACGTCGAGGAACTCGAGGCGCGCCTCGGGCCGTCGCGCGCCGCAGTGCAGGCAGTAGCGCTGGTCGCCGGCGAGCGGCGCGCCGCAGGCGGGGCACGGCTCGCCGTCGCGGGCGGGCGGGAACGAGTACGGCGCCGGCTGGCTCTCGGTGATCACGGGATGCTCCTTCACGACGACGTTGCGGCGGTCGGCGCCACGGTCAGGGCGACGCGCGCGCCGCGCGGGTCGCCGACGAAGAACAGGCGGAAGTGGATCTGCTTCCTGCCGCCGGCGGCCGGCAGCTTGGGCACGAGCGCGCGGCCGGCGGCGACGACGCGCGCGCCCTTCAACGCGACGGCGAACACCGGGACGTTGCGCAGCACGATCTTGGACGGGTTGACGACCGTGCCGGTGAGGTACCGGCCGGTCGTGTCGCCGTCGAAGTGCACGTCCTTGAGCGAGACGTCCGGGACCGCGCGCGCCGCGGCCGCCGCGCCGACGCGGGCGCTGACCCTGCGCGGCGTGCCGGAGACCGTCACCTGGTCGTTGACCCACCACGCGTTCCGGTGCGCGCGCACCGAGGCCAGCCGCTGCAGCGCCGGCTGCAGCCCGACGGCATTGTTCTTGTACAACGACGCGCCCGCGGCGTCGCGGACGTCGATCAGGACCGGGACGTCGCGCTGGGCGCTGGCGCCGCGGTTACGCACCTCGACGGCCGCGGCCACGGCGCCGCCCGCCCCGCGGACGACGACCGCGCGAACGACCGCCAGGTCGGCGTTGTGCTTGATCTTCAGCGTGCCGGCGTCCTGGACCGCCGCCTTGCCCTGGCTCGCGATCCGCGCGCTCTTGTCCGCCGTGCTCTCGCACGCCGACAGCCCGGCGGCGCCGGCCAGGACCCCGAGGGCCGCGAGCGCGCGGGTCGGGTTCACCCGAAGGCCCCCGCCACGTAGTCGCGCGTGCGCTCGGCCCGCGGCGCCGAGAAGACCTGCTCGGCGTCGCCGTGCTCGACGAGGTCGCCGAGGTACATGAACGCGACCTTGTCCCCCACGCGGTGCGCCTGGGCCAGGTTGTGCGTGACGATGACCACGGCCAGGTCGCGCCGCAGCTCGCCGATGAGGTCCTCGATCACCGCGGTCGAGCGCGGGTCCAGCGCGCTGCACGGCTCGTCCATCAACAGCACCTCGGGCCGCGTCGCGATCGCGCGCGCGATGCACAGCCGCTGCTGCTGGCCGCCGCTGAGCCGCAGCGCCGGGCGGTCGAGGTCGCCGGCGAGCTCGTCGTACAGCCCCGCGCGCCGCAGCGCGTCGACGACCTGCGGCTCGAGCTCCCGGCGTCCCGGCCGCTTGCGGTTCTGCACGCGGATCGCGTAGGCCACGTTGTCGAAGATCGACATCGGGAACGGGTTGGGCTGCTGGAAGACCATCGCGACGCGCCGCCGCAGCGCGGTCACCTCGAGCTGCTCGACGTCGACCCCGTCCAGCAGCACGCGGCCCTCGCGCGTCGCGCCCGCCGTCGTCTCGGTCAGCCGGTTGAGCGTGCGCAGCAGCGTGGTCTTGCCGCAGCCCGACGGCCCGATCAGCGCCAGCGCCTCGCCGGCGTGGATCGGCAAGGACACGTCCTTGACCGCGGCCGTGTCGCCGTAGAGCACGCTGAGCCGCTCGACGCGCATCCGCTCCGGCCCGCCGGGCCCGCGCGTACGGATGCGCCGGCGCGGATCGGCCGCGTCGTCGGGCTCGGGGACGGGCACCGGCGTTCGGTCCAGCCGCACGCGCCGGCGCGGCGGCGGCAGCGCGGGCACGGCGTCGTCGAGGAACGGGTCGACCACGCGGTCATGGGTGCTCATCAGTGGGCCTCCTTGCGGCTCCGGCCGGCGCGGTCGACGGCGAAGTTCAGCGTCAGGACGATCAACAGCAGGACGAACGCGGCGGCGTAGGCCTTCTGCGGCGCGTTGCCCTCGCCGGCCGGCGAGGCGTTGTACACGTAGCTGGTCAGCGTCGAGCCGGTGCCGCGCAGCGTGCCGAGGATCGGCACGTCGCCCTGCGGCTCGATCTGCAGCGTGGCGCCGAGCAGGACGACGACGACCGCCGTGTCCCCCACGATCCGCCCCATCCCGAGCGCGGCGCCGGTCGCGACGTTGCGCCGCACCTGCGGGAGCAGGATGGTGCGGATGGTGCAGACGCGCGTCTTGCCGAGCGCCCACGACGCCTCGCGGACGTGGGACGGGATCGCCATCAGGCCCTCGCGCGTGGCCCCGAAGACCATCGGCAGCGCGATCAGCGACATCATCGCGCCGGCGGCGAGGAACGAGCGGCCGAAGACCCCGCCGCCCGAGGCCGTGAACGACAGCGGCGCGAGGATCGGCAGCTGGAAGATCGCCAGCCCGAAGATCGCGATGACGATGTCGGGCGTGCCGGCGACGACCTCGATCCCGGACTCGACCGCGCGCGCCAGCGGCGCGGGCTTGCCGTACTCGACGAGCCACACGGCGGTCACGACGGCCAGCGGCACCGCGATCGCGATGCCGATGATCGTCAACATGATGGTGCCGGCGATCGGGTCCAGGATGCCGCCGGTCGTGTGCTGCGCGAGGCCCGGCTGCGGTCGCGAGAACAGGAGGTCCAGGTTGAGGTACTGGACCCCGCGCGCGCCCATGTAGACGACGATCGCGACGGTCACCGCGCACAGCGCGAGGCCGCACGCCCAGCAGGTCGCGAACGCCAGCCGGTGGCGCCACTTCCAGGAGCGGACGGGGTCGCCGAGCGGCGCCGGGCGGGGGTTCGGGGCGACCGGCGTCGCGCGGGTCGGCGTCGCGACGGCCATCAGACCCGCAGCCCCTGACGGCGCATCGGGAGCTTGGCGAAGAAGCCGCCGATCGACAGCGCGAGGCTGGAGAGCAGCAGCAGGAGCGCGAAGGCGTAGATGGAGGACTTGACCGCCGGGGCGTTCATGGCGTCCACGTTCTCGACCATCGACGCGGCGAGCGGCCGGATCGGCTCGAAGATGTAGGTGATCCCGTCGATCGGGTTGGGCGCGAAGCCGCGCGAGCCCGAGACCATCGACAGCGCCACCGCCTCGCCGAGCGCGCGGGCGGTCGACAGCACCGCGGCGGCGACGATCGCCGGGCGCGCGGCGCGGACCGACACGGTCCACATCGCCTCCCAGCGGTTGGCGCCCAGCGCGCTGGCGCCCTCGGTCCACGCGGTCGGGATCGCGCGCAGGGCGTCGACCACGATCGCGATCATGATCGGCGTGATCATCACGGTCAGCACGACGATCGCGACGAGCACGCCGGTCCCGTCGAGCTGGACCACGTTCTGCACCGACGCCTTGCGGTCGAGCGAGATGAGGTGGTTGCCCACGAACGGCGCCAGGACCAGGATCCCGATCAGCCCGTAGATGACCGACGGGACCGCGGCGAGGAGCCGGACCGCCGGGACGACGACCGCGCGGACGCGCGCGGGCGCGAACTCCACGATGAAGATCGCGGAGAAGATCGAGAAGACGAGGCCGATCCCGACCGACACCACGGTCGTCAGCAGCGTCCCGTAGACCAGCGGCCACGCGCGCAGGTGGTAGGCGGCGGCCGGCGGGTCCTGCCCGGTCTTGATCATGTCCCCGAGCTGGCGGTCGACGTCGCCGCCGGGGCCCAGCCACTTCACATAGCCATTGGCTTGCAGCGTGGGCCACGCGCGCACGGCGACGAAGCCGACCATCAGGACGATGACCAGCAGGACCAGGCAGGCCACCGCGCCGAGGCGCCAGGCGGCCTGCCGGTCCGTCCACGGCTCACGCAGCCGCTTCAGCACCTCAGTCCAGCGGGATCGCGATCGAGGCGATGATCTTGCGGGCCGCCGCGCTCTTCTGGATCCAGTGGATGAACGCGGACGCCGCGCCCGTGGCCGGGCCGCGCGTGACCTCGTAGTAGGTGCGGATGCCCGGGTACTGGCCGGACTTCGCGTTCTGGAGGTTGCATGCGACGCCGTTGAACGAGACCGCGTGGACGTCCTTCTGCGAGGCGTAGTACCCCGAGTTGAACCCGATCGCGTTCTTGTCGGAGGCGACGGTCTGCTCGACGAGACCGTCAGACGGCTTCAGCGCGGCGAGCGACGAGATCGTCTTGTTGCCGAGCAGCAGCTGCTGGACGAGCGGCGGCAGCGACGACGCCGACGTGCGGCCGATGAGGTCGATCGTGCCGGTGGCCTTGGCGCCCGGGACGTCCTCCCAGTTGCGGACCTGACCGGTCCAGATCGCCTGCGCCTGCGCGAGCGTCAGGTTCGGCAGCGGGTTCGACGGGTTGGTGTCGAAGCAGAAGAAGTCCTTGGCGATCGCGTAGAAGACGAGCCCGGACGGATCGCTCGCGCGCGGGTCGCGCGCGGCGTTGCCGATCGTCACGCGACCGGCGGCGGCGTCCTGGATGCCGACCTCACCGCCACCCTGCGCGAGCTTGAACTTCACCTTGCCCGGCTTGAGCTTCACGTACTTCTTGGCCAGCAGGGCCACGAGCGGCGCAGAGCCGGTCGCACCGCTGATGGTGATGGTGCTGGCGGCCTGTGCACCAGCCGGTGCGGCCACGGCGAGCACGCCGACGGCGGCCACCCCTGCGACGAGACGGCGAGAGCGGGTCATCTCCGCGGAACTCCCTTTCCCAGTTTGCATGGTCAGTTAGTGGACAATATCCTAACCGCACAATTCAGATCGAGTTTCCCGATAAAAGGTCTGGGGCATGATCCTTCGACCTCCGGCGTGCGCTGAATGCGGCGCACCGCTGGCGCACGACCAGCGCTACTGCCTGCACTGCGGCGCCCGCCACGGCGCGCCGCGGGTCGAGCCGTTGGAAGCACTGGGCTTCGCGCCGGAAACGCCGAGCGACGTGCGCGCGCAGGGCTTCGCCGCGGTGGGTGCTGCCGATCGGGCAGCGGTCGCCCCCGTGCCGGGCTCCGGCGCGGCCGGCCCTGCCGATCTGGCAGCGGTCGCCCCGGCGTCGGCCGCTGCCGGTCCGGCAGGCCCTGCCGATCTGGCCACGCCGGCCGCTCCCGGCACCGCACGCCCTGCCGATCTGGCAGCGGTTGCCCCGGTGCCGGCCGCTGCCGGTTCGGCAAGGCGGATGCCTTCCGTGCGAATGGCGGCGGCGCTCGCGGCGGCGACGCTCGTCGCCGGCGGGGTCGTCGGCGCCGCGCTCGGCCCTGGCCCGGCGCCCTCGGTCGCGGCGGCGCCGCAGCGGCTGGTCGCGCTGGTGGTCCCGCAGGCGCCGCCGGTGGCGACCACAGCGACGACGACTGGCGCCGACGCTCCGCCTCCGACCCCCCACGCCGATGCCCCGTCGCCGCGCGCCGCCGCCGCCGACGACTCGGCGGCCGACGACTCCGCCTCCACCCCGGCCGCCGCGACCAAGACCACCAGGTCGACCGCGACCGACGAGGACGCCGGCACGGACACCACCTCCACCGACGACGCCTCCGCCACCGCGCCGGCCGCCACCTCCACCCCGGCCGCCACGGCCCCGGCCCACATCTGGCTCGTCTCCCTCCCGCAGACGGATCCCGCCGCCTTCGCGGCCGGCGGCCCGTACGCCGACCTCGCCGCCCAGGGCATCTTGTTGTCCAACTACGCCGGCGCCGCGCCGAGCGCCGCCGCCAACGCCGTCGCGCTCCTCGGCGGCCAGGTCCCGACCGCGGACTGCGACGCGGACGTCGGCGCGTGCGTCCTGCCGGCCGGCGAGACGTCGCTGCCCGACCAGGTCAGCTCGATCAACCTGACGTGGAAGGCGTACGTCGAGGACGCGGCCCTGCGCTGCGCGCACGCGCCGTCGGCCCGCGTCGCGACGTCGCTGTTCACCACGCTGCGCCAGCGCGCCGACTGCGCGCAGACGACCGTCGGGCTCGACGCGCTCGACGCCGACCTCGCCGACGCCGCCACGACGCCGGCCTTCTCGCTGGTCGTCCCGACCGACCCCGCGACGTCGCTGCACCGGCTCGTCGCCGCGATCATGGCCAGCGAGGCCTACAAGAAGGACGGCGTCCTCGTCATCGCGCCCGACACGCCGCCGCCCGGGGCGCTCGTCCTCTCGCCGCGCGCGACCGCGGGCAAGACGGTCGACACCGCGACGGGCCCGGTTGCGCTGCTGCGCTCGTTCGACGCGCTGCTCGGCCTCGACCCGCTCGCCACCGCCGCCCAGGCGCCGGCGGGCGCGCTCGACGACGTGCTCGCGGCGCCGTCCACCGGCACGCCCACGACTTCCACTCCAACAACGACATCAACCACGACACGGAGGTCTCCTTGACCCTCGCACGTCCCCTGCTCGCCGCCGTCCTCGCCCTCTCTGTGTGGGCGCCGACGGCGGGCGCCAGCGCCAACGCCAACAACTACGACTGCGGTGGTCACATCGAGGCCGGCAAGCCCGCCCCCGGCGACGACGACCCGCAGGTGCAGTACGTGTTCGCCTGCGGCGGGCCGATCACCGGGTACCAGATCCAGCCGCAGATCGGCGACACCGGGTTCTCCACCGACGTCTCGGTCTTCGACCTCCAGAACAACCCCGTCGTGAGCGACTCGTTCACCTGCAACGGCGACTTCCCCGGCTACGGCTTCAACTGCGTCGGCAAGTACACGGGCAACCAGTACGCCAAGGTCGTCGGGCAGTTCTCGATCGGCACCGCCCTGTGCGCGGAGCCGCGCGTCGACCCGCTGCTGACCGTCACCTACGCGACGGCCGACAGCAAGGGCGTCGTCACCCAGTACATCTCGGGTCCGTACGACCTCGGCCGCCCGCGCGGCTGCCCGCCCTCCGCCGACGGCGGCAAGACGCGGATCCCGTCGGACGCGTCGCTGCTCGGCGGCGGCGGCGACACGAAGCAGGTCGCCAAGAAGAAGACGAAGGCCAAGGCCAAGAAGAAGGCCAAGAAGAAGGTCGCGGCCAAACGGTAGGCGCGCGACGCGGGCGGTGGCCAGCTCCGGTCGCCGCCCGCCCGCTACCGTCGCGGACCGTGCCCCATCCGCGCCGTATCGGCTTCCTCTCCTTCGGCCACTGGCAGCCGGTCCCCGGCTCCCGCACGCAGACCGCGCGCGATGCGCTGCAGCAGACGATCGAGCTCGCCGTCGCCGCAGAGGAGCTCGGGCTCGACGGCGCCTACGTCCGCGTCCACCACTTCGCGCGCCAGCTGGCCTCGCCGTTCCCGCTGCTGGCCGCGATCGGCGCGCGCACGCAGCGCATCGAGATCGGGACCGGCGTCATCGACCTGCGCTACGAGAACCCGCTGTACATGGCCGAGGACGCCGGGGCCGCGGACCTGATCAGCGACGGCCGCCTGCAGCTCGGCGTGTCGCGCGGCTCACCGGAGCCGGCGTTGAACGGCGCTGCCGCGTTCGGCCACGTGCCGGCTGAAGGCGAGTCCGACGGCGACCTCGCCCGACGCCATCTCGCTGCGTTCCGGACGGCGATCGCCGGCTCCGGCGTCGTGGACGCCGACATCCAGATGACCGGCTCACGAGCGCGCCTGCCGATCCAGCCGCAATCGCCGGGCCTCGGCGACCGAATCTGGTGGGGCGCCGGGACGTTCGAGACCGCCGAGTGGACGGCGCGCGAGGGCCTGAACCTCATGTCCTCCACCTTGCTCTTGGAGGACACCGCCGTCCCCTTCGACGAGCTTCAGGCCGAGCAGATCCGGCGGTACCGGCAGGCCTGGGAGATCGCGGGCTGGGAGCGCGAGCCGCGCGTGTCGGTCAGCCGCTCGGTGATCCCCTTGGTGAGCGATCTGGACCGGGCCTACTTCGGCGACCGCGCGCTGCGCGACGGGCGGGACCAGGTTGGGTATCTCGAAGGCGTGGTGGCGCGGTTCGGGAAGTCGTATGTCGGCGAGCCGGACGCGCTTGCTGTCGAGTTGGCGGCGGATGTCGCGGTGCAGGCGGCGGACACGTTGCTGTTGACGGTGCCGAATCAGCTGGGCGTGGAGTACAACGCGGCGATGCTGCAGACGATCGCCGAGGAGGTCGCGCCGGCGATCGGGTGGGCGCGGTGACCGGCGCGCGGCGTTGGTGGGCGAGCAGTGCAGGCGTTGGCTGGTGCTGCGGGGCGGGGTCTGCTTCGCATCTAGGGCGTGAGGCAGTTGAGGTGGTGCTCCGCGCTGTCGGCGTGCCTCAGCCGCCCTGGGGCGGGCGTTTCGGGACCGAATCGCCGGGACGCCGAGGTCCGAGTCGTCTGACCCCCGCATTTCGGGGGCGAGACGACTTGGACCGTCGTTCGGAGGCGAATCCTCGCCGCGCCGAGGTCCGTGTCGCTTTGGACGTCATATAGACGTTCGAAACGACACGGATCACCGCCGCGCCGAGATCCATGTCGTCTCGTGGTGGACTATTCACCACGAAACGACACGGACCTCGGGCGTCCTGGCGATTCGGCCCCGAACTCGCCCCGGAAGCACCAGGCCGGACGAGCCACACCGACAGCGCGGAGCACCACGCACACTGCCTCGCCCTAGATGCGAAGCAGACCCCGCCCCGCAGCACCAGCCAACGCCTGCACTGCTCACCACCAGCGTCCGCGACCCCTAAGCCGCATCCCGCAACGCGCCACCGGCACCCGGCACCGCCACCACGGCCTGTCCCCGCCCCCCGCGCTTCGCCCGATACAGCGCCTGATCGGCACTCCGCATCAGCGCATGCACGCTCTCAACCCCCGGCCCGACCGTCGCGATCCCGGCCGACACCGTCAGCCGCAGCCCCTCGTCCACGACCTCGTCGCGCAGCCGCCGCATCACCTCGTCGGCATACGCCAACGCAGCCTCCCCATCGGCCCCCGGCAGCGCCGTCGCGAACTCCTCGCCGCCGATCCGCGCCACGTGGTCCCCGTCACCCGCCGCCGCGCTCAGCGCGCTCGCCAACCGCACGAGCGCCTCGTCGCCCGCCTGATGCCCATGCCGGTCGTTGAAGCTCTTGAAGTGATCCAGGTCGACCATGACCACCGCCAGCCCGCGCCCCGCCTCAGCGCCCGACGCCTCCGCCACCAGCCGCTCCAACGCCGGCGCGAACCCGCGCCGGTTCAGCACACCCGTCAGCGCGTCGGTGCTCGCCGCGCGCGCCAGCGCGTCCTGCAGCGCGCGCTCGCGGCGCGTCATCACGCCCACCAGCCCGGTCATCAGCCCCACGCTGAAGATCGTCCCGACGATCGTGTCGGCGCGGTTCGTCGCGTACGGGTTGGCGACCATCGCCACGACGACCGTCACGCTCATCACCGCAAAGCCGACGACCACCAGCGCGCGCCGCGTGAAGTAGGCGAGGTAGACGAGCGGCCACAGGAAGAAGAACGGCGTCGCGCCGATCACGTTCGACGAGCCGATCAGGCCGCCGAGCAGGACGACGGCCACGATCGCCGCCGCCTCGGGGATCCAGCGCCGTCGCGGCAGCACCCCGACGGCGAGCCCGACGACCCCGAAGCCGACCGCCGAGCCGAGCTGCACGGCGCGCGCGCCGTCGGTCAGGCCCGGCTTGAGCAGCGCCCCCACCCCGCAGACGACCGCGCCCACGGCGAACAGCGTCAGCGCGACGCGCCGCTCGAGGGCCTGGTCCGGACGATCTTCGGGGGATCGGGATCCCATCATGATCGGGATCGGGCCGGGCGGGCGATCTTTGAGCGCCGGCAGCCGGATTTCAGCAGATTGGCGTGCCGGCGCTCATGTTCTACCTCCGATGTGGGACGCTCACCGGCCGTTCACCCGATCATGTCGCGGGCCGCCGCGCCCGGCGGGAACATCGGCAGGCAGTCGGCCTCCGGCGCGACGACGACGTCCAGCAGCGCCGGCCCATCGCACGCCAGCAGCCGCTCGACCGCGTCCTCCACGTCGCCGGCGTCGTCCACGCGCTCGGCGTCCCAGCCACACGCGCGCGCCAGCAGCGGCCAGTCGGGACCCGGCCCGAGGTCGACGTCCTGGCGCCGCCCGTCCCAGAACAGGTCCTGCTGCTGGCGGACCATGCCCAACGCGCCGTCGTCGATCAACACCACCTTGATCGGGAGCGCCTCGGCCCGCGCGGTCATCAGCTCCTGCAGGTTCATCATGAACGAGCCGTCGCCCGACACGCAGACCACCGTCCGCTCCGGCGCCGCGACCTGCGCGCCGATCGCGGCCGGCAGGCCGAAGCCCATCGTCCCGAGCCCGCCGCTCGTGATCCAGCGGCGCGGCGCGTCGAAGCGCAGCCGCTTGGCGGCCCACATCTGGTGGTTGCCGACGTCGGTCGTCACGATCGCCTCGCCGCCGGTGGCGCGCTGGAGCGCGTCGAGCGCCTGGGCCGGGTGGATGCGGCCGTCGTCCGGCAGCGCCGGCGCGGTCTCGGCACCGCGCCACGCGTCGAGGACGCGCCACCACTCGCGCAGGCGCCCCGGGTCCGGCGCGTGCGCGGCGACCGCCTCGGCCAGCGCCCGCAGCGAGGCGCCCGCGTCACCGGCGAGCGCGACGTCGGCGCGCCGCAGCTTGCCGATCTCCGCCGGGTCGACGTCGAGGTGGACCACCTGCCGCGCGGCGGGCGCGAACTGGTCCAGGCGACCGGTCACCCGATCGTCGAAGCGCGCGCCGATCGCGACCAGGACGTCGCACTCGTCGACCGCCCAGTTCGCGGTCCGGCAGCCGTGCATCCCGAGCATGCCCAGCCAGCGCGGGTCGGCGGCCGGGAACGCACCGAGCGCCATGAGCGTCGTGGTCACCGGCAGGCCGCCGCCGGCCGCCGCGAGCGCCAGCAGCTCCGCGTGCGCGCCCGCGTGGACGACGCCGCCGCCCGCGTAGAGGACGGGGCGCCGAGCGCCGGCGATCGCCGCCGCGGCGGCGCGGACGGCGGCCGGGTCGGCCACCGGTGGACGCTCGGCCGCGGCCGGAGAAGCCGCCAGCGCGCCCCGCGGCACCGGCGCGCGGGCGACATCCGTCGGGACGTCCACCAGCACCGGTCCCGGCCGGCCGCCCCGCGCGATCGCGAACGCCTCGCGGATCGCCGGGACCACGTCCCGCGCCCGCTCGACCCCGATCGCGTGCTTGACGATCGGCGCGGTGACGCCGAGGACGTCGGTCTCCTGGAACGCGTCGGTCCCGCGCAGGTCGGTCCGGACCTGGCCGGTGATCGCGACGATCGGCGTCGAGTCCATCATCGCGTCGGCCAGCGGCGTGACGAGGTTCGTCGCGCCCGGCCCGGACGTCGCGAACGCGACGCCGACGCGGCCGGTGGCGCGCGCGTAGCCCTCAGCGGCGTGACCGGCGGCGGCCTCGTGGCGCACCAGGACGTGGCGCAGCGCGCTGCCGTGGATCGCGTCGTGCAGCGGCAGCGAGGCGCCGCCGGGCAGGCCGAAGGCGACCTCGACGCCCTCGTCGAGCAGCGCCGCGATCAGGGCGTCCGCGGCGCGCACGCGCGTGCTCCAGAAGCGTTGTTGATGGTCTTGGTGATGGCGATGACTACGAGAACGGGAAGGCCGAGGCTGCGCATGTCGCGCTCCTTTGGGTCGGGTCTGTCGGGGGAGGAAGCCAGCTCTGGGATCAGAGCGGGCGCGTCGCCGGAACCCGCTGGGGCCCGGCTACGATCACGCCGACGATCGCGAGGGGCTCGCGAAGTCGAAGGCCGGCGTGGATGTGCGCGACGTGCGCCATGTGGGCCGCAACGATACCGGCTGCGCGCCGGCCGGTCGAGCCGGTGCGATGATCAGACCCGTGAGCGACGCGCCGGTCACCTACGGCTCCTATCTCGTGCTCGACGAGCTGCTCGCCGCCCAGCGGCCGCGCTCCGCCGAGCACGACGAGCTGTTGTTCATCATCATCCACCAGGTCTCCGAGCTGTGGTTCAAGGAGCTGCTGCACGAGCTGGCGTTCACGCAGGCGCGGATGGAGGCCGATGACCCGACCGCCGCGCTCTCGACCCTGCGCCGCGTGCTGGCGATCCTCAAGACGCTCGTCGGCCAGATGGACGTGCTGGAGACGCTGACGCCGCGCCAGTTCGCGGCGTTCCGCGACGGCCTGCGGCCGGCGTCCGGGTTCCAGTCGGCGCAGTTCCGCGAGCTGGAGGCCGTGCTCGGCGACCGGGGCCCGCGGCTGCTCGTGTCGCACCCGGAGGGCGACCCGGCCCGCCCGGCGATCGAGGCGGCGATGCGGCGCCCGGCGCTGTTCGACTCGCTGCTGGCGTTGTTGGTGGCCAACGGCTACGCGGTGCCGGAGGCGGTCGCGACGCGCGACGTCGCCGAGCCCTACACCGGGGACGAGGACGTGCAGGAGGTCGTGTTGAAGGCCTACGCCGACGAGGGCCTGCCGGCGCAGTTGTGCGAGCGGATGGTCGACCTCGACGAGGGCTTCCAGGAGTGGCGCTACCGGCACGTCAAGCTCATCGAGCGCACGATCGGCGCGCAGATGGGCACCGGCGGCTCGGCCGGCGCCGAGATGCTCCAGCGCACGCTGTTCCGGCCGGCGTTCCCGGACCTGTGGGCGGTGCGCTCGCGCCTGTGACGGCCGGCGGCCCCGTCGTGACGCTCGCGTCCCTGCGGGCGACGCCCAACGCGCTCGCCCCGTCCTACGCGCGCTTCGGCGTGGACGGCCCGCGGCTGCTGCTGACCGGGCACTCGCACCAGGCGTGGCCGGACGTCGCGCGCGAGGGCGTCGTCGCGGCGTTCGACGACGCGGCGGCGCTGGCCGACGAGAAGTGGGAGCGCGCGTTCGCGGCGGCCGACGCGGTCCGCGCCGGGTTCCGCCGGTGGCTCGACGACGCGCACGCCGACCTCGCGCTGGGCGCCAGCACGCACGAGCTGGTCGTGCGCCTGCTGTCCGCGCTGGATCTCCGGGCGCGTCCGCGGATCGTGACGACCGGCGGCGAGTTCCACACGCTGCGGCGGCAGCTGGCTCGGCTGTCCGAGACCGGTCTGGTCGATGTTGTACGGGTCGATCCGGCGCCGGTCGACACGCTGGCCGAGCGCCTGCGGGCCGCCGTCGACGACCGGACCGCCGCGGTGTTCGTCTCCGCCGTGCTGTTCGAGAGCGGCGCCGTGGTCCCTGGGCTGGACGGGTTGTCGCGCGCGTGCGCGCGGGTCGGCACCGAGCTGGTGGTCGACGCCTACCACGCCCTCGGGCCGACGCGGTTCTCCGTGGGCGCGCTGGGCCTCGACACGGCCTGGGTGGTCGGCGGCGGCTACAAGTACCTCCAGCTCGGCGAGGGCAACTGCTTCCTGCGCGTCCCGCCGCACGCGAGGACCCACCGGCCGGCGATCACCGGCTGGTACGCGGAGTTCGGCGCGCTGGCCGAGCGCCAGGACGGCGAGTTGGTGGCCTACTCGGCCGGCGGCGCCGCGCGCTTCGCGGGCGCGACGTACGACCCGACGAGCCACTACCGCGCCGCGCGGGTCGTGACGTTCTTCGCGGAGCGCGGGCTGACGCCGGACCTCCTGCCCGCCGTCTACCGCCATCAGGTCGGCCGGCTCGCCGCGGCGTTCGACGCGCTGGACCTGCCGGAGACCGCGGTCGCGCGCGACCGGACGGTGCCGCCGGACCGCGTCGGCGGGTTCCTCGCGTTGCACACGCCGCACGCCGCGGAGCTCCAGGCGGCGCTGGCGCGCACCGGCGTGCTGACCGACAGCCGCGGCGACGTCCTGCGCCTCGGGCCGGCGCCGTACCTGTCCGACGCCCAACTCGACGCGGCCGCCGGCGTCCTGGGCGAGACCGTGGCTGAGAGAATCCTGAGCTGAGCACACCGCTCCGTCCTCATGCGCGGGTAGGATGACGTCGATGCCCGAGTCCAGTTCCGCGCGTCGCGCGCGTCCCGTCAACGCTGTGCGCCCCGCACCGGTCGAGGCCTTCGCTTGAGCGGCGGCGTCACGGCGCCGATCGTGGTCGCCGACGGGCTGGACGTGACGTTCCACCGGTCGGCGGACGACGTCGGCGCCTACTACGAGCCGTGGTTCCCGGACAGCGTCGAGTACCGCGCGTTCGACGCCGAGGGCCGGCGCCTGGAGCTGCACGCGGATGGGGCGACGCTGGCGGTGCGTCCGGCGGGCGACGACGGCGCCGAGGAGCTCGCGACGCTGCTGCGCGAGACGCTGCGCGGTCCGCGGGATCGGGACGACGTGCTCGACGGCCTCACGCTCGGGCGGCTGCTCGAGCTCGCCGTGGGGCGCGCAGGCTTCCTGCCGTAGCGCGCACCGCGGCGCGGATGGCCTGGATCGACGGGCGGCGCGCGTCGGCGGCGCGGGTCGCGACGAAGATCGTGCGGTCGATCGCGCCCTCGGCCGGCATGCGGACGGCGATGCCCGGCCGATCGGTGTAGCCGACCAGCTCGGGCAGGAGCATCACGGCCTGGCCGGCGGTGACGAGCGCGAGGCCGATGACCGAGTCGTTCGTCCGGTGGCGGATGTCGGGGTCGAAGCCGCCGAGCTCGCGGCAGGCCCGGACGGTGACCTCCTCCCAGCCGGTGCCGGGGTGGCCGGTGACGAAGGGCTGGTCGGCGAGGTCGGCGAGCGGGACGGTCCGGCGGCGCGTCCGTCCGCGCGCCGCGGGATGGTCGGCGGGCAGGACGAGCGCGACCGGGTCGACGAGGAGGTCCTCGCGCTCGACGCCGTCGGGCCGCGCCCGCGGCTGGTGGCGCCACTCGTCGGCGAGGACGAGGTCGACGTCGCCCAGCGCCAGCGCTGGCAGCGCCTGCTCGGGCTCGGCCTCGACCAGCTCGCAGCGCAGGTCGGGGACGGTGGCGGCGAGCGCGGCGAGGGCCGGGACGGCGACGCGGACCGCCATCGACTGGAACGAGGCGATGCGCGCGCGGCCCGCGACGCGGCCGGCGCCGGCGGCGGCGAGGTCGGCCTCGGCCAGCTCGGCCTGGCGCAGCAGGATCTCGGCGTGGCGGACGAGCACGAGCGCGTCGTCGGTCAGGCGGACGCCGCGGCCGGCGCGCTCGAGGAGCGGGCGGCCGGCCTCGCGCTCCAGGACCGCGAGCTGCTGCGAGACCGCGGAGGGCGTGTACTGCAGCGCGTCGGCGACGGCGGCGACGGTTCCACGCGCGTGTAACTCGCGGAGGAGGCGCAGACGGCGGAGGTCCAGCATCGTGTAGCGAAACTACCGCAATCTCGTAACGAATCGGTGTTGCTCCTACGTGGTTTCGTCGCGACGATGCGCAGGCCATGTCCCCCGCCTCCCCCAGCCACGCCAGAACGGGCGCCCTGTTCTGCCTGGCGTCGGCCGCCGGCTTCGGCGCGATGGGCGTCTTCGGGAAGCTCGCCTACGACGCGGGCGCGACGGTCGGCACGCTGCTCGCGGTGCGCTTCGTGCTGGCGGCGGCGGTGCTGTGGGGCTTCGTCCTGGTGACCGGGCGGGGTGGCGAGGTGCTCGCGCTGCCGCGGCGTGACGCGCTGATGGCGCTCGCCCTGGGCGCGATCGGCTACAGCGCCCAGGCGGGCGCGTACTTCGCGGCGCTGGACCGGCTGGACGCGTCGCTGCTGGCGCTGTTGTTGTACACCTTCCCGGTGATCGTGACGGTCGCGGCCGTCGCGCTGGGGCGCGAGGCGTTCAGCAGCCGGACGGCGTTCGCGCTGCTGCTGGCCTGCGGCGGCCTGGTGCTGGTGCTGGCGGGCGCGGCGTCCGGCGCGCTGGACGGGCTGGGCACCGCGCTGGGGCTGACCGCGGCGATCGTCTACAGCGCCTACATCCTGGTGTCGGAGGGCGTGACGCGGCGTGTCAGTCCATTGGCGCTCAGCACGCTGGTGTGCACGGGCGCGGCGTTCACGCTGTCGGTGGTCGGCGCGGTCGACGGGTCGCTGCGGCTCGGCGAGGTCAGCGCCGGCGGCTACGGCTGGATCGCGGCGATCGCCGGGGTCTCGACGGTCGGTGCGGTCGGGCTGTTCTTCGCCGGCCTGAGCCGCGTGGGACCCTCGGCGACCTCGATCCTCTCGACGCTGGAGCCAGTCGTGACCGTGACGCTGGCCTTCGCGGTCTTCGGCGAGTCCTTCAGCCCGGCGCAGCTGCTGGGCGGGATGCTCGTGCTCTCAGCGGTGATCGTGGTGCGCATCGCTACGCAGCCGATCGAGCGCGCACCAGCCGCCGTCGCGGTGGAGGCGGGATGAACGTCCCGGCCGCCGCCTCGTAAGGGCTTTCCATCCGGCGGTCAGCTCCTGCTGACGCTGCTGCCCGCCGCCAAATCGTGCAGACAGCGGTCATCCGTGCGAACGAACGCCCATAGATACGTGATCGGCATGCATTTGACGAGATTGCGCAAAAGGGCGCGCGAGAGACCAAGATGCAGGCGCTCTTCAGGTGCCTTGCGCACGCTGATCGACGTCGCCCGCTTGCCGACCGTCTGACCACTGCCGGAACCCTCGAGAACCGTCCAGTACACGAACGCCCCGGCCGTGCCGATGAGCGCACCCAGACCGCCGAGGACGGCATGGATCAACATGTACGGGATCGTCAACACGACTCCATCCACGATCCACGCCCCAGCGCGTCGTGCCAGGACGCCATCGGGACGGTCCGCGCCGCCGGGCGGCCCGTTCGCGCGAGCTCCAGGCAGGCTCACCGAACCACCGCGGTCTGGCTAGGCAGCTTCATCGAGAGCGACCCTTCGAGCCCGTGCGAGTGGGATGGAGCCGAGGACGGAGCAGACGCCGCCCACTACCTCGAACGAACGGCAAAGATGAGCGCCGCGATGACTCCGAGCATCGCTCCGATGCCCAGGCCGGTGAGGTAGGCGTTAGCGACGACCATGAGCACGCTGCCATCGGTTGACGGCGAAGGGCACGTTGGCGGCGAGGCCGACGAGTGCCGCAGCTATCCCGATCGGTGCCCAGAAGGCGATGCAGATGACGAGCAGCACCCCTAGCACGATGAAGTTGCCGGCGACCCAGCTGCCCATCCAGTTCACAGGCCCACGCTATCGGCCAAGCTGTTGATGAACGTCCCTCCCGCCAAGCCAGGCCTGCGTGACCCACGCGACTTGGTTGATCGTTTTGACGGGTCAGCTCATCGAGCCCTCTTCCTGGGCGTGGTCCTCGCTGCCGGTCATCGAGGCGCCGGCGAAGGAGGCGTCGCGTTGGGGTGAGTAGTAGCGGCGGAGCCAGGCGGCCAGGCCGTCGAGGCCGGGCATGAGCGAGCGCTCGTTGATCTGGGCCTGGTCGAGGCGGCGGCGGACCTCGACCTTCAGCGCCGCCGGGATGCGCCAGGCGCGGCCGAGGCCGGGGTGGTCGGTGAGCCAGCTGTCGAGCTCGCACGCCGGGTCCGACATCACGGAGAGGACCGCGGCCTGGCTGGCGATGCGCTCGTCGAAGGTCGGCGGCTCGAAGAACAGCCCGAAGGGCTCGTCGCCGATCTGAAGCTCGACGAGGTCGCCGACCTCGGGCGCGGCGACCGCGAGCTGCTCGGTCGTGAAGACCAGCGAGCCCTCAGCGTCGAGCATCTCGCGCAGCAGCGGCGGCAGCGCGTCGTGGAGGCGGGCGCAGTCGACCGACCAGAGGACGGCGTCCTGCTCCGGCCACGTCGCGGTCGCGAAGTGCAGGGCGACCAGCGGCGAGAACGTCCAGTCGAGCAGGCGCGTCGGCAGGCCGTGGTGCTGGCCGAGCGCGAGCCAGTCCCAGGTCGTGGGTCCGGGCGCCCGCTGGTGCGCGTACTTGCGGAAGTTGCGCAGCAGATGGCGCTCCAGCGCGGGGTAGTCGCCGTCGAGCCGCGCGAGGCTCGTGACGTTGGAGAAGTCCCTCCGGGCGAGCCCGCGGAACACGACCGTCGGCCGCGCCTGCTCTGGATGGCTCCCCCACGTCCGGTCGCCGATCGCGTCGTCGATCTCCCGCCAGCTGCCGAACGTCTGCATGTCCATGACACTCCCGCGCTGCCCGCCGCGCCCCCGGACTACGCGCAGATCGAGGGCCGGCACGCGCCGGCCCCTGCCCGCCGGCGCTAGACCACGCGGCCCGCGGCCGCCCACTCCGCCGCGCGCGACCGGGGGCGGCCGATCATCGTCGCGGTGCCGTCGTCCAGGATCGGCCGCTGCAGCAGCGACGGGTGCTCGAGGAGCGTCGCGACGACCTGGTCGAGGTCCCAGCCGTCGGCGTCCAGGCCCAGGTCCTTGTACTTCTTGTCGCGGCGGATCAGCGCGTCGACCGGATCGCCCACCAGGCGCTCCGCGACGGAGCGCAGCTCGGCCTCGTCGAGGCGCTCGGCGACCAGCAGGTACTTCCGCACCCGCACCTCGTGGCCCGCCGCCTCGAGGGCGTCGAGCGCATGCACCGAGGTCGGGCAGTGCGGGTTGTGCAGCAGCGTGAGCGTGGGAGCGTCGGACACGCCGAGGATCCTACGACGCGCTCACCGCGGCGGCTCGACCACCGGCGCGTCGTCGCCGACGAGCGTCCTCTGCACCCACGCGACGTCGTGCCAGGCGCCATCCTTGTACCCCACCTTGCGGTAGACGCCGACCGGCTCGAAGCCCAGCGCGCGGTGCAGGCCGGCGCTCGCGTCGTTGGGCAGCGTCATCCCGGCCATCACGCGCCGGTACCCGCGCGCCGCCAGCCGCTCCAGCAGCGCCTCGTACAGCGCGCGGCCGCCGCCGGTCCGGCGGCGCCCCAGCTCCAGGTAGACGCTGACCTCGCACGACCACCGGTACGCGGCCCGCGCCGCGAACGGCCCGCCGTAGGCGTAGCCCACGACACGACCGCCGCCGCCCTCGCCGTCCTCCAGCACCAGCCACGCCCATCGCGCCGCGGCGCGCGCGATCCGCGCGGCCATCTCCTCGACCGGCGGCGGCTCGAGCTCGAAGCTCACCGCCGTCCCGGTCACGTACGGCGCGTAGATGGCCGCGCACGCGGCGGCGTCGTCGACGGTGGCGTCACGCACGACCATGATGTGACGATAGTAGCCGACGATGCTCGTATAGTCACACCACGCGCCATGCCCGACACCGACGACACCGACGACGACCAGCACCTCACGACCCGCCTCGCCGCCGCCGTGCGCGCCGCGCGCGCCGACCAGGACCTCTCGGTCAGCGCGCTGGCCGAGCGCTCCGGCGTATCCCGGGCGATGATCGCCAAGATCGAGCGCGGCGAGGCGCAGCCCACCGCGGCGCTGCTCTGGCGCCTGTCCGCGGCGCTCGGCGTCACGCTCTCCGAGCTCATCGCCCGCGCCGAGCGGCGCGACGCCCAGGACGACCGCGTCAGCCGCGCCGCCGACCAGCCGGTGTGGACCGATCCCGACACCGGCTACGTCCGCCGCGCGGTCTCGCCCCCGGCCAACGGCGGCCTCGAGCTCGTCGAGGTCGACCTCCCAGCCGGGGCGAACATCGCGATCGCCGCCGACGCCTACGCCTTCATCCACCAGCAGATCTGGGTCCTCGACGGCCACCTGCGGTTCGTCGAGGGCGAGCAGGTCCACGAGCTGGGCGCCGGCGACTGCCTCCAGCTGGCCGCCGACCCCCAGCCCTGCGCGTTCGTCAACCCCACCCGGCGCGCGACGCGCTACCTGGTGGCCTTGACCAAGCGCTAGTCCTACAGGCCTACTTCTTGACCGTCGTCAGCTTCGGCGAGCCCTTGACGCCCTGGGTGGCGACGTTGACGACGCCCTTGCTGTCCTTGACGACCATGGTCAGGGTCTTGTTGGTGGTCTTGTCGGTCACGATGTAGATCGTCCCGGTGTCCGTGGCGTCCGCCATCGAGGCGACCGACTTGGCGTAGAGGCCCTGCGAGGTGATCGCCGGGAGGATCGCCGCCGGCGCCGGGAACGCGCCCTTGCTCACGGTCCCGACCGCGGCCTGCGCGGCGGACTGCAGCGCGGCGGGCGCCTGCGTGGCCTGCTGCTGCTTGGCGCTGTCGCTCTGGAGCTTCTGGACGCCGGCCTTGGCCTGGGCGTTGAAGTAGACGATGGCCGACGCGCTCTGGTCGGCGCTCTGCACGACGCACAGCTGCGGGGCGCTCTTCAACGAGTGCGACAGCGTCGCCGTCGTCTCCTTGCCGCCCGACGGCCACGTGATGAGCGTCGTCGCGTACCAGGGCTGCGACGGTGCCGGGACCGCGGTCGCCTTGACGAGCTTGGCGTAGTCGTCGGTGCACGACACGGTGCCGGACGTCCCGGCCGTGCCGGCCGTCGACTTCGCCGTCCGCTTGAGGCTCACCTGGTCGTTCTGGACCGTGACGGTCAGCCCGGACGCCGCGTCCGTGGCCGACGTCTTGGAACCACCGTTGTTGCCGCCGCACGCGGCGATGACGATGGCCAGGACGGAGAACACGGCGACCAGGGCCGCAAGACGAAAGCGCATGCTCTCCACCTTGCGGCAACCTGGTCAACGGAACCTAACGGAGACCGCAGCGACACTTAAGGAGGCACTGCTAGGCCCCCAGCATGCTGTACCCGCCGTCGCAGATCATGTAGCTGCCCGTGATGTGGTTGGCGTCGTCGGTGCCGAGGAACAGCGCCGCCGCGGTCAGGTCCTCGGGCGGCGGGATCCGGCCCATCGGCGTGTCGCGCGTGATCTGCTCGCCGCGCCCCGCCTGGAAGTCGGGACGCGTCAGGACCGCTTCGGTCGCCATGAAGCCCGGCGCGAACGTGTTGACGCGGACCTCGGGCGCCAGCACCTTGGCGTAGGACTTGGTGATGCCGAGCAGCCCGTACTTGCCGGCGGCGTAGATCGGCGCGCGCGGCGACCCGCGGACGATGACCGTCGAGCCGATGTTGACGATCGCGCCGCGCCCCCGCGCCTTCATCGCGGAGCCGAACTCGTGGACCATCAACATGGTGCCCTTGATGTCGACGCCCAGCACGTGGTCGATCGTCGCCTCGGTCAGCTCGTCCCACGCCGTCTGCTCGGACGCCATGTCCCCGACGTTGTTGACCAGGACGTCGACGTCGCCCGCCTCCGACACCATGCGCTTGATCTCGTCCCACGACGAGATGTCGCCCTGCACCAGCCGCGCCGCCGCGCCCGCCGCCTCGACCCGCGCCGCCGTCTCCCGCGCGCCGGCCTCGCTGCTCCGGTAGTGGATGACGACCGTGCCGGCGCCCTCCTCGGCGGCCTTGACCGCCAGCTCGGCGCCGAAGCCCGTCCCGGCGCCCGTGATCATGACGGTCCGCCCGTCGAATCGACCCATCGGTTGGTTCCCCTCTCGTGACTCAGACGACCGTGCGGCCGCCGTCGATGTACAGCACCTGCCCGTTGACGAAGCCCGCCTGGCGCGACGCCAGGAACAGCACCGGGCCGACGACCTCGTCCAGCGTCCCGAAGCGGCGCGCCGGGATCAGCTCGACGAGCGCGGCGCGCTTCTCCGGGTGCTCCTCCAGGTACGCGCGCGTGAGCGCGGTGTCCATGTAGCCGGGCGCGACCGCGTTGACCGTGACGCCGTGCTCGGCGTACTCGTGGGCCATGACGCGCGTCAGCTGGTTGATCGCGCCCTTGGTCGCCGCGTACGGGCCGTGCAGCTTGTGGCCGCTGCGGCCGGCGACGCTGGAGAAGAAGACGACGCGGCCGTGGCCCTGCTCGCGCATCGCCGGCAGGACGGCCTGGGCCGTGAAGAACGCGCTGCTCAAGTTGATGGAGATGAAGCGCTCCCAGTCGGCGTCGTCGTACTCCTCGATCGGCCGGCGGTCGTTGATGCCGACCGCGTGGACGAAGACGTCGAGGCCGCCGAGCGCCTCCCGCGCGGTCGCGACGGCCGCGCGGCAGGCGGCCGCGTCGCCGAGGTCGGCCGCGACCTGGACCGCGCCGGCGCCCGCCGGGTCGAGGTCGATGACCGCCACGCGCGCGCCCGCGTCCGTGAAGCCCTCTACGAGCGCGCGGCCGATCGTCCCGGCGCCGCCGGCGACCACGACGCGCGCGCCGTCGAGGCCGAGCCAGCCGTCGGGCTCAGGCACGAGGCGTCTCAGGTCGGTGGGTGAGCACGTTGATGGTGATGGCCATGCCGCCGGCCGGGACCGTGGCCGAGTGCGAGACGCCGCCGGGCAGCGCCGCGGTCTGGCCCGCGGTGAGGCGGACGGGCTGGCCGTCGACCACGAAGTCGACGGCGCCGGCGAGCACGGTCGTGACCTGGTCCTGCGGGTGCTGGTGCTCCTCCCACGCCGAGCCCGGGCCGTAGCGGTAGAGCGTCGCGGTGAGCTGGGGCGTGTGGACGGTCGCGCCGAAGATGCCCGGCCGGACCTCGGCGAACTCGCGGTCGTCCCAGTCGATCTTCTCGGGCTTGCCCATGGCGGTGATAATCGCATACAGTTGCGCGTGTTGCATCCAACTCCGGAAAGGGTCGGCAAGTCGGTGCGCCTCCCGGCAGGCGCGGCGCTGGCGCGCGTCCTGACCGCCTGCGGCGTCCGCGAGGTCTTCGGCATCCCGGCCGGGAAGCTCGCGACGTTCCTCCAGGCCGTCGGCGAGGACGACGCGCTGACGCACGTCGGCGTGCGCCACGAGGCCGCGGCGAGCTGGATGGCCGCGGCGGTCTACGCGGCGACGGGGCGGATCGCGGTCGCCTACGGCGAGTCCGGTCCCGGCTCGCACAACCTCGTCGGCGGCCTCGGCTCGGCGTACGCCGACAACCTCGCGGTGCTGGTCATCACCTCCGGCGTGCCGTCCGCGCTCGCGCGACCGTATGAGGGCATGGCGATGGAGACCGACAACCTGAAGCTCTTCTCCGCCAGCACCCGCTGGGGCGCGGTCGTGCGCGACCCGGCGCGGCTCCCGGCGCTGGTGCACCGGGCGCTGCGCGAGGCGCTGGCGGGCCGGCCGGGACCGGTCCACCTGGAGATCCCCGCCGACGTGCTGACGGCCGAGGCCGAGTACGACCTCGCGCTGCTCGGCGCGCCGCTGGAGCGCGTCGTCCCGGCGCCGCCGTGCGCCGCCGCCGACGCGGTCGCGCGCGCCGCGGACCTGCTCCTGACGGCCGAGCGCCCGCTCGTCATCGCCGGCGGCGGCGTGGCCCGCGCGGACGCGGCGGTCGAGCTGCGCGCGGTCGTCGACGCGCTGGGCGCCGCGGCGACCGCGACGCAGATGGGGCTCGGGACGATCGCGACCGACGACCCCTACTTCTTCGGCCATGGCGGCGTGATCGGTGGCGAGGCGGTGGTGCGCGCGATGCGCGAGGCCGACGCGGTCCTCGCCGTCGGCTGCCGGTTCTCGTCGTGGTTGTGGGACGGGCGCGAGCCGGTCGTGCGCGGCTGGCCGGAGCAGGAGCTGGTCCAAGTTGATGTTGATCCGCAGGTCGTCGGCCGGGCGCGGCCGGTGAGCGAGGGGCTGGTCGGGGACGCGCGCGCGGTCCTGGCGCAGTTGTTGGTGGCGTTGGACGCGCGGACCGGACGCGCGGACGGGGCCTGGCGCGACGGGCTGGTCGCCGAGCACCGCGCGGCGCGGGCGGCGCTGATGGACGCGGCGGCCGCCGACGACGGTGACGCCGAGCAGGCCATGCACCCCGCCGCGCTGGCCGACGCGCTCGGGCGCGCGCTGCCCGACGACGCGCTCGTCGTCTACGACGGCGCGCACACGTCGTTCTTCACCAACGACCTCACGCCCGCGCACGCCCCGCGCACGCGCTTCCACGAGCCGGGGATGGGCCACCTCGGCTTCGGCATCCCCTACGCCAACGCGCTCAAGCTCGCGTTCCCCGACCGGCCGGTCGTCAACGTCACCGCCGACGGCGCGTTCGGGTTCACGGTCCAGGAGCTGGACACCGCGCGCCGGCTCGGCCTGAACGCCGTCCACGTCATCCACAACAACTCGGCCTGGGGCGTCATCCGGCTCGGCCAGCGGCGCGCGGGCTTCGAGCTCGGGACCGACCTGGCGGGCACCGACCACGTCGCGATCGCTCGCGCGTTCGGCTGCCACGCCGAGCGCGTCGAGACGGCCGCGGAGGTCGGCCCGGCGCTGGCGCGCGCGCTCGCCGCCGGCCGCCCCGCGGTGCTCGACGTCCCGGTCCGGCTCGTCCCCCACCCCGGCCTGCCGCGCTTCGGCGCCGCCGGGCGCTGACCCTGACATGACCGCCGCGAGCGACACGGCCGCCGCGCAGGCCGCCCTCTGGGGCCGCCGGCCGGAGGACTGGGCGCGGCTGGCCGAGCCGCAGAACGTCCCGCTCTTCACAGCGGTGCTCGACGCGCTGGGCGTCGGCGCGGGCCTCGCGGTCCTCGACTGCGGCTGCGGGTCCGGGCTGGCGGCCGAGCTGGCGGCGGCGCGCGGGGCGGTCGTGAGCGGCATCGACGCGACGCCCGAGCTGATGGCGATCGCGCGGCGGCGCGTGCCGGGCGGGACGTTCGTGCGGGCGCCGCTCGACGCGCTGCCGTTCGAGGACGGCGCGTTCGACCGCGCGCTGGGCGTCAACGCCTTCCCGGTCGCGGCCGACCCGGTCGCCGCGGTGCGCGAGGCGGCGCGAGTCGTGCGCGGCGGCGGGCTCGTGGCGGCGACGACGTTCGCCGAGCCCGAGCGCTGCGAGTCCACCGCGCTGCACCTCGCGATGACGGCGCTCGTCCCGCCGCAGGGAGACGGCTACGCCCCCTACGCGCTGTCGGAGGCCGGCGGGCTGGAGGCGCTGCTGGCCGCCGCGGGCCTGGCGCCGGCCGGCGGCGGCGAGGTCGCGCTGAGCTGGCGACATGATGATGTCGAGGACACCATCTTGTCCGTGCTGTGCTCGGCCGGCGGCGCGCGGGCCATGGCGACGGCCGGCGAGGACGCGGTCCGGGCCGCGCTGGCGCCGGCGATCGCGCCGTTCGTGCGCGACGACGGGAGCGTCTCGATGGACAACGTGTTCCGCTATGCGATCGGACGGGTGGCAGGGTGATCGGTCAAGTGCACCATCTCGGGTACGTCGTCGAGGACTTCGAGACCGCCATTCCGCGGACGATCGCGACGCTGCGCACCGGGCCGTTCTTCCTGATCGAGCACCTCGCGTTCGACGAGACGACGTACCGCGGTGAGCCCGCGTCGTACGACCACTCGTCGGCGTTCGCGGCGTGCGGTGAGGTGTTGGTTGAGCTCACGGTTGTGCATTCCGCCGAGCCGCCGGCCCTGCGCGAGGCGCTCGGCGGGCGGCGCGGCCTCGGCCACGTCGCGTGGCTGGCCGACGACCTCGAGGCGGAGACCGCGCGCCTGGAGGCGCTGGGCCTGCGCCCGTTCCACACCGGCCGGACCGGGCCGGCGTCGGCGGTGTGGTTCGACGGCTCCGAGCTGCTCGGCCACCACGTCGAGGTCCTGCAGTCCGCGCCGCCGTTGTTGGAGTTCTACGCGTCGATCCGGGCGGCGGCCGACGGCTGGGACGGCGTCACCGACCCGATCCGGACCGTGGGATGACGACGCTCGTGCCCAACGGCGGGCTCACGCCGCGTTGAGCGCGGCCCCGTCGGCGATCAGGTAGCCGCAGATCCGGCCCTCGGGATCGCGCGCCGCCCGGATCTCCTCCAGGCGCGCGAAGTGCGCGTCGGACAGGAACCGGTCCGGCCGGCGCGTGAAGTCGGTGTCGCCCAGGTACACCCCGCGCCCCGCGTCGCCGGCGGCCGCCAGCGCCGCGGTCTGCTCGTGGACCCAAGTCCTATATCTCTCGTCGTCGGCCGCGTCGGTGTAGATCACGTACGTCGCGAGGTAGACGTCGGCCTCGACCGAGAACGCCATGTCGGGCAGCTTGCGCGTCGGCGCCCAGCCGTACCAGATCGAGAACGAGTGCTCGGTCGGCAGCTCGCCCCACAGCTCCTTCAACACGGGAGCGAGCTCCGCGGCGCTCGCGTCCGACCAGGTGCAGTCCACGGCGTAGCGATGCCCCTCGGGGTTCTGCACGGCCTGCGCGGCGTTCTCGTCGGCGATCGTCGTCAGCCCCCGCACGTGCCCGAGCGCACGCGCCGCCAGCCCGGCGGGCGGGTCCAACGCGGACAACAACGCGTCGGCCTGCGCCTCGGACTCACACGCGGCCGTCGTGTGCAGCAGCAGCACCGGGACCCTCCGGCCGCCGCACGCCCTCGAACAGCGGGACGTCGGGCAGTTGCGTCGCGGCGACAACCGGCTCGACGATCCGATCCAACCCCGGGAGCACGTCGTGCAACCACGACAACAGCTCCTCGAGGTCGTCCAGCGCGAACGTCCACGTGTCCTGCGTGAACGCCGCGGGCTTGGCGTACGTCTTCAGGTGGAACCGCGTCACGACGCCGGGGAACCCCGGTCCGGCGCCGCGGGCGGCCCAGTACAGATCGACGTTCTGCCTCGCGTCGGCGCGCACCAGCTCGCCGCCGGCGGTGACGACGTCGACCGCGACCACGTTCTCGCACCCCCAGCCCCACTGCCGGCTGTTCCACCCCTGGCCGCCCTGCAGCAGGAACCCGCCGAGCCCGACGCTCGCGCAGTGCCCGCCCGGGAACATGCGCCCGCGCGCCTCCAGGAACGGCGCGAGGTCCTCGCCGCCGCGCACGGCCGGCGTCGCCGTCGCGATCCCGGTCCCCTCGTCGTAGGTGATGTCCTTCATGGCGCCGAGGTCGATCAGGAGCGTGTCGTCGCGCACCGACCACACGGCCCACGAGTGCCCGCCGGACCGGACCGACACCTTCCAGCCCTCGTCGCGCGCCAGCCCCACGCCCGCCACGACGTCGTCCGCGCACGCCGCCAGCAGCACCGCGGCCGGGTAGCGCTCCGGCCGGCGCGCGTTGAACACGCGGCCGACCCGCGCCTCCTCGTAGCCGGGCTCGCCCCGGCGCACCAGCGTGCCGACGAACGCCGACATCTACACGATCACCGACTGCCCGCCGTCGACCACGATGTCAATGGCATTGAGATAGGCCGCGTCGTCGCTGGCCAGGAACAGCGCGACCCGCGCAACGTCCTCCGGCCTCCCGAGGCGCCCGAGCGGATGGGCGGCCTCCATCCCGTGCATCGGATGCTCGGGATCGTCCAGGAACTCCTGGATCTGCGGCGTCACCGTCAACCCCGGCGAGATCGAGTTCGCCCGGATGCCGCGCCGCGCGCCCGAGGCCGCGAGGTGCCGCGTGAGCGCCAGCACGCCGCCCTTCGCCGCGCCATGCGCCGCCTGCTCGGTGAACGCCGCGCCACGCCACGCCGACACCGACGCCGTGTTGATGATCGACCCGCGCGCGGCCGCGAGGTGCTCCCACGCCGCGCGCGTCACCGTGAAGATCAGGTCGAGCTCGTTGTGCAGCGTGAAGCGCCAGTCGTCCCAGGTCACCTCCTCGAACGGGCCGACGCGCGTCGCCGAGGCGTTGTTGTACAGGAGGTCGACGCCGCCGAGCGCCCCGACCGCATCCTCGACCCAGCGCTCGGCACCATTCGGATCAGCGAGGTCGACGGGCGCGAAGGCCACCATGTCGCCCCCGTCCGCCCGGACCTCCGCCGCGACGGCCTCCGCGCGCGAGCGATCCAGGTCGCATCCGGCCACCCGCGCGCCCTCGGCCGCGAACAGCCGCGCCGCCGCCGCGCCCTGGCCGCCCGCCGTGCCGGTGATCAGGACGCGCCTGCCGGCCAGCCGGCCCGCCACGTCAGGCGCCCCGCCCGACGAGCTCCACCAGGTTCCCCTCCGGGTCGGCCACGAACGCGAAGCGCACGCCCGGCTCGGGCGACGGCGAGGGCGGGACGCGCGCGACCGCACCGGCGTCCAGCGCCCGCGCGAACGTCGCGTCGAGCTCCGGCGCCGTCAGCGCGACGTGGCCGAAGCCGCCGTACCCGATGGTCTCGATCGGCGTCCGGCCGGCCACGCCGGGGTCCACCAGCGCCGGCCGCGAGAACAGCTCCAACCGGCCACCCGACGGCGCGTGCAGGAGCATCACGCCGCGGATGCCGTCCACGCCCAGCGCGAACGCGTGCTCGCGCTCGAACCCGAAGGCCCGGCCGTAGAAGTCGGCCGCCGCGTCCAGGTCGGCGACCGACAGCCCCACGTGGTCCAGCCCGATCACGACTTCACCGCGGACCGCACGGGCGGTGGCGGTGCCGACGACGCCGACGACGGCGCCGACCGCGCCGCGCCGCCCGCGTTCCCGTTGCGCCCACCCCAGCGCCCCATGATCATGTGCCACAACTTGACCAGCGGCGGCGGCGGGGTCGCCGCGATGCCGTCCGGCTGCTTGATCGCCGTCAGCGTCAGGGCGACGCCCGCGACCAAGAGCTGGTACTTGCCCACGCCGAACGCCTTGTCGAGCGCGGTGACGAACAGGCCCGTGCTCGACAGCATCAGCCCGGCCACGACCGCGCCCGCGATGCGCCCGACGCCCGCGACGTAGGTCACGGCCAGCAGCGACAGCGAGGCGAACGTCGCGAACGACGGCGCGCTGACCGTCTGCTGCTGGTAGGCCAGGAGCCCGCCGCCCAGGCCGGCGATGAACGCCGACAGCGCGAAGGCCATCAACTTGGTCCGCGCGACGTCGATGCCGACCGCCGCCGCCGCGCGCTCGTTGGAGCGCACCGCGATGAACATGCGGCCGGCCGGGCCGTTGCGCAGGCGCGCGACGCCGACGCCGACCAGGCACACGATGAGCAGCGCGACCACGCCGAAGATCACGCGCGGGTAGTCGTTGCCGTGGGCGATCCCGACGTCCCACCCGAAGATCGTCGGCGACGGCACGTCGCGCCCCGCGAGGCCGCCGCTGAACTTGTCGTTGTTGAACAGCACCGCGTCCAGCGCGAACGCCGCGGCCAGCGTCACCACCGCGAGGTTGACGCCGCGCAGCCGCAGCGCCGGCAGCCCGATGAGCAGCCCCAGCGGGACCGCGACCAGCGCGCCGCCGATCAAGGACACCAGGAACGGCACGCCGTGCGACGAGGCGATGTGCGTCAGCGTGAACGCGCCGACGCCCGCGAACGACATCTGCGCCAGCGACACCTGGCCGACGTAGCCGGTCAGCACGACCAGCGACAGCGCCATGCACGTGGTGCAGATCGAGGCGGTCAGCGCGACGCGCAGCGACCCGCTCAGCACGACGAGCCCCAGCGTGCCGATCACGAAGCACATCACCGCGGTCGCGGCCGGCCGCGAGGGGCGCCCGAGCGACGGGTTCTTGCGCTCGGCCACCTCGCCGCGCGCGCCGACGCCGCGCGAGAACACGGTCATCGCCAGCACGATGAGCAGGAACGGCAGCGCCTGCGGCAGGCCCTCCTGCGGCAGCCACGAGAAGACCGAGATCAACTTGGTGATCTCGCTCTGCAGCATCCCGAGCGCGAGGCCCGCGCCGGCGGCGACGCCGAACGACGTGAACCGAGCGAGCAGCGCGCAGCCCAGCGCCGGGACGATGAACAAGGTGTAGGACGTGGGGTCGACCGTCGAGACCGGCGCGATCAGGATGCCCGCGATGCCCGCGAGGATCGTCGCCAGGACCCAGTTGCCGGCGGCGATCCGGTCGGCGTTGAGCCCGACCAGCGCGGCGCCCTGCTCGTTCTCGGCCGAGGCGCGCGTGGCCAGCCCGAAGCGCGTGAAGCGGTAGACGGCGGCCAGCAGCGCCGCCAGGACGATCACGATGCCCGCGAACCACAGCCGGTCGACCGGGACCGTGATGTTCCCGATCTTGAACGGCTGGTCGGGCAGGATCGCCGGCGTCGACTTCGCCGTCGTGCCGAAGTTCAGGACGGCGACCGCCTGCAGCGCCAGCATCGTGCCGACCGACGCGCACACGCGCGTCAGCGGCGTCGCGTCGCGCAGCGGCCGGTAGATCAAGACGTACAACACGGCGCCCAGCACCGCGGCGTAGACCAAGGACACCAGGATGGCCGGCCACGTCCCCAGGGCGGAGCCCAGCGAGACCGAGTGCGGGATCCCCAGCCACGGGAACTGCAGCGTGCCGTCCTGGCGCAGCCCGAGGTAGACGTAGGCGATGAACATCGCGACGGCGCCGTGGCTGAAGTCCACGACGCCGCCGCTGCGGTACTTGAGCACCAGGCCCAGGGCCAGCATGCCGTAGACGGCACCCGACCCCAGGCCCAGCAGGAGGAACAGGATGTAGGAGGACACGGTCCCGCTAGCTCTGCGGCTTGTACAGCGCGGCGCCGGTCACCCAGTCCTTGTCGACCGTCACGACCTTGCCGCCCTTGACCTGCTTGATCAACTGGTACGCGTTGCAGACCGCGACGTTGCCGGCCAGCTGCTTCCCGTCGCACGTGTAGGGGTGCGCGAGGAAGTTGTCGTGCGTCTGGCCGTCCTTGAACGCCGCCAGGATGTTCTTGGTGTTGAGGTCGGTCACGCCGTCCAGCGCGGCCTGCACGTTCATCACCGAGCTGAAGCCGGCCTGCGCGATCGAGTCGAGCGCGATGTCGGAGCCGCCGTACTTCTTGATGGCCGCGAGCATCAGGTTCGCGTCGTCGCTGCCGCTGTCCAGCGACTCGAACGGCTGCGCGAAGTACAGGCCCTCCGCGGAGTCGCCGGCGGCCTTCAGCGCCGGCGGCGAGGTGCACGGGTCGATGCCCATGATCTTGCCCGAGTAACCGACGGCCTTGAGCGCCTTGAGGACCGCCGGGCACGCGTTGGGCGTGTTGACGTACACCGCGTCAGGCGAGCTCTCGATCGCGGCCGCGGCCGTCGAGCTCAGGTCCGCCGCGCTGGGCGAGACCGGGATCGCCTTGACGTCGGCGCCGGCCGCCTTGAACGCCGGGACGATGACGCCCAGCCCGGTGGCCTTGCCCTGCGTGTCGTCGGTGTAGATGACCGACGCCTTCTTGACGCCGAGCGTCTTGGTGGCGTACTGCACCGTGGCGAGGTTGTCGCCGACGCTCACGGAGTAGAACTGCACCGCGTTGGGGGCGTTGCTCTCGACCGGCGTGAACGGGATCCCGCCCATGTAGGCCAGGTCCTTGCGCTTGTACACCGGGAACGCGCCCGGCGCTCCGGTGTCGGCGCCACCGAGGATCGCCGTCGGGTTCTTGTCGGCGAGCTGGTTGGCGCAGCGGCCCGAGGTCGCGGGCTGGCCGTCCGTCGGGCAGCTGGCGATCTGGACCGGCCGGCCGCCGATGCCGCCCTTGTAGTCGTTGATGTACTTGACCGCGAGCTCGGCGGCCTGGCGGTACTCGGGGAACGTCACCGGGCCGGACTCGAGGTTGAGCAGGCCCAGGACGATCGGCTTCCCGCTCGCCGCCTTGGGCGTGCCGAGCGCGTCGGCCGCCGGGGCCGCCGCCTGCGTGGTGGCGGCCTGCGTGCTGCCGCCGTTGGTGGACATGTCGTCGCTGCTGCTGCCGCAGCCTGTGGCGGCGACGACCGCCAGCGAGAGCGCGACGAGCGCTCCCGACACCTTGAACCGACCGCTCATGTGAGCACCTCTCCTCTGTGCGTGCTGTGCGTACGTGCTAGGCAACAGCCACCTCACCGAGGTAGCTGGACTTCAGGACGTCGGGCTGGTCGCGCAGCTCGGACGCCGCGCCCTCCAGGACCAGCCGACCGTGATTCAAGACGTAGGCGCGGTCCGCCACCTTCAGCGCGAGCGCGACGTGCTGCTCGACGAACAGGACGCCGGCGCCGAGATCGGCGGCCACGCGGCGCAGGATCGGGAGCAGCCGCTCGACGATGACCGGCGCGAGGCCGAGGCTCATCTCGTCGACCAGGAGCAGCCGCGGCCGGCTGACCAACGCGCGGCCGACCGCGAGCATCTGCTGCTCGCCGCCCGACAGGACGCCGGCCTTGCGGCCCAGGCACTTCTCCAGCTCGGGGAGCAAGGTCATCAACTCGCCCTTGGCCAGCGGCTCGCGGCCCTCGGCCAGCTTGAGGTGCTCGGCGACCGTCAGGCCGAAGAACAGCGAGCGGCCCTCGGGGACGAGCGCGACGCCGGAGCGCGCGAGCTTGTGCGCGGGGCGGCCGGCGACGGACTCGCCGTCGACCTCGACCGCTCCGCCGATCGGCGCCAGCAGGCCGGCGACCGTCATCAAGGTGGTGGTCTTGCCGGCGCCGTTGGGGCCGAGCAGCGCGACGACCTCGCCGGGCGCGACGTGGAGGCTCAGGTCGCGGACGACCGGGACGCCGTCGTAGCCCGCGGCCAGGCCGTCGAGGCGCAGGCGATGGGCGGCGCCCTCAGGCATGCGCGATCTCCTCGGTGCCGAGGTAGGCGCCCAGAACGGCCGGGTCCTGCTGGATCCGCGCCGGCGCGCCGTGCGCGATGAGCCTGCCGAAGTCCAACACGTAGATGTCGTCGCAGACGCCGAGGACCAACCCCATGTCGTGGTCGACCAGCAGGACGCTCACGCCCTGCTCGGGCATCGCGGCGAGGCGGCGGCCGAGCTCGAGCGACTCGTCGGTGTCCAGGCCGGCGGCGGGCTCGTCGAGCAGGACGAGGCGCGGGCGGCGCGCGAGCGCGCGGGCGACGCCGACGAGCTTGCGGCGGCCGTGCGACAGCTCGGTCGGGCGGGCGTCCGCGACGTCGGTCAGCCCGCACACCTCCAGCGCCCAGGCGACGTCGTCGCGCGCGGTCGGCCGGGCCGGCAGGAACACGTCGCGCAGCGCGCGGGTGACGCTCAGGCCGTCGGCGGCGACCTGGAGGTTCTCCTCGACCGTGAGGTCGTCGAACAGCTCGACGGACTGGAACGTCCGGACCATCCCGCGACGCGCGCGCAGGTGCGGGCGGACCCTGGTGATGTCCTCGCCCTCGAAGCCGACGGTGCCCGCGCTGGGCAGGTGGTAGCCGGTGAGCGCGTCGATCATGGAGGTCTTGCCGGCGCCGTTGGGGCCGATGAGGCCGACGACCGAGGCCTCGGCCACGTCGAGGTCGACCGCGTCCACGGCGACCACGCCGCCGTAGGTCACCCGCAGGCCGCGCACCTCGAGCAGGGCGGTCATGCGGTGGCTCCGGGCAGGGGCGGCTCAGGGATCGCGGGACAGCGGCTGACCATGGGTTCTCCTCCAGACGCTGCGTGCGGTCAGGCACGCAGCACGCGGGAGGCAGAACGTACACGAACTGCCAAAGTGTGTCCAGTAGGAGAGTTAGGACACAGATTGCGTCGCCGGCGCGGCGACGCGCATGGGCGGCACGTCGCCGGGGCCACCGAAGACCGCGACCGCGCCGTCGCCGCTCGCCTCGCGCGCCGGCCAGCCCGGGTCCTCGCCGCGGGCGAACGCGCCGACGGCGCCGCGCAGCGCGGCCGAGACCTCCGCCGCGCGCGGCGTGTCCCCCGCCATCGGCGTGCCGGCGCCGCCGTCGTCGTAGGTCCCGAACAGCAGCGGCACGTCGACGCTGTGCAGCGCGCCGAGGTCGGGGTCCGGGGCCGCGTGGTCGACGCGCAGGCGGTGCACGCGGCCGCCGGCCTGGGCGCGCTGGGCCGCCCAGCGCGTAGCCGGCCGCTCGACGAGCGCCTCGCCGCCGATGCGCACGAGCAAGGTGTTGGTGTCGGTCTCGGGTCCGAGGATGGTGCGCCAGCGGGCGCTCTCCGCGTCGGCGTCCTCCACGCCGGGCAGGTGCGCGACCATCGCGCGCAGGCCGTCCGCGTCGGGCTCGGGACGGCGGCCGGCCGCCCGGAAGAAGAACGCGCCCTCGTCGGCCGTGGTGCCGAGCAGGACGTCGACGCCGGTGCGGGCGCGGGCGGCGTCCGCGGGCCCGGCGGGCAGCGTCGCCGGGTGGATCATCGGCAGCGCGCCGCCGCGCGTGCCGGCGAAGGCGGGATCGCCGAGCAGCGCCTCGCCGAGCCCTACAACCTGGTCGACCGGCGCGGCCCGCAGCGCGTCCCAGCCGCCGGCCCGGTCCGCGAGCGCCTGCGCCCAGCGCTCGCCGAGCGCCTCCCGGTGGGCGGCGTCCAAGACCGGCGGCGACAGCAGGACCGCGCGCGCGACCAGGTCCTCGGAGCCAGGGACGGGGAGCTGGTCTGTAGCGCACAGCGCGCCCGCCGACT
>DATDMD010000098.1:0-3490 GCA_036518975.1 Baekduia sp.
CGGGTCGTTGAGGTGCGCGTAGAGCGTCGCCTCGTCGGAGTCGCGGCGGTACGGCGCGACGCCGGTCAACACGTAGAACAACAGGCAGCCGAGCGCGTAGACGTCGGCGCGCGCGTCGACGCCCTCGCCGCGGATCTGCTCCGGCGCGATGTAGCCGAGCGTGCCGACCCAGCGGCCCGAGCCGGTCATCGTCGTCTCGCCCGTCAGCCGCTTGGTGAGCCCGAAGTCCGTGAGGTACGCGTGCTGACCGTCGAGCAGGACGTTGGCCGGCTTGATGTCGCGGTGCACGAGCCCGCGCGCGTGAGCGGCGTCCAGCGCGTTGCCGATCTGCGCGATCACCGACGCCGCGCGCGCCGGCTCCATCGGGCCCTCGCGGTGGACGAGCGTCCGCAGGTTCTCGCCGTCGACGAACCGCATCGCCAGGTACAGGCGGCCGTCGTCCTCGCCGGCGGAGTAGACCGGGACCACGTTGGGGTGGTCGATCGCCGCCGCCGCGCGGGACTCGCGGACGAAGCGCTCGCGGAAGGCCTCGTCGCGCGCGAGCGGCGTCGCGATGAGCTTCAGCGCGACCGGCCGCTGGAGGTCGAGCTGCTCGGCGCGGTACACGACGCCCATGCCGCCGCGACCGGCGACGCCGGTCACGCGATAGCCGGCGAACTCGTCCCCGGGTTGCAGCTCCGTGTCGAGGGAACTCACCAGTCGCGCGGACGCTACCGGCTCGGCGCGACGACCAGCGGCGCTCTGCTTGCAGGGGACGATCCGGCCGGGGGACTAGACTGGCCCGCCTCGTGCGCCTGTCCTCAGCCCTTCGCGCAGCAGCGTGGGGCGTTGTCGCGGCCGGTGTGACGGTCCCGCTCGTCCGCCGGCGCGCGCGGATCCCACCGCCCGTCGTCACCGCCGCCGCGGCCGCCGCGCCGCTCGCCCTCAGCATCGCCCTCCCGCGCTCCAAGAAGCGCGATGTCGCGCTGTGCGTGCTGCAGATGTACGCCTACACGGTCACCTACCAGATGCCCAACGACGACCCGGAGGCGCTCGAGCGCCGGGTCCACCTGGACTACCCGGAGCGCATCGACCGGCTCCTCGGGCTGGGCGAGATGCCCAACGTCCGGCTGCAGCGCTGGTTCTCGGTGCCGGGCCGGATCCGCCGGCGCGACCAGGTGCTCGTGTGGTCGCACTGGCTGTGGTTCGCCTTCCCGCACGGGACCGTCGCCTACGTGCTGTGGCGCCATCCGGAGCGCTTCCCGCGCACCGCGGCGCTGACGTACGCGGTCTTCGACATCGGGCTGATCGGCTACTGGGCGGTGCCGACCGCGCCGCCGTGGTACGCGTCTCTGCACGGACGTCTGGGCGAGCAGGGCGACGTCGCGATCCGCCGGATGATGGTCGAGCACGGCGAGGCGTTCTGGAAGGACAGCTGGGAGCCGCTTTACAGTGTCCTGGGAGGCAACCCCCTCGCCGCCATGCCCTCGCTGCACTTCGCGACCTCGCTGATGGCCGCCCACCTCCTGAGCGAGGCGGGGCCGGTCGAGGGAGCGGTGGGCTGGACGTACGCGTTGACGCTCGGCTTCGCGCTCGTCTACCTCGGCGAGCACTACCTGGTCGACCTCCTCGCCGGCGCGGCCCTGACCGAGGGCGTGCGGCTCGTCGCGCCCACGGCCGGCAAGCCCCTGGGCCGGATCGCGAGCGCCCTGCAGGCACTGGAGCGGCGGGCGCACGCATGACCTCCGACGTCGACATGGTCGACGCGGTGGACGAGGTCGACGACGACGAGGAGATGCCGATCATCCGGGTGACGCGGCGCACCGTGCTGCTCGGCGGCCTCCTCGTCCTGGTGTGCATCGTGTTCTTCGCCGCGGTCCTGCCGCAGCTCGCCGGCCTGGGCGACACGTGGAAGGAGGTCAAGGACGGCGACCCCCTGTGGTTGATCGTCGCGGGCGCGTTCACCGTGCTGTCGTTCGGCGGCTACGTGCTCCTCTTCCAGGGCGTCTACGTGCGCGACGGGTTCCGGCTGACCGCGGTCGAGAGCTACCAGATCACGATGGCCGGGCTGGCCGCGACGCGCGTGTTCGCCGCGGGCGGGGCCGGCGGGATCGCGCTGACGGCGTGGGCGCTGCGGCGCGCCGGGATGCCGCCGCGCGCGGTGGCCGACCAGACGCTCGCGTTCCTGGTCCTGACCTACGGCGTGTACATGGCGGCCGTCGTCCTGGGCGGCTTCGGCCTGTACTTCGGCGTCCTGGAGGGCAGCGACGACTGGGCGATCACGCTGCTGCCGGCGGTCATCGGGTTGATCGCGTTCGGGCTCGCGCTGCTGGCGTCGCTCACGCCGACCGACCTGCAGAAGCGCCTCGAGGGCTACGCGCGCAGGCACGGGAGGGTCGGGCGGCTGGCGCAGAAGGCGTCGAACCTGCCGGCCGCGATCTCGTCCGGGATCCGGATCTCGGTGCAGCTGGTGCGCTCGGGCGACCTGGCGCTGGTCGGCTCGATCGCCTACTGGGGGTTCAACATCGCGATCCTGTGGGCCTCGTTCAAGGCGTTCGGCGAGGCTCCGCCGTGGGCCGTGATCGTGATGGGCTACTTCGTCGGGATGCTCTTCAACCTGCTGCCGCTGCCAGGTGGCGTGGGCGGCGTCGATGGTGGGATGATCGGCGCGTTCGTCGCCTTCGGGGGCGAGTCGAAGGACACGATCGTCGTGGCCGTGCTGACCTACCGGCTGTTCGCGTTCTACCTGCCGACGATCCCGGGCGCGGTGGCCTACTTCCAGTTGCGGCGCACGGTGGCGCGGTGGAAGGCCGAGCGGGCAGCCCGGCGTAACGGGCGTCCGACTGTCGGTACTATACAAAGTGAAGCGACTTGAACCGGGGAGGACCCACAGCATGGCCGACGTCGAGAACGTGATCATCATCGGAAGCGGACCCGCCGGGTACACCGCCGCGCTGTACACCGCGCGCGCGAACCTGAGCCCGCTGGTGATCGAGGGCTTCATGTGGGGCGGCCTGCTGCAGCAGACCACCGAGGTCGAGAACTACCCCGGCTTCCCGGGCGGCGGCGTCGAGGGTCCCGAGCTGATGAACAAGATGCGCGCGCAGGCCGAGGACTTCGGGGCGCGCTTCATCACCGACCAGGCGACGTCGGTCAAGCTGGCCGAGGAGCCGGGCGGGACGCACGAGGTCCACGTCGGCAAGGACGTGCACCTGGCGCGCACGGTCATCCTCGCGATGGGCGCCGAGCACAAGAAGCTGGGCGTCCCGGGCGAGGCCGAGCTCGGCGGCGCCGGCGTGTCCTACTGCGCCACGTGCGACGCCGCGTTCTTCAAGGACCAGGTGATCATGGTCGTGGGCGGCGGCGACTCCGCGATGGAGGAGGCGATGTTCCTCGCCAAGTTCGGCCGCAAGGTCGTCCTGGTCCACCGCCGCGACGAGTTCCGCGCCTCCAAGATCATGGAGGGGCGCGCGCGGGCGATGGAGAACATCGAGTTCAAGACCCCGTACGT
>DATDMD010000099.1:0-24074 GCA_036518975.1 Baekduia sp.
CATGGCTGTCCCGCCTCTTCAGAACCGGCCCTGCGGCGGTCGCTACGGCGACATCGTGCAGGCGATCGGCAACACCCCGCTGGTCGAGCTGCGCCGCCTGTCGCCCAAGCCGGGCGTGCGCATCTGGGCCAAGATGGAGTCGCACAACCCGACCGGGTCCGTGAAGGACCGGGTCGCGCGGGCGCTCATCGAGGACGCCGAGGAGAAGGGCGCGATCAAGCCCGGCATGACGATCCTCGAGCCGACGTCGGGCAACACCGGCATCTCGCTGGCCATGATCTGCTCCCGCAAGGGCTACCGGCTCAAGGTCGTCATGCCCGACAACGTGACGCCCGAGCGCACGCAGCTGCTGCAGATGTACGGCGCGGAGATCGTGTACTCGCCGGGCAACCTGGGCTCCAACGGCGCCGTCGCGATGGCGTTGAAGATGGCCGAGGAGGACGCCTCGTACTACATGCCCTACCAGTACGGGAACCCGGCCAACCCGCGCGCCCACTACGAGGGCACCGCGCCGGAGATCCTGCAGGAGCTCGACGGCGACATCTCCGCGTTCGTCGCGGGCCTCGGCACGGGCGGCACGCTGATGGGCAACGGCCGGCGCTTCAAGGAGGAGCTCGGCGACGCGGTCAAGATCGTCGCGGCGGAGCCCATGCAGGGCGAGCCGGTCCAGGGGCTGCGGTCGCTGGACGACGGGTTCATCCCGCCGATCATCGACCTCTCCGTGCTGGACCGGAAGATCTTCGTCACGAACCGCGACGCGATCATCTGGACGCGCAAGCTGCTCGACGAGGAGGGCATCTTCGCCGGCGTCTCCTCGGGCGCGATCGCCTCGATCGCGGTGCGCATCGCCAACGAGATGGACGAGGGCAACGTCGTCTTCATCGTCTGCGACGACGGGTGGAAGTACCTGTCGTCCGGGATCTACACGCTGCCGGTCGACGAGGTCGCGAACCTCGACTCGACCGTCTGGTGGTAGCTGCCGATACTGCCAACGCGGCAGGAAACCCAAGGCCAACACTTCGTCTGCGAGACTTCACGTCATGCCTAGCGTAGGTTTCCCCGAGCTCATCGTCATCCTCGTCATCGCGCTGATCGTGCTCGGCCCCAAGAAGCTGCCTGAGGCAGGACGCGCGATGGGCAAGGGCATGCGCGAGTTCAAGGACTCGCTGTCCGGCATGACCGACCATGACGACGATCGCCCGGCGGTCGTCGCGGCGTCCGAGACGCCGGCCCCGCGGTTCGACGCGATCACCGGCGAGCCGCTCACGGCCGACGCCCGGCGCGAGCGCGAGCGCGGCGCCGCCGTCAGCCCCGAGTAGGCCAGGCGCGGCGGTATCGTCCGGGGGGATGCAGATCGCCCCGGACCTGTTGCAGCAGATCGTCGACCACGCCCTGCGTGACGCGCCCGACGAGTGCTGCGGGTTCATCTGGCTGCGCGACGGCGTGGCCGAGGAGGTCGTGCCGGTGGAGAACACCGCGCACAGCCCGTTCCGCTTCGAGGTCGGGCCGGCCGACCTGTTCCGCCTGGGCGACGTCACCGACGCTGAAGACCGCGCGGCGATCATCTACCACTCGCACACGCGCTCGGCGCCGCGCCCGTCGCAGACCGACGTGAACTTCGCGGCCAACTGGCCGGGCGTCGAGTGGCTGATCGTCGGCGTCGCCGAGGACGCGCCGGAGGTCCGCAACTGGCGCATCGACCCGGACGGCAAAGTGACCGAGGTCGAGGTGCTGGTGGATGCGGGAGTCTGAGCCCCTCGTCTGCCCGAGCTGCGCCACGCCGCATCCGCTCGACGAGCGCTTCTGCCGCGACTGCGGCATGCCGCTCGTGTACTCGGGCGTCGTCGGCGGCGAGGACGCGCCGGTCACCGCGCAGCAGGAGCGGGCGCGCAAGATCAAGCCGCAGCTCAGCGAGGGCGAGCTGACGAAGGTCGCCGCCGGCCGCAACCAGGCCGAGGCGGAGCTGATCCAGGGGCTGCTGCTGGCGGAGGGCGTGCCGTCGATGCTGAAGCGCTCGGCGGGCTTCGACGTCCCCGACATGCTGGCCGCCGGTCCGCGCGACGTGCTCGTCCCGCGCTCGGGCGCGAGCGTGGCGCGCGAGGTGCTGCTGCAGGCCGAGCTGCTCCCGACGACGTCCGGCCCGGGCGCGGACGGCCGGGACTCGGCGCGCCGCGTGCTCGTGGGGCTGCTGAGCGCGCTGGTGCTGGTGGCGATCATCGCCTGGATCGGCACGGAGCTGCTGGTGTGAGCATCGCGGTGACGGGGGCGACGGGCGCCGTCGGGTCGCGCGTCGCGCAGCGGCTGGTGGCCGCCGGCCTGCGTCCGCGCCTCGTCGTGCGCGACCTGGCGCGCGTGCCGCCGGTCGCGGGGTTCGAGGCGGTGGCGATGGGCCCGCGCGGCTACCGCGACCAGGTCGAGCTGACCGAAGCGCTGGGCGGCTCCACGACGCTCTTCCTGGTCTCGGCGCGCGAGGCGGCCGACCGCGTCGTCGAGCACGCGCACGCGGTGCGCGCGGCGGTCGACGCGGGCGTGCGGCGCATCGTCTACACGTCGTTCCTGGGCGCCGACCCCGACGCGGCGTTCACGTTCGCCCAGCACCACTGGGCGACCGAGCAGCTGATCAGGGAGAGCGGCCTCGCGTGGACGTTCCTGCGCGACTCGCAGTACGCCGACTTCCTGCCGCTGCTGGTCGGCGAGGACGGCGTGATCCGCGGGCCGGCCGGCGAGGGCCGCTGCGCCTGGGTGGCGCGCGACGACGTCGCCGACGCGGCCGCCGCGGTCCTGACGACCGACGACGGCACGCACGACGGCGAGACGTACGACCTGACCGGCCCCGAGGCGCACACGTTCGCCTGGGCGGCCGAGCGCCTCAGCGAGGTCTGCGGCCGCGAGATCCGCTTCCGCAACGAGACCGTCCAGGGCGCCTACGAGTCCCGCGCCTACATCGACGCGCCGGACTGGGAGAAGGACGGCTGGGTGACGTCGTTCGTGGCGGTCGGCGCGGGGGAGATGGACGTCGTCTCCGACGCCGTGGAGCGCCTCGCCGGCCACCCGCCGATCGGGGTCGGCGAGTGGCTGGCGGCGCATCCGGAGGCGTGGGCGCACCTCAAGGCCTAGCGGCCGGCTGCGATCTAAGCTTCGACCCTCTTTTCTGGAGGAGTCGAACCTATGCAACCCACACACCTTGTCTGCGCGGTACGCGCGCGGTTGACCTTCGCCAACGTCGCGGCCGCGCTCGCCCTGTTCGTCGCCCTGGGCGGCACCTCGCTGGCCGCCGTCACGCGCGAAAGCGGCAGCAAGGTCCTGCACGGCTGCGTGAGCCAGCGCGACGGCCGGCTGCGGATCGTCAGCCGGCCTTCGCGCTGCGACAAGCGGGAACGGCCCATCAGCTTCAACCGCGACGGCCAGAGGGGTGCGGCGGGCAAGGCCGGCACGGCCGGCGCGGCCGGCGCGCGCGGTGCGGCCGGAGCGGCGGGGCCGGCGGGTCAGACCGGGGCCGGCGGCGCGCAGGGCGCGACCGGACCGCAAGGCGAGCGCGGCGCACAGGGCGCGACCGGTTCGCAGGGGCCCGTCGGGCCGTCCGTCTCCTCCTCGGCGGTCGACAACACCACGCTCCAGTACGTCCCGTACCTGGCCTCGGTCGTGGGCACCACGATCGACGTACCGGCCGGCGCCGACGCGATCGTCGCCACCGGGACGGTGACGTGGTGGAACGAGGCGACCTCGAGCCGGCAGGTGAGCTGCTGGCTCCTCCTGGACGGGTCCCAGACGATCGACTTCGCGCCGACGAGCAGCCCGCGAAGCGACGACGAGCGCGACGGCCATGTCTCGGGCAACCTGGCGCTCACGATGCGCTTCGAGGTTGACCCCGGTCCGCACCGCGTGGACGTGAGCTGCGAGTCGGCCGGCAGCGACGCCCGGATCGTGACGCGGTCCGTCACGCTCGTCGCCACCGGCTGACCCGCCGCTCCATGACCGGAAGCCCGGCCGCGCACGTCAGCGCGGCCGGTGGCCCTTGACCTCCACGGCCTGCTGGTAGGTCGGGCGGTTGATCCACGGGATCAGCGGCTGCGTGATCCCTCCGAGCGCGGCGGAAGGACACCTTGTCGAAGCACATCTGGTCGCCGTCGTGGCCGTCCTTCTGGCAGGTCGCGTCACCGGAGTAGAGCTGTGACGCGGGGACGGCCAGCGCCTCCTTGAGGCTCTGACGGAGCGCGTCGCGGCAGGTGGCCAGGTCGCCGCCGCCGCAGAACGTGCGCGCGTAGGGCTCCTGGACCGGCTCGCCGAGGAGGTCCTTCAGGTCCTTCTTGACGTAGCCGTACCAGCCCTCCTGGTAGGCGGAGCCCAGGTGGTCGCCGTGGTTGTTCGGGGCGTTGTCCTGCTCGTGGGGCAGCGTGTCGAAGATCGTCGTGCCGAGCGTCGGCTCGAACTCCGCCGTCAGCCAGCGCGGCCACCACGCGTCCATGATCCGGACGGCGTCGGCGCTGTCGTAGACGCCGTCGCCGTCCCTGTCGCGGCGGTGCGTGCCGTCGTCCACCCAGGCCTTGAGCGTCGCGACCGCAGCGGCGAGGTCCGGGTCGGTCGGGTTCCCGATGATCTTCAGCGCGAGCGGCAGGTCCTCCTGGCCGCGGAGGTCGGTCGTGCCGGCCTCCTCCATCGCGTCGACCAGGCCCGGGAGGTCGAGCTTCTGCCCGCCGGCGAGCCGCTGGTCGAGCTGCCTGTCGAGCATCTGGGAGCGGAAGACCGAGCTGAACAGGTTGGTGTCGGCGCCCGCGAAGCCCTTGGCCTGCTTGTTGTTCCAGGACGTGATGTAGTCCTGGTTGACGACCTGCGGGTGCTGGTCGGGCGGCGTGTAGTCGGCCACGTTGGTGTCCGGGTTCCAGCCCTGCCACGTCTCGTCAGCTGCCATCGGCAGCTGGCCGGTGGTGCCGTCGGCGCGGACCGGGTTGTTGCCGCTGTTGTAGTAGGCGATGTCCTTGTCGTCGGCGTAGAGCCAGTTGAACGTGTAGCCGATCTTGGCGGCGGCCTTCTCGAACGACTGGGCGTCGTGGACCTTGTTGGGGTCGTTGAAGTCGGAGAAGCCACGGGCCGAGTCGACCTCGTGCTGGTAGGTCGAGCGCAGCGACGTGAACAGCACCGGCTGGCCCTTCACGGTGCCGCGCGCCCGGACGATCCCGAGCTTCGTGCGCAGGGCGCGGAGCGTCTGCGTGCCCGGCGCCGTCTGGTCGGCGAGGTTCGGAAGCCACGTGTTGGTGCGGTCGAGCACCTCGACCGGCACGCACTGGCCGCGGAAGAGGTAATGCATGTCGTCCTGGCAGGTCGGCACGGCGAACGTGTCGATGATGTCCTGGCCGGCGGAGGTCGCCGACCACGCGTAGTCGCGGCCGTGGCCCAGCTGGACGAACAGGTTGACGCCGGCGAACGCGGCGCCGCGCGCGTCGATCGACGGCGCGTGGATGTCCTCCTCCATCAGGATCTGCGGCGAGAAGTAGCCGACCTGCGGGCCGAAGACCGCCAGCGGGTGGCCGGACTTGGACTTCGCCGCCGAGACGACCTGGGCGTTGGAGTTGGCCTTGGGGAAGCTGATGAGGCCGCCGAGGCCGCCGCCCGCGCCGGTGCCGCCCGCCGCGCCGCCGCTCTGCGCGTCGGTCCCCGAGACCACGATCGGCTGGTCCTTCAGCGAGCCCTCGTCGGGCAGCACCTCGCCGCCGGCGGCCGGCGTGGCGGGCGGCTGCTGGTAGTCGAAGGTCTGGTCCTTGACGGTGGTCGGCGCGTCCGGGTCGTCGAAGGCGGCGAGCTGGGACCAGAGCCTGCGGCCGTCGGCCGCGCCGAAGCGGTCCTGCAGCCGCTGGAGGAACTGGGCCATCGCCAGCTCCTGGCCGCCGCCCTTGCCGAAGATCGCGCCGACCAGCGACGCGGTGGCGATGATGTCGGTGCCCTTCCAGCGGTCCGGGCCGAGCGGGTGGTTCGTCGCCGCGTACTCGCCGGGCACCATGGCGGGGTTGATCCGCGACTGGTCGATGTAGCGGTTGATGCCGGCGACGTAGTTGTCCAAGTCGGCCTGGAGCTGCCGGCCGTCGGCGCCGTAGAGGTCGTCGAACTGGTCGATCTGGTGCTGGAGGTCGCCCTCGGTGTAGGGCGCCTGCGCCCACTGCTCCTGGTCCATCGCCCGGTTGCCGGGCGCGCCGCCGGCGAAGGACGACAACTCGGCGCGGCCGAGGTGGCGCAGCACGTCGATGAAGAACAGGCGGTCCTGCGCGGCGGCGTAGCCGGCGCCGAACATCGCGCCGGCGCGGGTCGAGCCGTAGATGTGGGGGACGCCGTACTGCTTGTCGCGGACGATCGTGACGTCGGCGCGCGGCGAGGTCGACGAGGCGATGTCGTCGGCCCGGACGCCGAAGGTGGAGTCCTTGAAGTAGTTGGGGAGCTGGGAGGCCTGCAGCCCGGGCGTGGCGCGGACCAGGTTCGCGTACATGTCGAGCTGGTCGTCGTTGTGGGGCGGGCGGACGCCGGTCGCCAGGAACGCGCCGAGCTGGACGAGGTTCGCGGTGCCGTTGGTGCCCGGCGGCAGCACGTCGTGGAACCCGTTGCCGCTGTCGTCGTTGGTCCCGTAGGGCGGGACGGGCACGGCGGCGGACGCGGCCGGCGCGGTGGCGACGGACAGGGCGGCGGCGGCCGCGAGCAGCGCGGCGAGCCGAGGACCTCTCATGCGGTTCTTCTCCCTAGGCGGACCGACCCACCCTGGATTGAGGAACCTAGCGGTTCCCCGGCGCGAGCGCGCCGGCTGCGGCGTCGCGCTCGTAGTCGAGCTCGGTGCGCACGCCGAGGGCGGCGAGGATCTCCTGCGCCTCGTCGAGCGAGCGCGCGTCGAGCACGGCCCGCGCCAGGCGCGCCGCCGAGCCGATCGCCGCCGCGGGGTCGAAGCACACCAGCCGGCCGCCGTCGGGCGTCAGCGGGACCGTGCGGCGCCCGCCGCGGATCGGGACGCGGCCGGTCTCCCCGCGGGCGCAGCGCAGCGCCATCGCGGAGGCCTCGGTGGTGACGGTCGCCAGGGCCGCCTCGACGCGGTCCAGCGCGGCGGCCGGCAGCGGGAGGTCGCCGAGGACGCCGCCGGCGGCGTCGACCTCGGCCAGGCGCTCGACCACCTCGGGCGGCGTGAGCTCGCCGTCGCAGCCGATGCCGAAGAGCGCGCCGAGGACCGGCGTCGCCAGCGCGGGCGCCGCGGCCAGGACGGTCGCGTCGGCCAGCGGCGAGGCCAGGCCGGGCTCGTCGCCGTGGGCCAGGACGTCGCCGCCGACGTCGAGCAGGACGACGAGGTCGCAGGCCAGCGCGGCCGCGGCGGCGTCCAGGCCGGCGGCGATCGCGGCGGGTCCGGGATTGGGGTCGAGCAGGACGACGGGCGCGCCGAGGAAGGCGGACATGTCGCTCTCGCAGAAGTGGAAGCCGCCGGGGCCGGTGGTGTCCGGACCGGCGAGGCCGACGGCGTCGTGCAGCCGCTCGGCGAGCTGGTCGACCTCGTCGAGCCGGCGCGCGCCGGGCAGCGGGTCGACGGGCCGGCGCTCCCAGGTGAGGCCGCCGACGACATGGTCGCCGCCGTTGAGCGCGCGGGCCGCCTCGGCGAACGCGAGCGCGCCGGCGACGTCACCGCCGCCGCCGATGCCGACGACGAGGATCCGGGACGCGGCGGCGACCCGCCGCATGGCCTCGTTGCCCTGCGGCGCGGCCTCCTCGCCTTGCGGCGCAGCCTCCTCGCCTCGCGGCGCGGCGTGCTCGCCTCGCGGCGCGGCAGAAGTCCGAGAAGCGGCGGCGACCTCCTCCTCTGCTCGCCGCCGCTCCCCAGTCACATCGGGGTCCTGCAAGCCGCTCTGGGGACTAGACCAGGGCGGGGACGCGCGCGTCGCAGATCTCGGCGATCTGCTCGCGGGCGCGATCGAACTCGTCGTCCGAGAGCACCGGCGTGCCCTCGAAGGGCAGGTCGCGGGTGATCTCGAGCCACGAGCGACAGCCGCCGAACTCGTCCTTGACGCGGACAGTCACCGGCCGCGGGATGCGGTAGGTGCGCAGCAGGACGACGTGCAGCGGATGGCGGCGCTTCCAAGCCAGCCGCTTCTCGGCGTAGTCGGTGGTCCAGACGTAGTAGGGCGACAGGTCGCCCACCGTCCGGGAGTCGGTGATGGTCCAGCTGTGGGCGACCTCCGCCCAGGCGCGGATCCGCACGCGGTCCGGCTGGCCGATGCCACCGTCACGCGTCAAAGCGTGAAGCGGCGGTTCACCGTCCGGCCAGACACCCTCCTCGAGGGCGCGGCGGAGCTCCGGTTGGTGCGAGTCACGCACCAAGTCGTAGCGCTGGTGGTCGAAGGTCGGGTAGAGGAAGAAGCGGTCGTGCTCGAGGCTGAAGTTCCGGCTCGGCTCGCCGACGCCACCCTTTCGCAGGGTGACGAGCTGCTCGCCCTCGGCGAGCGCGCGGACAGTGACCGCCCATTCCTTGATCGCAATAGGCATAGAGGGGTTCAGACAGAGGTAAGTGACGACAGAAATCCCGCCGCACCGGCCACACGTGGCCAGCGCGGTGCGCACTCACCGGTACCCGGTGTCACGCCGCGGGAGAGACAGCGATTGTGGCACGGGATGTGAAGATCCCAAAATCGTCCTGCTAAATACGGGTTTCTGTTTGGGCACAGTTGGCGCGTAAACGCTCAATTTGAACGTCCGCGTGCGGTCAGATGCCGCCCATCCGGGCCTCGCAGGGCGCTTCTAAGCCGCCGCGATGGGCTCGTCGTCGCCCGACGGCTCGATGCCGAGGCGGTGCGCGACGGCCGCGGCCTCGGTGCGCGAGCGGACGTCGAGCTTGGCGAGGATCCGCGAGACGTGGACCGACGCCGTCTTCTCCGCCATGAACAGCTCCTCGCCGATCTGACGGTTCGTGCGCCCGTGGGCGACGAGCGCCAGCACGTCGCGCTCGCGCGGCGTGAGGCCGAGCTCGGCGGCCGGGTCGACGGGCGGGCGGGCGTCGCCGGCGGCCCCGTCGCCGTCCGCGCCAGGGGGCACGACCGCCGGCGGCTTCTGCAAGCGCAGGCGCCCGCGGCGCGCCAATGCCGTCAGCTCGTCGACGACCCAGGCCGCGCCGATGCGCTGCGCGATCGCCAGGGCGTCGCTGCCGGCGGCCTCGGCGCGGGCGCGGTCGCCGCCGGCGAGCGCGGCGTCGGCCTCGCGCCAGCGCATGCGGGCGACGCGCAGCGGCCGGTCGATCGCGGCCCACGCGTCGGCGGCGCGCGCCCACACGTCGGGATCCGGCGCCCCGGTCGCGGCGGCGGCCTCGGCGTCGGCGACAAGGACCATCGCGGCGGCCTCGGGCATCGCGGCGGCGAACGGGCGCGAGGCGGCCTCGCGCGCCTTGTCGGCGTAGTCGTGCGCCGCGGCGATCGCGGCGGCCTCCTCCTCGGGGCGGCCCAGGTCGCGCGCCTGCTGGGCGGCGTCGGCCTCGACGCCCGCCGCCGAGGAGTAGATCCGGGCCAGGCGCGCGCCGTCGGCCAGCGCCTCGGTCTCGGTCAGGCGCTCCAGGCCGTTGCGGATCGCGGCGCGCGCGGCGGCGATGTTGCGCTCGCGCCGCTCGAGGCCCGCGAGCATCGCGGTGATCGGGGCGTGCCACTGCGGCTCGAACGAGCGCGCGACGAGGTCGCGCGCGACCACGAGGCGCTGGCGGGCGTCGGCGTTGTCGCCGCGGCCCAGCGACAGGCTCGCCCGCGTCAGCTCGAAGAACACGCGCGTCGTGCCCTGCGTCCCGCGGCCGAGCTCCTGCGGCGTCAGCTCGTCGGCCTCGTCCCACAGCCCCAGGTCGTAGGAGACCTCGGCCTGCTGGATCCCGAGCCACTTGGCGTGGCGGCCCAGCTCGCGGACCTCGCGGCGGCCCTCGATCAGCAGCTTCCGCGCCGCCTGGCTCTCGCCCGTGAGGTGCAGCGCGTCGGACAGGTTGAGGTAGGACCGCAGGAGCTGGTCGACGTCGCCGTCCACCCGCGCCATCGCCATCGCCTCGCGGATCGTCGCGAAGCCGCGCCGGGTCTCGCCGCCGCCCCGCAGGCAGACGCCCTTGGTGATGAGCGCCCGGATCCGCACGGAGCGCGAGCCGACCGCGTCGGCGACGCGCAGCGTCTCGTCGGCCATCGCGAGCGCGTCGTGGTAGCGGCCCCACAGCATGAGGCCGCCGGCCTTGGCGGCCAGGATCTTGGCGCGCTCCTCGGTCGGCGGCTCGGCGGGCAGCAGCGCGAGCGCCGCGTCCCAGGCCTCGAGCGCGATCTGGCCCTTGCCGCTGTTCCAGCGTGCCTTGCCCAGCCGCTCCAGCAGCAGCGCCGCGCGCCCCGGCTCGGCGTCCTGGTCCAGCTCGCTCAGCGCGTGCTTGAGGAGGTGGATGCAGCGCGAGTAGTCGAACTGATGGGCGTTGGCGGCGCGCGCGAGCAGCTCGACGTGGTCGCAGCCGGCCAGCGCCTCCGGGTCCTCGACGCGGTCCCACAGCACGAGCGCCCGCTCGTAGAAGACCGCGGCCTCGCTCTCGGCGTGCACGCGCTCGGCGGTCAGCGCGGCGCGGACCGCGGTGCGCAGCGCGGCGGGCTGGTCGCCCGCGGCGTCGTAGTGGTGGGCGATCTCGGCGGCCTGGTCGAAGCCGACGCACGGCGTGTCGCGCAGGCGCTGCTCGAGCACGCGGGCGAGGCGCAGGTGCAGCTCGCCGTGCTCGCCGGGCAGGAGGTCGTCGTAGACGGCCTCGCGCAGCAGGGCGTGCCGGAAGGCGATGCGCCCGTCGAAGTGCGAGGCCAGGACGTGGTGGGCGACGGCCTCGCGCAGCGCGTCGCGCAGCTCGCGGGGATCCAGCTGCGACGCCTCCTGGAGGACGTCGTGCTCGATGCGCTGCGCCGCGCTGACCCAGCGCAGCGCCTCCTGCGTGATGTCGCCGAGCGCCTCGACGCGGAGCATCAGCGCGTCGCGCAGCGACTCGGGCAGCGTGCCGTCGCCCTCGCGCTCGGCCGCCAGGATCTCCTCGGCGAACAGCGGGTTGCCCTCGGAGCGCGCCCAGACGCGGTCGAGCAGGTCCTCGCCGGGCTGGGAGCCGAGGATCGCGGCGACCTGCTCCTCGACCTCGTCGGGCGTGAAGCGCTCGACGGACACGCGCGAGGCCCGCTCGGTGCGCTCGATCTCGGCCAGGAAGGGGCGTAGCGGATGGCGGCGGTGCAGCTCGTCGACCCGGAAGGTCGAGACCACCAGCAGGCGCTGGCGGCACACGTTGCGGGCGAGGAACGCCAGGAAGTCGCGCGTCGACCGGTCGGCCCAGTGCAGGTCGTCGATGACCAGCAGGACCGGCGACTCCTCCGAGAGCTTCTCGAACAGCACGAGCAGCAGCTCGAAGAGGCGGCCCTGGGCGGAGCCGGCGTACGGCTCGACGATCAGGTCGCCGGGCGCGCCGAGCTCGGGCAGCAGCCGGGCCAGCTCGGCGCGCTGAGGGCCGAGGGCCTCGAAGACGGGGTGGCCGGCGCGGGCCAGGGAGCGGAGCGCCGAGACCAGCGGCGCGTAGGGCAGCTCGCTGTCGCCGAGGTCGATGCAGTCGCCCCAGAGGACGCGCGTGCCGGTGGCCTTGGCGCGCTCGGCGAAGTGGTCGACCAGGCGGCTCTTGCCGATGCCGGACTCGCCGGCCACGAACACGATGCCCGCCGTCTTCTGGGTGGCAATGGCGAGCGCCGCGTCGAGCTGGGCGAGCTCGACGCGGCGCCCGATGAAGGCATCGCTGGTCACGCGGGCGGGCATGCCCGGGGGATTCTCGCGCAACCGGCGACGAGCGGTGAGATCGATGGTCTGCGGGGTCAAAGGGGGTCGGGGAGGGAGAGGGAGCGCGGGGAACGCTCCGAGCTAGGCGTGAGCCGTCCGAAAGCGACGCGCATCGCGCCGGCCGCGGAGTCGACTGAGGAACGCCGCGCGCTGAGGGATGCGCGGCTGGTGTCGACTCACTCGGCCAGCGCGCATGGCGTCCTCGTCGCGTACCGCGGCGAGAGGCTGGTTGAGGAGGAGGAGCATGGACAGCATCTTGCGCCTGAGACGCCGCGCCCACATCGGGCGTCCGGGCCGACCTTGCCCCGCTGACCCCTTACTCCGATCAGGGGACCCCTTACCTCGCCCCGAGGATCAGCGGAGGGCACCCCTTACTTCGGGCCGGTAGCGTGGCCGTTCATGGCACTTACCGGGCAAAACGGGCCGCTGCGGGTCGCGCTGGCGGGCTACGGGCTGGCGGGCTCCACGTTCCACGCGCCGCTGATCGCGGCGACCGCGGGGCTGGAGCTGACGGCGGTCGTGACGCGCTCGGAGGAGCGTCGCTCTGCGCTGCGCGCTGAGCATCCCGGAGCGGTCGCGGTCGACGCGCTGGGCGACGCGCTCGGCGACGTCGACCTCGTAGTCGTCGCCGCGCCCAACCGCTTCCACGTCGAGCTGGCGCGTGAGGCGGTCGACGCCGGCAAGCACGTGGTGGTCGACAAGCCGCTGGCCGTGCGTGCCGCCCAGGCGCGCGAGCTGGCCGGCGCCGCCGCGGCGGCCGGCGTCCTGCTGAGCGTCTTCCACAACCGGCGCTGGGACGACGACTTCCTGACGTTGGGGCGCGAGGTCGCGGCCGGGCGCTTCGGCCGGGTCGTCGGCGTCGAGTCGCGCTTCGACCGCTGGCGGCCGGAGATCAAGCAGGGCGCGTGGCGCGAGCTCGCCGATCCCGCCGACGGCGGCGGCCTGCTGCTGGACCTCGGCTCGCACCTCGTCGACCAGGCCGTCCAGCTCCTCGGGCCGGTGGTCTCGGTCTACGCCGAGCTGGACGTCCGGCGCCCCGGCGCGGTCGTCGAGGACGACGTGTTCGTCGCGCTCGAGCACGCCGACGGCGTCCGCTCGCACCTGTGGGCCGGCGTGTACGCGGCCGACGGGCCGCCGCGGTTCCGGGTGCTCGGCGAGCGCGGCGCGTTCGTCTCTTACGGCCTGGACCAGCAGGAGGCGGAGCTGCGCGCGGGCGCCCGCCCGGGCGATCCGGGGTTCGGCTCGCGCGACGTCGCCGCGGTCGGCGGCGCGACGTGGCACGACGGGACGCGCGCGCCGGAGCCGATCGCGATGGAGCGCGGCCGCTGGGACGAGCTCTACGGAGGCATCGTGCGCGCGATCCGCGAGGGCGCGGCGCCGCCGGTCACGGCCGAGCAGGCGATCGGGGTGCTGGAGATCCTGGACGCCGCGCGCGACAGCGCCGAGCGCGGCGTCGTCGTCGCCGTGGGCTGAGGTTGCGCGGCGGATCGCGTCTTGGGAGGGTCGCGTCACACCCGATCAAGGAGCCCGCCATGCCCAACCCCGTGGTCCACTTCGAGTTCATCGGCACCGACGGCGAGAAGACCCAGCAGTTCTTCGCGGACCTGTTCGGCTGGTCGATCGACGCGAGCAACCCCATGAAGTACGGCCTCGTCGACCCCGGCGAGGGCTCGCAGGAGCGCGGCATCGCGGGTGGCGTCGCGGGCGCGATGCAGGGCAGCGGGGCCCGGACGGTCGTCTACGTCGAGGTCCAGGACATCGACGCGTCGCTCGCCAAGGCGCAGGAGCTGGGCGGCACCAAGCTGTTCGGCCCGGAGACGATCATGGAGGGCGTCACGCTCGCGCAGTTCGCCGATCCGGACGGGACCGTCGTCGGCCTGCTCCAGGCGCCGCGCGACTAGCCGTCGGCCCGCTCGGCCGCGCCGTGCGCGCCGCCGCCCGGCGTCTCCAGGCGCAGGCGCTGGCCGGCGCGCAGCGTGCCGCCGGCCTTCGGCGGCAGCTCGACGTCGCCGTCCAGGACGTTGCGCCCCCGCGCGCCGGGCCCGCCGCCGTCGGCGCCCGGCGGCGCGTGGCGGCGGCGCTCGGTGATCAGCGAGTACTCCATGTCCGCGAGCGCTTCGACCTCGCGGACCACTCCGTCGCCGCCCCGGAAGCGCCCGGCGCCGCCGCTGCCGCGCCGCACCGCGTACTGGACGACGCGCAGCGGGAACTCCAGCTCCAGCGCCTCGACCGGCGTGTTCAAGGTGTTGGACATGGCCACGTGGACCGCGCTGGGCCCGTCGGCGTCCGGGCACGCGCCCTGGCCGCCGCCGAGCGTCTCGTAGTAGGAGAAGTCGTCGTTGCCGAGCGTCAGGTTGTTCATGGTGCCCTGGCCGCACGCCCGGCCGAAGGCCTTCAACACCAGGTCGGCGACGCGCGACGACGTCTCCACGTTGCCGGCCGCCACCGCCGCCGGCGCGCGGGCGTCGAGCAGCGTCCCGGGCTCCGTCCGGACCTCGACCGGCCGGTGCGCGCCCGCGCTGGGCGGGATGTCGGCGTCGGTCAGCACGCGCACCGCGAAGAGGCAGGCGCTGCGCGTCACCGCCAGCGGGCAGTTGAGGTTCCCGGGGTCCTGGCCGGCGCTGCCGGTGAAGTCCAGGATCAGGCGGTCACCGGCGACCGTCGCCGCGACGCGCAGCGCGAGGTCGCCGTCGACGCCCTCCAGGACGTCGACCGCCTCCCGCGTCCCGTCCGGCAGGTCGGCCAGGCACGCGCGCGTGCGCCGCTCGGCGTAGTCGAGGACCGAGGTGAACGCGTCGCGCAGCCCGTCGACGCCGAGCCGCCGCGCCAGCTCGGCGACCCGCTGCGCGCCGAGGCGGTTGGCCGCCAGCTGCGCCCGGAGGTCGGCGCGCCGCTCGGCCGGCTGGCGCATCCGCGCGACCAGCTCGTCGATCGCGGCGCCGTCCAGGACGCGCGGCGCGATCACCACGCCCTCCTCGTCCAGCGTGCGCGAGTCGAACGGCATCGACCCCGGGACGCGGCCGCCGACGTCGGCGTGGTGCGCGCGCGAGGCCGCGAACCCGAGCAGCTCGCCGCCGGCCAGGATCGGCGTGACGACCGTGATGTCGGGCAGGTGGGTCCCGCCGCGGTAGGGGTCGTTCAGGATCCACGACCGGCCCGCGGCGTGGTCCTCGCCCAGCACCGCCTCCACCGACGCCGGCATCGCGCCGAGGTGGACCGGGATGTGCTCGGCCTGCATGACCATCTCGCCGTGCGCATCGAACAGCGCGGTCGAGCAGTCGTGGCGCTCCTTGATGTTGGCCGAGTGCGCGCTGCGGATCAGGACCGCGCCCATCTCCTCGCACGCCGCGCGCAGCGCGCCGGTGGCCACCTGCAGGGCGATGGGGTCGAGCGCGCTCACGGCGTCCGCTCCAGGATCATCGTGCCCGTCGCGTCGGTCGCGCCGCGCCAGCCGTCCGGCACCACGAGGGTCGCCTCGGGAAGGTGGACAACTTGCGGACCGACCACATCATGTCGGTCGGCGTCGGACTCCCACGCGACCTCCGGCCCCGGCTCGACGCGCGCGGTCCGGACCGTCACCAGCTCGATCTCGGCCTCGTCGTCGCGGTAGCCGTAGCGCTCGTCGTGGGCGGCGGCGAAGGCCGCGCGCAGCGCCTCGGCCCTGGGCTCGACGTCGCGCAGCGACAGCTCGTGCGACTGGCCCGCGTAGCGCGCGTCCCACGTCACCTCGTCGGCGTCGCCGGCCAGCTCGCGCAGCGCGGCGTCGGTCAGGTCGGGACCGCGCAGGAGCACGGAGCGCGCGGTGTCGCGCCGGCGCTCGGCGGCCGCCAGCCCGAGCGCGCTGAGCACGCCGGCCGCGCGCGGGACCACGATGCGGGCGATTCCCAGCTCGTCGGCGATCGCCGCGGCGTGCAGCGGCCCGGCGCCGCCGAAGGCCAGCAGCGCGAAGCGCCGCGGGTCGATCCCGCGCTCGACCGTCACGACGCGCAGCGCGCGGACCATCTCGGTGTTGGCGACGCGCACGATGCCCTCCGCGCACGCGCGCGCGTCTGACAGTCCCAGCGCGCCGGCCAGCGCGGCGACGGCGCGCTCGGCCGCCGCCGCGTCCAGGCGCACGCCGCCAGCCAGCGGGAGGTCGGCGTCGAGGTGGCCGAGGACGAGGTTCGCGTCGGTGACCGTCGGCTCGGTGCCGCCGCGGCCGTAGGAGGCGGGTCCGGGGTCGGCGCCGGCCGAGCGCGGCCCGACGCGCAGCGCGCCGCCCGCGTCGCGCCAGGCGATCGACCCGCCGCCCGCCCCGACCGTGAGGATGTCGACCATCGGCAGCGCCAGCGGGCGGCCGCCGACCTCGCGGCCGGCGCTCGCGCGCACGCGGCCTCCCTCGACGACGCAGACGTCGCACGACGTCCCGCCCATGTCGAAGCACAGCAGGTCGGGCTCGCCGAGCCGCGCCGACAGCAGCGCCGCCGCGGCCGCGCCGCCCGCGGGGCCGGACAGGACGGTCAGCGCCGCGTGGCCGGCCGCGGTCGCCGCGTCGGTCAGGCCGCCGGAGGACTGCATGATCGCCGGCTCGGGAAGGCCTTCGTCCTGCGCGCCGGCGACCAGGCGGCGCAGGTAGGCGCGCAGCAGCGGCGACAGCGCGGCGTCGACCTCGGTGGTCGCGGCGCGCTCGAACTCCCGGAACGTCGCGGTGACCTCGTGGGAGAGCGAGACGTGGACATCGTCGCCCAGGCGCTCGCGCAGCGCGTCGCCGAGCAGGCGCTCGTGCTCGGGATGGCGGTAGGCGTGCAGCAGGACGACCGCGACGGCCTCGGGTTCGTGCGCGGCGACCGCGTCCGCCACCGCGCGCGCGGCGTCTCGCGTCAGGGCATGCAGGACGCCGTCCGGGCCCATGCGCTCGGGGACCGGGACGCGGCGCTGGGGCGGGACCAGCGGCGCCGGCCGGTCCGCGCACAGCCGGTAGAGCTCCGGCCGCGCCTGGCGGCCCAGCTCGACGACGTCGACGAAGCCCTCGGTCGCGCACAGGACGGTCCGCGCGCCGACGCCCTCCAGGAGCGCGTTCGTCGCGACGGTCATGCCGTGGGCGAAGCCCTCGACATCGCCGGCGTCGCGACCGCCGGCGGCCTCCAGCGCGCCACGGACCGCGTCCAGCACGCCGCGCGACTGGTCGTCGGGCGTCGTCGGCGCCTTGGCCGTGACGAGCCGCCCACCGTCGACCAGGACGGCGTCGGTGAAGGTCCCTCCGACGTCCACCCCGAGCAGCATCGCGCTCGAAACCTACAGATGGGGGCGCGGGCCGCTCCGCGTCGGGGAGCCGTGCCCGCGCCGCCGGCCTCCGGGCGGTGCTAGGCGGCGAGGGCCTCGCGCACCTCGACGTCCTCGGTCTCGGCGAGGTGCTGGTGCGACGGGCAGTAGCCGTTGTGGGGGAGCGGCATCCGCTGGCAGGCGGTGCCGCGGCGCGTCGTGGCGCGGCACTGCAGCGGCTGGCCGTTGACGTCGATGCCGTTCTGCGGCAGGCGGTCGAGCCACTCCTCGGTGCACGCGACGTAGCGGTCGACGACGGTCCAGACGCGCGCCTGCGCGGTCATGGGGAAATAGCGCCGGATGTCGCTGAACAGCGTTCGCGCGGGCCTTGCGAAGTAGTGGCGATCGCTGACGAGCCGCTCGATGTTCTGCTCGATCACGTGCAGGACGTGCTGGTGTGCCTCGGGACAGACGGTCGTGTCGACGTCCCGGGCGAGCTCCCGGTACATGCCTCTGCTGAACTGGTACATGCTGACCTTCCCTTGACCATGGGATTGGCGGGCTCCCCGACCGGTGCATCGTGCCCCGACCTCATGAAGCACCAACGCACGGTTTGTTGAATTCGCGTTAAGGGGGTGCCGGCGTTCAGCCAACCGGCAGGGTGCCGCTCAGGTCCAGAGCTCGAAGGCTGGGGCGCCGCCGCCGCGCACGACGGCGTGATGGCCGTCCAGGGCCGGGTCGGTCTCCGGGAAGTCGCTCCGGAAGTGGGCGCCGCGCGACTCCTGGCGGAGCATGCCGCATGCGGCGACGATCTGCGCCAGTGGATGCGGGTCGCGGCTGAGCTCCTGGAGTCCGGCCTCATCGCGCGACAGGCCCGCGTTGCGCCACAGGTTCTCGCGCGTCTCCTGCGAGGGCACGAGGATCGCCGTGTCCTGCGGCGGGTTCTCGGGCGCGACGGGCAGGCGCGGCTCGGCCAGGCCGGCGAGCGCGGCGCGCTTGCCCTGGACGAAGCACTCGGTCAGCGAGTTGGACGCGAGGCGGTTGGCGCCGTGCAGGCCGGTGCACGCGGTCTCGCCGACCACGTACAGGCCGGGGACGCTGCTGGCGCCGTCGAGGTCGGCGACCACGCCGCCCATGCAGAAGTGGCTGGCGGGGGAGACCGGGACCAGCTCGGTCGCCGGGTCCAGGCCGGACTCGCGCAGCGCGCCCACGACGTTGGGGAACAGCACCGGGTCGACGTGGCGCATGTCGAGCCAGACGTGGTCGGTGCCCTGGGCGATCATCGTCCGGTAGACGGCGAGCGCGACCTCGTCGCGGGGCTGGAGCTCCTCGACGAAGCGCTCGTGGTTGGCGTCCAGGAGCGTGGCGCCCTCGCCGCGGATCGCCTCGGTGACCAGGAAGCCCTCGCGCCCCGGCACGCCCGCGACCGCGGTCGGGTGGAACTGGACGAACTCCAGGTCGGCGAGCGCGGCGCCGGCGGCGTGGGCGAGCATCATCCCGACGCCGAGCGAGCCCGGCGGGTTCGTCGTGCGCGCCCAGAGCGCGGCGGCGCCGCCGGTGGCGAGGATCGTGGCGCGGGCGCGGACGGAGCGGCCGTCCTCCAGCACGACGCCGACGCAGCGGCCGTCGACCGTCCACGGCGCGGCCGCGCGGGCCTGCTCGAGGACCTCGATGCGCGCCTCCTCGACGACGACCGCGGAGAGCTGGCGCACGACGCGGCGGCCGGTGGCCGAGCCGCCGGCGTGGACGACGCGGCGCCGCGAGTGGCCGCCCTCGAGGCCGAGGGCGAGGCCGCCGCCGCCGGCGTTGCGGTCGAAGATGACGCCCAGCTCCTCCAGCTCGGCGACCGCACCGGGCGCCTCGCGGCAGAGCAGGCCGGCGGCGGACCTGCGCACGATGCCGCGGCCGGCGATCTCGGTGTCGCGGCGGTGGAGGTCCGGCGAGTCGGTCGGGTCCAGCGCCGCGGCCAGGCCGCCCTGGGCCCAGTAGGACGCGGTCTGCGCGAGCGGCGTGGCGGAGACGAGCGCGACCCGCGCGCCTGCACGGGCCGCGGTGAGCGCGGCGTAGAGACCGGCGGCACCGGCGCCGACGACCGCGACCTCGGCGTCGACGATGGGGGCGTCGGATGGACCGGACATCGGCGAGACCCTAGCGACGGGGCTCTCGCGGGTACCGTTGCGCGATGGCGCGACCCGTCCTGTTCTCCCATCCGTCGTCGCTGGACCACGATCCGGGGCCGCACCCGGAGCAGCCCGCGCGGATCGTCGCGATCGAGCGCGCGTTGGCGGCGCGGGACTGGCTGGGCATGGAGCGGCGGCTGTCGCCGGAGGCGACGCGGGCGCAGCTGCAGGCGGTGCATCCGGAGCGGCTGATCAACGGCATCCACGAGCTGTGTGTGAGCGGCGGCGGGGCGATCGACGCCGACACGATGGTCTCGCCGGGGTCGTGGGAGGCGGCGCTGCACGCGGCCGGCGGGGCGGTGGCGGTGGTCGACGCGGTGTTGGGCGACGGCGACGCTCCGCGGCTGGCGGTCAGCGTCCACCGGCCGCCGGGGCACCACGCCGAGATCCGGCGCTCGATGGGGTTCTGCCTGTTCAACAACATCGCCGTGGGCGCGCGCTGGGCGCTGGCCGAGCACGGCGTCGAGCGCGTCCTGATCCTCGACTGGGACGTGCACCACGGCAACGGGACGCAGGACGTGTTCTACGCCGACGACGACGTCCTGTTCTGCTCGATCCACCAGTGGCCGCTGTATCCGGGCACCGGCGCGGCGGACGAGACCGGCGCCGGCGCGGGGACGGGGACGGGGTACACGGTCAACCTGCCGGTGCCGCCGGAGACGGGCGACGACGTGTACGGGTCGCTCGTCGAGCACGTCGTCGTGCCGCTGGCGCGTTCTTATAGGCCTGGGTTGATCCTGGTGTCCGCCGGCTACGACGCGCACGCCGACGACCCGCTGGCCAACGGCCGCGTGACCGACGCGGGCTTCGCGACGATGGCCGCGTCGGTGCGGGCGGTGGCCGATGAGCTGGACGTTCCTGTAGGCGTGGTCCTGGAGGGCGGCTACGACCTGGGCGCGCTGTCGCGCGGGCTGGTGGCGACGCTGGAGGTCCTGGGGGCGGAGGGGCCGGTGGCGGCGCCGGAGCTTCCCGTGCATCCGCTCAGCGAGCAGTTCCGGTCGCGGCACGCGGCGCTGCTGGGGTAGGGGCGCCATGCCGGGCGCGCCGGCACGCGTGATCGTCGGCGGCCGCGAGATCGCTGGCGGCGCGTCTAGCCGCCGCTGCCCGGGACCGCGGCCGAGGCGGTCGGCGACGTCGTGGTCGCGGCGGGCGCGGTCGGGACGCTCGTCGCGGGCGCCGTGTCGTTCGGCTGCGCGGGCGCGGTGGTGACGGTGGCGGCGGAGATCTTGCCGTCGTCGCGGGTGAGGCTCGTGAAGGCGAAGGCGAGCGCGGCGCCGGCCAGCACCACGACGATCGCGACCGCCGCGATCGGCGCCCGCCAGTTCGGCGTCGGGGCCAGGCGCGTCCGGGCGGGCGCGCCGCACTCCAGGCACCAGTCCTGCTCCGGCGCGACGGACGCGCCGCACCGCGGGCACCGCAGCGGCGCCGGCGCGGGTCCGGGAACCCGCGGCGGCTCCTGACCGCTCACGCGTCCTTGGGCTCGCGCTGGGCGAGCGGATCGCCGCTGGTCACCGACGACGAGCCGTTGCCCTCGCCGTGCCTCGGGACGTCGTCGCCGAGGGCCTGGAACGCCTGCGTCGGGGCGTCGGCGCCGCTGGGCGGGGTGTCGCCGTGGCCGGGAAGGGGGGACGACGCGCCGGGCTCGCCCGCCGTGGAAGACGGCGTGGCCGGCGCCGTGCCGGTGCCCTCAGGCGCTGCCGCCTCGCCGATCGTCGTCGGCGCGTCCGACGCGCTCTGCTCGCCGTCGCTCACCGGCTCCGGCGGCGCCTCCGCGGGCGCGTTGCCCTCCAGCGCGCCGGACACCGGCGTCGCGCCCAGCGTCTCGGGGCTCATCGTTGTGGTCTCGTGCGCGGTCGGCGCGGCCTCCGGCGCCGGCGTCGCCACGCCGCCGACCTCGACCATCGCCAGCGGTCCGCTGAACTGCGTCCCGCACTGAGGACAGAAGCGCGCGTCGCTGCCGTGCAGCGCGCCGCAGCGGGGGCACGCGGCGACGCCGGGCTCGCGCAGCTCGATGATGTCGCGCCGCTCGTCGAGCACGCGCTCGATCGCGCGCAGCTCGCGGTCCACGGCGTCCAGCGCGGCGAGCTTGCCGAGCACCAGGTCGTCGTTGCGGCGCTGGAAGCGATGCAGGTCGAACGCCAGCCCGCCGAGGTCGCGGAACCCCAGCTCACGGACGCTGCGCAGGTAGCGCAGCCGCCGGCGCAGGCGGCCGCGGTCCCGGAAGCTCGCGCGGGTCGGCGCGACGTCCTCGGGGGCGAGGCCGGCAGGCAGCGGCTCGGCGGGCGGGGCCTGCGGAGGCGCGACCATCGTCGGCTGCGACTCCAGTGGGCCCGGCTCGGCCGGACGGCGTCGCAGGCTGATGCGGCGGAGGGGTCCCTTCATAGGCAGAAGGCGCCTCTTCGGCGCCGACCTCGACCATACCAGCGTGTTCCGTCGCAAGCGCTGCGCGGTTTCGTGACAAACGCGTGTAGATCCGTAACGGCCTGCAGCCCAGGATCCCGGTCATCTCGTTCACCCCTCATCACTTGGAGAGACGTATGCACCGCGCCCTGGGTTTCGCTCATGCGACGGCCCACCACGAACTGCGCAAGGCCCACCGGTCGCTGCTGGCCCGCGACGACGGGCAGGGCACCGTCGAGTACATCGGGTTGATCCTGCTGATCGCCGGGATCATGGCGGCGATCGTCGCCCTGAAGACCAAGTCCGGCACCGACCTCGGCGCGACGATCGTGGGCAAGCTGAAGGACTCGATCGACGGCGTCGGCGATCCGCCGAAGGCGAAGTAGAAGGACGGGGCCTTCTCGACCATGCCCACGTGCCTGCTGGCTGCCGCGCCGCCTACGATGGGCGGCGTGCCCGCCGCTGATCCGCGCGACCGTCCGATCGCCGTCTTCGACTCCGGCGTCGGGGGGCTCACCGTGCTCCACGAGCTCCTCGTCGCCCTGCCCCAGGAGGACTACGTCTACCTGGGCGACAGCGCGCGCTTTCCCTACGGGGAGCGCACGCCGGAGGAGCTCGAGCGCTTTGGGATGGACATCGCCGACGAGCTGATCGCGCGCCGCGCCAAGCTGCTCGTCGTCGCGTGCAACTCGATGACCTCCGCGGCACTGCCGGCGCTGCAGCGGCGGATGCTCGAGACGACGCTGGGCATCGACGTGATCGGCGTCGTCAAGCCGGAGGCCGCGCAGGCCGTCGCGGTCACGCGCACCGGCCGGATCGGCCTGCTCGCCACGCGGGCGACGGTCGCGTCGGGCGCGTACGAGCGCGCGGTCGCGGCGGTCGACCCGCACGTCGACCTCGTGCCGGTCGCCTGCCCGGAGCTCGCCCCGCTGATCCAGGACCCGCCGAGCGGCGAGCTGTTCACGCGCGACCTCGAGGACGTGGTGCGCGGCTACTGCGCGCCGCTGGTCGACGCCGACGTGGACACGGTCATCCTCGGCTGCACGCACTACCCGCTGATCCGGTCGATGCTCCAGCGCATGCTCGGCCGCCACGTGACGATCGTGACCTCCGGCGGCGCGCTCGCCCGGCAGGCCGAGCACGTCCTCGGCTCCCGCGACCTCGGCTCGCGCCGCGACGGCGAGGGCACCTACTCGTTCCTGTGCACCGGCGACGCCGAGGCGTTCCACGCGCTCGGCACGCGCTTCCTGCAGATGCCGCTGACCGAGGTCGAGCAGGTCGAGCTCGCCCCCGTCCCGACCACCGAGGTGCCGGCATGGCCGCGATCGTGAGCCGCTCCTACGACCGCGCGCCCGACGCGCTGCGGCCCGTGACGATCGAGCCCGGCTTCGTCCGGACCGCGTCCGGCTCGGCGCTGATCTCGATGGGGGAGACGCGCGTGATCTGCACGGCGTCGGCCGAGGCCGGCGTCCCGCGCTGGCGGGTCGGCAGCGGCCTGGGCTGGGTCACGGCCGAGTACGGGATGCTGCCGGCGTCGACCAACACGCGCAAGGCACGCGACGTCACCAAGGGCCGCGCCGACGGCCGCACGATCGAGATCCAGCGGTTGATCGGCCGCTCGCTGCGCGGCGTCGTCGACTTCCGCGCGCTGGGCGAGAACTCCATCTACCTGGACTGCGACGTGCTGCAGGCCGACGGCGGGACGCGCACGGCGTCGATCACGGGCGCGTACGTCGCGCTCGCGCTCGCGTGCGAGAAGCTCGTCGCGGCCGGGACGATCCCGCGCTCGCCGCTGACCGGCTCGATAGCCGCGATCTCGTGCGGGATCGTCGACGGCGTGCCGCTGCTCGACCTCGACTACCCCGAGGACTCGAGCGCCGAGGTCGACGCCAACGTCGTCATGACCGGCGACGGCGGCCTGGTCGAGGTCCAGGCCACGGCTGAGCGCACGCCGCTCAGCCGCGCGCACCTGGACGAGCTGCTGCGGCTGGCCGAGGACGGGATCGTGGAGCTGCGCGAGCACCAGGAGCAGGCGATCGCCGCCGGCCGCGCGGCCGCGGGCGGAGCGACATCATGAAGTTGGTCCTCGCCACCCGCAACGACCACAAGGTGGAGGAGTTCTCGGCGCTGCTCGCGCCGCACGAGGTCGTCGCGCTGCCCGACGCAGTCGTCCTGCCGCCCGAGACCGGGACGACGTTCGCCGAGACCGCGCTCGAGAAGGCGCGCGCGGCGAGCGCGGCCACCGGCGCGCCCGCGCTGGCCGACGACTCCGGCCTCGAGGCCGACGCGCTCGGCGGCGCTCCCGGCGTGTACTCGGCGCGGTTCGCCGGCGAGGGCGCGACCGACCAGGAGAACCTCGACAAGCTGCTGCGCGAGGCGCCGGCCGGCAGCGCGCTGGCCTACGTGTGCGTGATCGCGCTCGTGGACCCGGCCGACGGGAGC
>DATDMD010000100.1:0-11417 GCA_036518975.1 Baekduia sp.
GAGCCGCGCGGGCCGACGCAGGCGCCGACCGGGTCGACGCCGTCGGCGTGCGAGATGACCGCGATCTTCGAGCGGTAGCCGGGCTCGCGGGCGACGTTGGCGATCTCCACCAGGCCGTCGGCGATCTCCGGGACCTCGAGCTCGAACAGCTTCTTGATCAGCTCGCCGTCGCGGCGGCTGACGATGATCGACGGGCCCTTCGTGGAGGGTGAGACCTCCTTGATGACCGCCTTGACGCGCTGGCCGTGGTCGTAGCGCTCGCCGTCGACCTGCTCGCCCTTGGGGAGCAGCGCCTCGACGCGATCGCGCAGCTGGACCAGCGTGTACCGGGAGTCGGACTGCTGGACGATGCCGGTGATCAGCTCGCCCACGCGGTCGCGGAACTCCTCGAACATCATGTCGCGCTCGGCCTCGCGGATGCGCTGCAGGATGACCTGCTTGGCGGTCTGCGCGGCGATGCGGCCGAAGTCCTCGGGAGTGTCGTCGATCTCCTCGATCCGGTCCCGGTACTGCTCGAACTTCGCCGGGTCGATCTCGGGGTCCTGCGGCTCGACGCGGTCGCCGGTCTCGGGGTCGATGTACGACTCCTCGGCGATCGTCTCACCGATCAGCTCCGCCTCCAGATCCTTCGGGATGCGGTAGCGGATGACGACGAAGTCGCCGGTCTGGTCGTCCACCTCGACCCGCGCGTAGCGCGCGGCGCCGGGCAGCTTCTTGTACGCCGAGAGCAGCGCGTCCTCGAGCGCGGTCATGAGCTTCTCGGGTGAGATGCCCTTCTCGCGCCCCAACGCGGTCATGGCATCCAGGATCTCGCGGGACATGATGCTGATGCTCCTAGGACTCGACGAGGTTGGATCGGGAGATGGCGTCGTACGGGATCGCGACGACGCCCGAACCCGCGGCGACCGTCACCTCCGCCTCGGAAGCTCCGACGAGCTCACCGGTGAACGACTTGTGCCCATCGATCAGCTCGTGCGTGCGAACGCGCGCGCGGTGACCGATGAACCTCCGGTAGTGATCCGGCTTGCTGAGGGGACGCTCCGGGCCCGGCGAGGACACGGTGAGGCCGTACTGCTCCCGCAGCTCCGGCAGCGCGTGGGTGACGCGCTCGCACAGCTCGAGCGTCACGCCTTCGGGGTGGTCGATGTAGAGCTCGACAGTGTCGCCGTCGAGCTCCGCGAGCAGCACTTCGACCTCCGGCTCACGTTCGGCAAGCTTGCCTTCGATCTCGGCCTGGATGGTGGTGCTCATATGGATCAACCCTCCCCTCTCAAATGAAAGAGCGGGCTCGCGCCCGCTCCCTGTACATCACCGGCGGAAGCCCGCCGGCACGGAAGTTGTGTGAACGAGAATAGCAGCCTGAACCCACCCGGGCACGATCGCTGCGCGACCGTGACGGCGCGCTTGCAGGGGGTTTTTGGGCGCCCGGTGCGGGCGGCTTTGTGGCGTCCAGTGCGGGCGTCGATGGCGAGCAGCGCAGGCGTTTCGGGTCGCGCGGGGCGGGGTCTGCTTGGCATCTAGGGCGAGCGGCCTTAGTGGCGACGCCGCCGTTGTCGGCGTGGCTGGGCGTGCCTGGTGCTTCCGGGGGCGGGTTCGGGAGCGAACGGTTGGGTCAACGGTGTTTTGGGGTCCTATACGAACCCAAAGACGCCGTTGACCTCGGATCGAGGGGTCAGTTTCGCTTTGGTGCTCCATACGAGCACCAAAATGCAACTGACCTCCGGGCCGAGGCCGTGGCGGAGGCAGACGGCGCCGGCGCCATCGCCAACCTCCCTGTCAATGCGATGCAGACCCCGCCGCGCGGCACCAGCCAACGCCCGCGCTGGTCGCCAAAAGACGCCCGCGCCGCCCCGCCCCCGCCCCCTACGCCGCCTTGCGCCGCGCCTGGTCCCGGTACTTCTTGTAGTCCGCCCGCTGCGGCTGCAGCGTCGCCGCCAGCGCCAGCGGCTTCAGCGCCTCCGCGTCCCGGCCCAGCTGCTGCAGCGCCCGGCCGAGGCAGAACTGCGCGTAGTCGTTGGTCGGCGCATGCTCGACGACGGCCTCGAACTCCTCCGCCGCCTCGCGGTAGCGCTGGGCCAGGAACAGCGCGCGGCCGTAGGCCTCGCGGACGGAGTCCTTGTCCGGCGCGAGCTCGCGCGCGCGAGACAGCGGGACGGTCGCCGCGTGGTGGTCGCCGGCTTCGAGGAGCTCGGTGCCCTGACGGAACAGCTCGTAGGCGCCAGGCTGGGTCATCGATCAATTGTAGGACCGGCGGCGGCGCAGCCTCAACGCGTCGCGCACCTCCGCGGACCTCGGCGGGAGGGCCCACAGCGCGCGCAGACGGCCCCGCAGGCCGAGGCCCGCGGCGAGCTCGCGGCGCAGCGCGCGGCGCTGTCCCGGCGTCGGCGACGACGCCGGGGCAGCGCCGTAGCGGGCGACGCGCAGCGCGCGCACGTAGCCCAGCGCGCCCTCGCTGCCGGCCAGCTGCCGCTCGACCTTGTGGAGCGTCAGGTCGGGCGCCGTGCGCCGGCCGGAGCGGACGAGCGCGAGCCGCAGCTCCTCGAGCTCCGGGTCGCCGCTGCGCGCCAGCCGCCGGCGCCGGCGGACCGACAGCGCGATCCCGCCGCCGACCAGCCCGACCAGCACAACGGCGACGCCCCTCAGCGGCGTCCAGTCGGTCCCCGTGTCGCTCGGCACGCTCGCCGTGCCGCCCGCGGTCGGGTCCGACTGGCGGTCGTTGGCCGCGGCGGTCGCGCTCTGGGACGACGGCGTCGTCGCCTTGACCGCCAGCGTGTCGGTCTGCTGGGACCGCGCGGGCGAGTCGGCCGGCGTCGGGTCGAAGGTCACCCAGCCGATGCGCGGGAAGTAGACCTCGACCCAGCTGTGGGCGTCGAGGTCGCGCAGGATGTGGTCGCCGCCGTCGCGCGAGCCGGGCGAGAAGCCGGCGACCACGCGCGCCGGCACGCCGGCCATCCGCAGCAGCAGCGCCGTGGCGCCCGCGAAGTGCTGGCAGTAGCCGGCGTGGTCGCGGAACAGGAACGCGTCGAGCGGCGCGAGCTTGCCGGGCGGCGGCGGGCTCTCGGTGTAGCGCGCGCCGCGCTGCACGCGCGCGATCACCTTGCGGACCAGGTCATAGGGGTCGATCGACGCGTTCTCGAGCTGCTGGGCCAGCGCCCACTCGCGCGCGTATGGCGACGCCGCCAGCGCCGCGTTGACGTCGATCTGGAAGAACCCGTAGCGCCCGCGCGCGACCGGCGAGTCGCCCGAGTCGTAGGGCGGGAACTGGACGTTGACGTCGCTGAACCCGGGCGTCGCCGGCAGCGTGATCCCGAGCTGGCGGTAGACGTAGGACGGGTAGTCGACGCCCGCGCCGTGCATCTCGACCGGGCCGGGCTGCGGGTAGTAGACGGTGGCGTCGTAGCCGTCGCCCCGCTTCAGCGGCTTGCCGTCGGACTTCCACGTGCCCGGCGTCGCCTCGACCGGGTGCTTGCTGGACTTCTGGATCGACAGTGTCGTCCCGGCGCCGACGAACGGCTGGCTCTTGAGGCCCTTGATCTCGACGTGGATGGTCTGCGTCCACCCCGGGTGGCCGCTCGCGATCTCGGTGTCGTCGTCGTCGGGCAGCAGCCCCTTGGCCTGGACCCACTCGCGGCCGTCGAAGTCCTCCAGGTCGGCGGTCTTCATGTACAGGTCGCCGCGCGTGCGCACGCGCGCGAGCTCCAGCCCGTCGCGCGGCCAGGTCAGCGGCGCGTAGCTGTGGTTCCAGCTGAAGGTGGTGGACTTGCCGCCCTGCAGCGACTCGGCCAGCGCCTCGTAGTCGACCCACGGCTTGGTGGAGTCCAGGTGCGGCGCGACGAGCGCCGAGGCGAGGACGGCCACGACGCCGAGCGCGGCGGCGGCCGGCGCCTCGCGCCCCGCGAAGCGATCGCCCCACAGCATCCCGCCGAGCAGGACCGCGAAGACGATGCCGTCGAAGTACGGGTGGCCCGGCCGGTGCTCGACGATCGCCGTGACGTACATGGCGGTCAGGCACGCCGCCGCGCCGAACGTCCGCGGGCGCGGCGCCAGCGCCAGGCACGCGCCGACCAGCAGCAGGAGCCCGCCGCCGGCCACCAGCACCGAGCGCACCCAGGGATCGGTGCCGCGGTAGGGCATCCGCAGCGCCGGCAGCGTCCCGATGGCGTTGGCGACGTTGACGCTCAGCTCGTCCCAATGGTCAGGCCGCAGGAAGTAGCCCGGGACGCCCGAGACCGCCAGGATCAGCAGCAGCGCGACGAGGACCGAGCCCGCGACCGCCGCGGCGCGCCGCCAGCCCGACAGGCCGTCCAGCTCCGCCGCGACGACGATCCCGCCGACGACCCCCACGACGAACAGGCCGAGCAGGTCGCCGCCCGCGCCCGGCCGGACGATCCCCGCCCAGTTGATCGCGGCGAACAGGGCGAGCGCCGCGAACGCGACGAGCCGCAGCGTCCACGCGTCGGCCCGGACGCCGACGCCGGGCACGCGCCGCAGCGGCGGCGACGGTGCGGGAACCGCGCTCACGCGACCGCCACTCCCGCGGTCTCGGCGCCCCGCGGCGCCTCGGACAGCTCGTACCCGTGGCAGCCGGCGACGCTGAACGCGGGCCGGCGGCCGGGCAGCTCGCCGGGGACGACCAGGACGCGCCCGCCGCCCGGCGCGTGGGCCAGCGCCCTCGGCGGCCGCGACAGCCGGCGCGCGGCGACGTAGACGATCGGGCCGCGGCGGGTGGCCAGCCCGGTGAGCGGCGGCGGGGGCGCCGCGCCGTCGACCAGCGCCAGGCGCGCGTGCAGGTGCGTCCAGCCGACGAGGCCCGGGTCCAGCGCGGCCGGCCGGCGGTCGCCCGGGATCAGCAGCGCGCAGCCGCCGCCGTGCGCCAGGTGCACGGCCAGCGAGGCCGCGGCGCGCACCGCGGCGTCGAGGTCCTCGTCGCGCTCGGCGCCGCGCGGGTCCAGCAGGACGAGCGGACGCGTGTCGCTGTCGGCGCGCAGCCGGCGCTCCAGCAGCTCGCCGCCCTTGGCCAGCGACGGCCAGTACATCCGCGAGGCCGACGTGCCCTCGCGGGCCAGGCGCAGGCCGTCCAGCTCGATCTCCGCCGCGACCGACGAGCGCCGGCCGAGCTGCAGCGAGCCGCTCGCGTCGCCCCCGCCGCCCGGCGCGCGCACCGGCTCGATCCGCGGCAGGATCAGCACCTCGCTGGCGCCGGCGTCCGTCCCGTGGACCATCCGCACCAGCAACCCGAACGGGTCGCGGACGGCGACGCGCGGCGGCGTCAGGACCTTGCGGCCGCGCCGGGCGAAGCGCACGTCGATGTGCACCCGCGTGGCCCGGCGGCCCGTGGCCAGCGGCGCCGGCGCCGGCAGCAGCGCGTCCAGCACCGCGCCGGTCGGCAGCGGCCGCACGCCGGTGACGTCGATCGTGACGGGCACGGCCTGCTCCTCCATCGCGCGCGTCACGCCGATCGACCGCGACACCGCGATCCCGCGCGCGCCGAGCACCACCCAGCACGCCGCGCCCAGGGCCACCAGCAGGAACGCGCCGCCGGCCACGTACAGCGGCTCGGCGTCGAGCAGCCCCGCGCACGCCACGAGCACCAGCCCGAGGGCGGCGGTCCGGAGGAGCGGGCGGGCGGTCTCCTCCATGACGACGTCCTACAACGCCGGCGTCGCCGCCAGCGCGTCCGCCACGACCTGCTCCGCGGTCGCGTCCATCGCCTCGGGCGCCAGGACGATCCGGTGCGAGAGCACCACGCGCGCCAGCGCCTGCACGTCGTCGGGCAGCGCGTGGTCGCGGCCCTGCAGGAGCGCCCGCGCCTTGGCGGAGCGCAGCAGCATCAGGCCCGCGCGGGGCGACGCGCCGAGCTCCGTCCGCGCGTCGTCGCGCGTGCGGTGCAGCAGCGCGACGATGTAGGACCGCAGCCGGTCGGAGGCGACAACGCGCGTCGCGGCGTCGATGGCCTCGAGCACGTCGGCGGCCGACGCGACCGGCTCCATCCTCTCGACGCGGTCGCCGGCCTCGTGCGCGCGCAGCATGTCGACCTCGGCCGCCGGCGTCGGGTAGCCGAGCGACAGCCGGGCCATGAAGCGGTCGACCTGCGCCTCGGGCAGCGGGTAGGTCCCCTCGAACTCGACCGGGTTCTGCGTCGCGAGCACGACGAACGGGCGCGCGAGCTCGTGCGAGTGGACGTCGACCGTGACGCGGCGCTCCTGCATGCACTCCAGCAGGCCCGACTGCGTCTTGGGCGACGCGCGGTTGACCTCGTCGACCAGGACGACGTTGGCGAAGATCGGCCCGGGCCGGAACTCAAAGCGGTCCTCGCGCTGGTTGAAGACGTTGGTGCCGACGACGTCGGCCGGCAGCAGGTCGGCGGTGCACTGCACGCGCTGGAAGCTGAGGTCGGTCACTCGCGCGACCGCGCGCGCGAGGGTCGTCTTGCCGACGCCGGGCAGGTCCTCGATCAGGACGTGGCCCTCGGCGAGGACGCAGACGAGCAGGTCCTCCAGGACCTCCTGGCGAACCTCGACGGCGTCGTGGACGGCCTCCGAGATCCGCCGTGCGAGCAGCCCGGCCCGCGCGACCTCGGAGCCGTCGAGCTCGCCCTCGGTGCTCACGGCCGCTGCCCCTCGGGCGCGCCGGCGCGCAGCTGGTCGACCGTCGCCAGGATGGCGCGCGCGACCTCGGCCTTCGTCCCGCGCGGCACGGGCGCGTCGCCGGTGGCGGTGACGATCGTCACCTCGTTGTCGGTGGCATCGAACCCGATGCCCGGCTGCGAGACGTCGTTGACCACCACCGCATCCAACCCCTTCCGCGTCAGCTTGCCGCGGCCGTAGGCGACCGCGTCGGCGCCGTGCTCCGCGGCGAAGCCGACGAGCGTCTGCTCGGGGCGACGGACGGCGGCCAGTCCGGAGAGCACATCTTCAGTACGTTCGAGCACCAGCGCCAGCTCATCCCGATCGGTCTTCTTCAGCTTCCCTTCGTGGGCGCTCGCCGGTCGGAAGTCCGCGACGGCCGCGCTCATCACGAGGACGTCGCAGGCCGGGAATTCTTCCGCGCACGCCGCGCCGAGTTGCGCCGCGGTCTCGACGTCGAGGTAGCGAATTCGGCCCGCCCGCCCGCGCGGGAGGGAGACGTTCGCCGCGACTACCGTCACTTCGGCGCCGAGCGCCGCGGCCTCCTCGGCGATCGCGTAGCCCATCCGTCCGCTGGACCGGTTGCCGACGTAGCGGACCGCGTCGATCGGCTCGCGCGTGCCGCCGGCGGTGACGAGGACGTGCAGGCCGTCCCAGGGGCGGGCGCCGGCCGGGACCACCGCCTCGAAGGCGGCGACGAGGTCCTCGACGTCGGCCAGCCGCCCCGTCCCCCACTCGTGCTTGGTCGCCAGCGCGCCCGTCGTCGGCTCGATCACCGTCACGCCGCGCTCGCGCAGGACCGTCAGGTTGGCCTGGGTCGCCGCGTGCTCCCACATGTGGTGGTTCATCGCGGGCGCGACGAGCACCGGGCACGACGCCGCCAGCGCGGCGGAGGTGAGCAGGTTGTCGGCCAGCCCGTGCGCGAGCTTGGCGATGGTGTTCGCCGACGCCGGCGCGATCAGGTACGCGTCGGCGTTGCGGACGAGCTCGAGGTGCGACGCCGGCTCGTGCGGCGGCGGCTCCTGGTCGGGGAACGCGCCGCGCGCCGGGTCGCGCTCGAACTCGTCGGTGAGCACGGGCGCGCCGGTCAGCGCCGCGAACGACGCGGCACCGACGAACTTCTGGGCGGTCGGGGTCTGGACCACGCGCACCGCGTGGCCGGCCTTGGTCGCCAGGCGCACGACCTCGAGCGCCTTGTAGGCGGCGATGCCCCCGCTGACCCCGAGCAGGAGACGCGCCACGGTCGGGTCCTAGTGGGTCCGTCCGGAATTTCGGCCCGGCATTCGGGCCCGGATCGGCGTCCCTGGCAAGGAGGCAGTGAGGGAGCGGGCCTCTAGGCCCGTGACCGAGGGACGACGCCGCCAGGGGCGGCGAGACGGCACCGAATGGCGCGGCGAAGTTGCGGTCGGGCCCACTATCGGTACTGGTACTTGATCTTGCCCGCGGCGACTTCCTCGAGGGCGATCGTCAAGTAGTTCTTGGAGATGGTCTCGACCATCGGCGGCGGGAACTCGTCGAACGTCCCCTCGCCCAGGTTGTGGTAGTACGAGTTGATCTGGCGGGCGCGCTTGGCGGCGACGACGACCGACGCGTAGTTGGAGTCGACGTGGTCGAGCAGCTTGTCGATGCGGGGACTGATCACGTGCCCAGTGTACCCCGCACGATGCCCGCCAGCTCTTCGACGGCGTCGTGCAGCCGGTCGTTGACGACGACGTGCTCGAACTCGCCCGCGGCGGCCAGCTCGTCGGCGGCCACCTCGAGCCGGCGCTCGACCTGCTCGGGGTCGTCGGTCCCGCGGCCGATGAGCCGCTCGCGCAGCGCGTCGTCGCTCGGCGGCCGGATGAAGATCTGGACGGCGTCGGGCAGCGTCTCGCGCACCTGGCGCGCGCCCTGGACCTCGATCTCCAGGACGACCGGACGGCCGCCGGACGTGTGGCGCTCGAGCTCTTCGCGCAGCGTCCCGTAGCGCCTGCCGCTGTACTCGGCCCACTCGACGAAGTCGCCGGCGGCGACGTGCCGGGCGAACTCGTCGTCGGAGATGAAGTGGTAGTCGACGCCCTGCGTCTCCCCCGGCCGCGCCTGGCGCGTGGTGGCCGAGACGCTCAGGGCCAGCTCCGGGACGCGCTCCCGGAGCAGCCGGATGAGCGTGCCCTTGCCGACCCCGGAGGGCCCGGTGATGACGAAGACGCCCGGCAGGGCGCGAACGCTACTTGCGGAGCATGCTGACGAGCTCAGCACGCTGGCGATCGGAGAGGCCGCCGATGGTCTTGGAGGGTGAGATCCGGCAGGTCTGCAGGATCTTGTTGGCCTTCACCCGCCCGTACTTCGGGACCGCGAGGAGCATGTCGAAGACCTTGGCGGTCTCGAGGAACTCGGGCGGATCGAGAAGCAGCTTGTGGATCGACACTCGACCGGCCTTCAGATCGCGCTTGAGCTGCGCGCGACGAGTGCGGATGACGTTCGCCTTCTGGAGGGCGTCCATCCGCTGATTCAGGCTGCGTTCGGGTGCCGCCGTGTGCTTGGTGGGCGAGTTGGCGGCCGGCGACATCGGGGCGCCGATACTACACGCCTCGGGGGTCTCAGCAAGGCGCGGTCACCCAATTCGGCTGGACCTCGACCTGAGGTCGACCCTTCTTCACCCTGGTTGACGGTGCCGTTCCATTTTGCAGGGACTTTGCACGGCCTCTGCGAGCACCTCCGCAACAAATCGCCGGGCCTCAAGCCGCTGTTTGCGGCGTTCAGCCCGGGCGGATGTGGGAAGCCGACACATGGCCAGCAAGCCGGCTGACCGTCCTTGTTCAAACAACGGCCTCAGGTGCCACTCGAGGGCCAGTTCGAACCCTCCGCGCGCGCCGACTTCGCGAGCCCGCGGACGACCTTCCGCGGCCACAAGGGGCCGCCGTAGACGAACGCGGTGTAGGCCTGGACCAGGGTCGCCCCCGCGTCAAGGCGCGCGCGGGCGTCGGCCGCGTTCTCCACCCCGCCTACCGAGATGATGGTGAAGTCGGCGCCTAGGCGCCCGCGCAGCCGGCCCAGCACGGCGAGCGAGCGCGCGGCCAGCGGCGCGCCCGACAGGCCGCCCGCGCCGAGCGCGGCGACCGCGTCCGGCGGCGTGGCGAGGCCGTCGCGGCCGACCGTGGTGTTCGTCGCGACGAGCCCGTCGAGGCCGACCCGCAGCGCGAGGTCGGCGACCGCGTCGACGTCGGCGTCGGCGAGGTCGGGCGCGATCTTGACCAGGAGCGGCACGCGCGCGCCAACCTCGTCCATCCCGGCGCGTACGGCCTCGATCAGCGGCTCCAGCCGCTCCACGGCCTGCAGGTCGCGCAGGCCCGGCGTGTTGGGCGAGCTGACGTTGACGACGAGGTAGTCGGCGTGGGGCGCCAGCGCCGCGGCGCTCGCGCGGTAGTCGGCGGCGGCGTCCTCGGCGGCCTTGCTCTTGCCGATGTTGACCCCGACCACGACGCCGCGGTCCCGCGCGCGCCCCGCCAGCCGCGCCGCGGCCGCCGCCGCGCCGCCGTTGTTGAACCCCATCCGATTGACCAGCGCGCGGTCGGCCGGCAGCCGGAACAGCCGCGGCGTCGGGTTGCCGGCCTGCGCCAGCGCCGTGATCGTCCCGACCTCGACGAACCCGAAGCCCAGCGCGGCGAGCGCGTCGACGTGCGCGGCGTCCTTGTCGAAGCCCGCGGCCAGCCCGAGCGGGCTCGGGAAGTCCAGGCCCAGCGCGCGCACCCGCAGCGCCGCCGGGTCGCGCGGCGTGCACGCGCGGCGGACGAGCGCCCGGACCGCACGCAGCGCCAGCGCGAGCGCCAGCGCCCGCGTCCCGAGCCGGTGCGCGCCCTCGGCGTCCAGCCGCCGCAGGACCAGCGCGAAGAACGCGCGCCAGATCAGGACGCCGGCTGGGTCGGCGTGGGCACCGAGCCTGAGCGCGCCGCGTGGAGCTCCTGCAGCGAGATGACGTCGACCGTGCCCGACCGGCCGGCGGCGATGGCACGCGCCGCGCTGAGCCCGGCGCTGAGCGTCGTCAGGCACGGGATGCCGGCCGCGACCGCGGCGCGGCGGATCTCCCACCCATCCGTGCGCGCGCCCGAGCCGGTCGGCGTGTTGACCACGAGGTCGACGTTGCCGTCCTCGATCCAGTCGACGACGTTCGGCGTCCCCTCCGAGATCTTGCTGATGGCCTCGGCCGGCACGCCCCAGCGCTGGATCGCCTCGGCCGTGCCGCGCGTCGCGATGATCTTGAAGCCGAGGTCGTGCAGCAGCTGCGCGACCGCCACCGCGCCCGGCTTGTCGGCGTCGGTCACCGTGATGAAGACCGTGCCGCTGCTCGGCAGCGCCGCGCCGGCCGCGGCCTGCGCCTTGGCGAACGCGCTCGGGAAGTCCCGCGCGACGCCCATGACCTCGCCGGTGGACCGCATCTCCGGCCCGAGCACCGCGTCGCTGCCCTCGAAGCGGTCGAACGGCAGGACCGCCTCCTTGACCGAGACGTGGTCCAGCGGCGCGTCCTCGGCCGGCAGCGGCAGGTCGGCGAGCTTCTCGCCGAGCATCAGCCGGCACGCCATCTTGGCCAGCGGCACGCCGATCGCCTTGGAGACGAACGGCACGGTCCGCGACGCGCGCGGGTTCGCCTCGATGACGTACAGCTGCCCGGCGGCGACCGCGTACTGGACGTTCATCAGCCCGACGACGCCGAGCCCGCGCGCGATCCCGCGCGTCGCCGCGCGGATCTGGTCGAGCATCTCCGGCCCGAGGGAGTGTGGCGGCAGCACACAGGCCGAGTCGCCGGAGTGGATC
>DATDMD010000101.1:0-3934 GCA_036518975.1 Baekduia sp.
ACGGGCGGCGGCGACGCGTTCGTCGGCACGCTCGTCGCGCTGCTGGCGCGCGGCGAGCCGCTGGACCACGCGGCGCGGATGGCCTCCGCCGCCGCGGCCGACACCGTCGGCCACCTCGGCGGCCGGCCGGCCTTCGCCCTCGACACGCTGACCGCCGCCGTCGACCATTGACCGCATGCCCACCCGCCGCGTCGTGATCGACCACCTGACCGTCGGCGTCGCCGACCTGCGCGCCAGCCGCCGCTTCTACGTCGCGGCGCTCGCGCCGCTGGGGTTCGCCGAGCAGGGCGCCTGGACCGAGGACGCCGACGAGGTCGCCTTCGGCCTGGCCGACCACGACGACTTCGCGATCTCCAGCGCCTACGACCCCGAGGGCACGACGCACATCGCGTTCGCAGCCGACTCCCGCGAGGACGTCGACGCCTTCTACGACGCGGCCCTCGCGGCCGGCGGCCGCGACAACGGCCCTCCGGGCCTGCGCCCCGAGTACTCCGCGACCTACTACGGCGCCTTCGTGCTCGACCCGGACGGCCACAACGTGGAGGCCGTCTGCCGCGCGCCGCGCTAGGCGGCGGGGAGGTCCACGTCCTCGAGGATCGGCGACGGCTGGAAGCCCTTGGCGATGAGGTAGATGCCGAGCGACAGCTCCCAGGCGGCCTCGGGCAGCGTCAGGATGCCCGACGGCGTGGAGACCTGGTCGTAGGCGCCGAACAGCACGAGGAGGGCCGTCAGGAGCGCGAGGGCGCCGGCGGCGATGCCGAACCGGGCGAAGCGCCGCGGCACGAGTCCGGACCGCAGCATCAGGTAGCCGAGGATGAGCCCGTTGCCGATGCCCGCGCAGAAGGCGGGGCCGAGCAGGAACGTCGCGTCGTGGATCGCGACCAGCGACCGGCCGCTGAGGATCAGCGACGCGTTGTCGGTGCCGGCCGCGCCGGCGAGGTCCTGGCGCAGCGTCACCACCGCGAGCAGGCTGACGATGCCGACCGCGATCATGGTGGACTCGAAGATGCGGACGGCGACGTAGCCGAGCGCGAGGCCTTCGCTCTGGCGCCGGAGGATCGGGTACAGCGTGACCGCCGTACCGATGCCGCCGATCAGCGTGACGAGCTCGCAGAACGCGCCCAGGTAGACGCGGGCGTCTCCGCCGCCACCGACGATGAAGTCGGTGTCGTTGAGCACGTGGTCGTACAGCGGCAGCGCCGCGATCGAGATGAAGGTGATGACCAGGAAGATCCCGGCCACCCGCGCGGCCGTGCGCGACGGCGGGTCGCCGGGGCGGGCGACCGGTGTGCGGAGCGCGGCGAGGATCGAACGACCATACACCTCCGAGTAGAAGTCCACACGGGTTGACAGCGCTCACCGCTAGGCGCATAGTCGTCTGGTCGGAACTTCGGCGGACGGTATCCGAGCCGAGGGGAGAGAGCAGATGAGCGCACACCACGCACGCCGCGGGATGCTCGTGGCCGTCGCTGTGCTGAGCACGATGCTGCTGTCGGCGCCGGCGCGCGCCGACACGGTCACGCAGTGGAACGAGATCGCCGCGAACGCCCTGCTTCGCGACGCCAACCAGGGCGCGGCGGTCGCCAACGCGAACCTCGCCATGATCCACGGCGCCGTCTACGACGCCGTCAACGCCATCGACGGACGCTACGAGCCGTATCTCGTCGCGCCGCCGGCGAAGCGCTGGTACTCGCAGGACGCGGCCGCGGCCACCGCCGCCTACCGCGTCCTGGTCGACAGCCAGCCGGCGCTCCTCCCGCCCGCCCAGCAGCCCGCGCTCGTCTCCTACGTGACGCCGCTGTACGACGCCGCGCTCGCCGCCATCCCCGCCGGCCGGGCGAAGGACGGCGGCGTCGCGACGGGCAACGCCGCCGCCGACGCGATGATCGCCGCGCGCGCGAACGACGGCCGCTTCGGGCCGTTCCGGTTCGCGGTCGGCACGCTGCCGGGCCAGTGGCGGCCGGTGCTGCCGGCGTTCGTCAACGACCCCGGCGCGTGGCTCAAGGACGTCAAGCCCTTCGTGATCGACGACCCGTCGCGCTTCGCCGGCGACCCGCCCTACCCGCTCACGAGCCGCCGCTACGCCGACGAGCTCGACGAGGTCAAGACGCTGGGCGCGATCGACAGCACGACGCGCACGCCCGACCAGACGGCCGCGGGCCGGTTCTGGGGCCTGACGAACGCCGGAGCGACGTGGGCGAGCCTGGTGCGGGCGATCGCCGGCACGGACGGCCGGTCGACGGCCGACCACGCGCGGATGTTCGCGCTGGTCTACCTCCCGGCCGCGGACGCGGGCATCACGGTGTGGGGCGACAAGGCGAAGTTCTCCTTCTGGCGCCCGATCACCGCGATCCGCGAGGCGGACACCGACGGCAACCCGCGGACGGTGGCCGACCCGGACTGGCTGCCGCTGGTTCCCACCCCGCCCTACCCGGACCAGCCGTCCGGCCTGTCGGCGCTCGGCGGCGCGGGAGCCACGGCGCTCGAGGACTTCTACGGGACCGACGCCTTCACGTTCGGGACCACGAACGCGATCGGCATCACGCGGAGCTACGCCAGCTTCTCGCAGGTCGCCCGGGAGATCGTCGGCGCACGCGTCTGGTCCGGCATCCACTTCCGCCACACCGACGAGACGGGCGTCGCCATCGGTGAGCGCGTCGCCCGCTACGTGGACCACCACGCCCTGCAGCCAGCCCACGACCACCACGGCGGAGGCCGCTTCTAGTCGACGCGGTCGAACGTGATCGTGATGTGGACGCCGCCGCCGGCGTCGAGCTGCTCGGTCATCGTGCGGCCCGTCACCGTCTCGGTGATCTCGCTGCGGTCGCGGGAGAGGCCGACCCAGTTCGGGAAGGTGCAGCCGAGCACGGTCTCGTCGAGGAAGTCGCCGGCGGCGTCGACGCCGTAGCGGCCGAAGACGCCGAGGCTGTCGCGGACGACGGCGGCGTTCTCCGCGGCGGTCCCGGTCTGGCGGTCGCCGGAGGCGAACGGCGGCAGGTCGGGCCGGTGCAGGACGTCGACGAAGTACCCGTCCTCGGTGAAGACCAGGTAGCCCGCCGGCTCCGGGCCGAAGGGCTGCTCGACGGTCTCGCCGTGGCGCGCCTCGCACGTCGCCATCCGCCACACGCTGGCGACGCGGTTCGGGCCGCCGGGCGCGGGACCGCCGGTCGCGGGCGCGTGGCGCTCCCACACGAGCGTCAGCCGCGCGTCGCCGACGCGCAGGCGCTCGGTCAGCGTGTCGCCCGCGACCATCAGGGTGAGCGCCTCGCGCCCGCGGCGCAGGTCCGTCCAGTTCGGGAACGTCGAGCCGAGCACGTGCTGGTCGAGGAAGACGCCGTCGCCGTCGACCCGGTAGGTCCCGTAGAGCCCGAGCGAGCCCCGGACGACGGCCCGGTGCTCGGCGTCGGTCCCGTCCAGCCGGTCGCCGGAGGCGAACGGCGGCAGGTCCGAGCGGCTGACGAAGACCGCGAAGTGCCCGCTGGCCGTGAACACGAGGAAGCCCGTGGGGTCGGGGCCGTGGAGGTCGCGCTCGCCGCCGGCGCCGCCGGCGACGGTCGCGGACGCCAGGCGCCACGTGCCGACGAGGTCCGTCTGCTGCTGTGTCGTCAGAGCCATGGCCTTCACGGTAGACCTCCCAAGCCATGCGATCCACGAGCCTTTCGCATCCCAGCCATGCGTAGACTGCATGGCATGGCAGCAGCAGCCGAGCTCTCGCTCACCGGTCTGCGCGTCGTGCAGGAGGTCGCCGCGCGCGGCTCGTTCACCGCCGCCGCCGACGCGCTGGACTACACGCAGTCGGCGGTCTCCCGCCAGGTCCAGGCGATGGAGGCCGCCGCCGGCGTCCCGCTCTTCGAGCGCCGGCCCCGCGGCGTCACGCCGACCCCCGCGGGCCAGGCCCTGCTGCGCCACGCCGCGGCGATCCTGGACCGCGTCG
>DATDMD010000102.1:0-19674 GCA_036518975.1 Baekduia sp.
CGTGACGTCGAAGGCGGGGTTGATCACCGGCGTGCCCTCCGGCGCGACCGCCACGCCGCCGAAGGCGACGACCTCCTCGGCGCCGCGCTCCTCGATCGCGATCGCGTCGCCGTCGGGGGTCGCGAGGTCGATCGTGGACGTCGGCCCGGCCACCACGAACGGGATCCCCGCCGCCCGCGCCGCCAGCGCGTGGGCGTAGGTCCCGACCTTGTTGGCGACGTCGCCGTTCGCCGCGACGCGGTCGCAGCCGACGATCGCCGCGTCGACCTGCCCGCGCCGCATCAGCCCGGCCGCCGCGCCGTCGACGACGAGCGCGAACGGGATGCCGAGCCGCTGGAGCTCCCATGCGGTCAGCCGCGCGCCCTGGAGCAGCGGCCGCGTCTCGCACGCGATCACGCGGACGCCCTCGTGCCGCTCGGCGAGCTCGGCGCAGACGCCGAGCGCCGAGCCGCGCCCGCCGGTGGCCAGCGCGCCGGTGTTGCAGTGGGTCAGGATCGTCCGCGCGCCGCCGAGCCAGTCGGCGCCCAGCCCGGCCATCGCCGCGCTCGCCGCGTCCTCCTGCGCGTGGATCTTCTGCGCCGCGCCGCGCGCCGCGCTGGCCAGCGTCGAGGGCCCGGCGCTCAGGCACGCCGCGCGCACGCGCTCGACCGCCCACGCCAGGTTGACCGCCGTCGGCCGCGCCTCGACCAGGACGTCGCACGCCTCCTCCAGCGCGCCGAGCGACGGCCGCGCCGACAGCTCCAGCGCGACGCCGTAGGCGGCCGCGATCCCGATGTTCGGCGCGCCGCGCACGACGAGCCGCCGGATCGCGTCGGCGACCTCCGCGGCGTTCGCGGGCGTCACCCACGCCTCCGCGCCGGGCAGCCGGGTCTGGTCGAGGAGCGAGAGGCGGCGTCCGTCCCACCGGATCGCCTGGATCGTCGAAGCTGCGAGGGCCACGAGGAGACCCTAGCCCGGTAACACAGAACCAACCGCCCGTTCTCTACTGTTCGCCGCCCCGTGCTCAGAACGCGCCTCGCGGCGGGCCTCGCCGCGCTTCTCCCCGCCGCCGTCCCCACCATGGCCCAGGCGGCCGGCGACCCCATCATGCCGCTGTCCCAGGTCACCGCCGGCATGCACTGCACCGGCTACAGCGTGATCCGCGGCACCACGATCACCACCTTCGACGTGGACGTCATCGACGTCCTGGTCGGCACCGACTCATCCATCCTGGTCCGCGCCAGCGGTCCGGCGGTGGACGACACCGGAATCGCCGAGGGCTTCTCCGGCTCGCCGGTCAAGTGCCCGGACCCGGCCGACGGCAACACGCTGAAGACGATCGGCGCGATCGCGGAGGGCACGGGCGACTACGGCAACAAGGTCGTCCTCGTCACGCCGATCCAGACGATGCTCGGCGAGCCCGTCGTCCCGCCGGCGTCGGCCAAGGCGATGTCGGCGAGCCTGAAGCGCAAGGTCCGCGCGCTGGCCACGCCGCTGAGCTTCTCCGGCGTGTCCGGCCCCGTCGCCGACGCGCTCAAGCAGGCCGGGACCAAGCTCGGCCGCGCCCTTTACGCGGCGCCCGCCGCGCCCCGCGCCGACACCGGCGCGTTCGGGCCGCAGTCGCTCGTTCCGGGCGCGTCGGTCGCGGTCGGCCTGGCCGGCGGCGACATCGCGGCCGGCGCCGTGGGCACCGTCACCTACGTGGACGGCAGCAACGTGTACGCCTTCGGCCACCCGCTCGACGGCGCGGGCCGGCGCTCGCTGCTGCTCCAGGACGCCTACGTCTACACGGTGATCGACAACCCGCTCGACACCGAGGACAACACGTCCTACAAGCTGGCCGCGCCCGGCCACGACCTCGGCACGCTCAGCGACGACGCCCCGTCGGCGGTCGTCGGCACGCTCGGCGCGCTGCCCGACCACTTCCCGCTGCGCGTCTCCGCCACCGACCTGGACTCCGGCCGGGTGGTCAAGCTCACCTCCGACATCGCCGACGAGACCGCGGTCGGCCAGCCGACCGGCATGTCGTCGCTGACGCAGGTGGGCCCGGTCGCGGTCGCCCAGGCGGCCTACGACATCCTGCGCGGCTCGCCCGCGCGCCAGTCCGGCGAGATGTGCGTCCGGATCACGATCCGCGAGGCCAAGAAGCCGCTGCGGTTCTGCAACACCTACGTCGGCGGCTCGCCGACGTCGCCCGCCGGGCCGCTGGTCGCGGACTTCGGGTCGGCGACGGGCCTGCTCGACTCCTACAACTTCGGCGTCCTGCACATCACGCGCGCCGACGTCAACCTCAAGCTGCGCCGCGAGCTCAACCAGGCCTACATGTTGGACGGCATCGCGCCGACGCACGTCAGGCGCGGCCACGACATCAAGGTGAAGGTCCTCGCCCAGGTCGTGCGCGGGGCCAAGTTCACCAAGACGGTCACGGTGCACATCCCGCGCTCCCTGAGCACGGGCGAGCACATCCTGCAGCTCACGGGGACGCCGGCCGACACGGTCGCCGGCCAGGACGACAGCAGCCAGGACCTCGCCTCGACGTTCACGATCACGCTCGGCGACGACAGCGGGTCCGACGACGATCCCGGCCCGCGCGACGTCAGCCAGCTCGCCGCCGCGTTCGGCGGGCTCGAGCGCGAGGACGGCGTGACCGCGAGCTTCCACGACCCCGGCGACGACGGCGGCGACTCCACCACGTCGGAGATCGAGGTCTACCGCGACCCGCAGCTGCGCATCAGCGGAAGCGTCAAGCTGCGGGTCGTGGTGCGGAAGTAGCGCTCAGGACAGGCGGTTCTCGATGCCCAGCGGCGCCGGGGCGGCGTCCTGGGCCGGCGCGTCGGCCGCCTCGGGCTGCGGGACGCCGAGCGTCTCGGCCAGCTCGCCGCTCTCGAACATCTCCATGACGATGTCGCAGCCGCCGACGAGCTCGCCGTTGGCGAAGAGCTGCGGGATCGTCGGCCAGTTCGACAGCGCCGACAGCTCCTGGCGGATGCGGGGATCCGGCAGGATGTCGACGGCCGCGAACGGCGCGTCGAGGGCCTGCAGCGCGGCGACGGTGCGGGCGCTGAAGCCGCACGCCGGGGCGTCCGGCGAGCCCTTCATGAAGAGGATCGTCTTGTTGTCGCGGATCGCGTCGGCGATCGCGTCGCGGATGGGGTTGGTCTCGGTGCTCATGCCTGCTCCTGCTCCGGAACTCGGGTGGTGAGGGAAAGGGCGTGGATGGCCCCGCCGATCTCCGCGCCGAAGACGTCGTAGACCTGACGGTGCTGCTGGATCCGGCTCAGCCCGGCGAACGTGGGGGAGACGACGGTGGCGCGGAAGTGGTCGCCACCGCCCGTCCAGTCCTCCACCTCGGCGGTGCTGTCCGGGAGCGCCGTCTCGATGCGGCGCTTGATCTCGTCGGTCGTCGGCATCGGGGCTTGAGGGTATCGCTATCCTTTGTATAGCGATGACCGGAACCACCGTTACGTACCAGGCCAAGGGCGTCCGCTTCACGGAGAAGGGCGCCGTCAAGGTTCGCGAGTTCCTCGAGTCCCAGGGCGCGGACGTCACGTCCGCGGGGCTGCGCGTCGGCGTGCGCGGCGGGGGCTGCTCGGGCTTCCAATACCAGCTCGCCTTCGACGACGAGCATGACGGCGACGCGATCTTCGAGCATCAGGGGCTGCGCATCCTCGTCGACGCGCAGAGCCTCCCGTATGTCGACGGGTCGGAGATCGACTACGTCGACTCGCTCCAGGGCGCGGGCTTCCAGGTGAACAACCCGAACGTGGTCGCCGCGTGCGGCTGCGGCTCGTCCTTCCGCGTGGAGGACGAGGAGCAGGTCTCGGCGGTCTAGCCTTCTAGCCTGACCGCATCGCCCGCGCCGCCACAGCACGCCGCGCGGCGGCCCTTGTCGCCGTCGCGCTCCTGATCGCGCTCGCCGTGGGCGCGTGCGGCGGCGACCACCGGGGCGCGGAGCGCGCGCCGACGACCGCGACGCCGGAGGGCACCCACGTCCCCGTCGCGCCGGCGCCGAAGCCGCCGGCCCCTCCGCCTCCGGTCCTCGCCACCGGCCTGACCGAGGCCAACGCGCAGCTCCTCTACGACGCGACGTCGCATCCGGACGTCGCGCCCGGGTTCGCGCCGTGGCGCGACCGCGTGGCCGCGCTGAAGGTGCAGTACCTGCGGCTGCCGATCTACTGGAACAAGCTCCAGCCGGACCCGTCCCAGCCGGCCGACCTCGCGATCCCGGCCGACGGCTGCGCGCGCGGGACGCCGCCGTGCGGCGCGTTCGGCGGCATCCGCGACGAGCTCGCCGCGATCGCCTCGCAGCAGAAGGAGGGCTCGGGCCTGCCGGGCGTCGAGGTCGTCATCGCCGGCGTCCCCGACTGGGCGGCCGACGGCGCGTCGGGGTGCGAGCGGTCCGACGCCGGACCGTCCTCCCGCCCGATCGACGCGCGGGGGATCGAGGCCTACAAGGCGCTGATCGCGCAGATCGCGCAGCTCGCGGCGCAGGAGGGCGCGACGCTCACCTACTGGAGCCCGTGGAACGAGCCCAACCACCCGGCGTTCATCAGCCCGCAGCGCGCGACGTGCTCGGCGTCGTCGCCCACGGTGGCGGCCGGCATCTACGCGCAGCTCGTCCGCGCGGCCAAGAGCGCGCTGGACGCGGTGCCGGGCGACCAGCAGCTCGTCCTCGGCGAGATGGCCGGGACGACCGTGCCGTCGCCGCGCCGTTCGACGGTCCAGGAGATGGTCGCGGCGCTGCCCGACGACGTCGTCTGCGCATCGCGGCTGTGGTCCCAACACGACTACGCGCAGGTCGCGCCGGACCCGGCCAAGCCCGACCCGGTCGTCGCCCTGGAGCAGGCGCTGGACGCGCGGCCGTGCACGGCCGGGGCCCACATCTGGGTGACGGAGACCGGCGTGGGGGGCGCCGAGCCGGGCGGGGCGCGGCCGACCGACGACGCGTCCTTGCGCGCGCAGTGCCGGGCGCAGGACGCCAAGCTGCGGGAGTGGGCGGCCGACCCGCGCGTGGACGCGGCGTTCCAGTACACCTTCCGCGAGGACTCGGCCTATCCGGTGGGCCTGGCCGACGCGGGGCTGACGCGGACGTACCCGACGTACGACCTGTGGATGGCGTGGGGCGGGGGCGCGCGTCAGCCGTCGGATCCGGCGCCGGCGCTGCCGGCGACGTGCGCGGCGGGGCGGTAGGTGAGCAGCACCAGCCCACGTCTGCGCTGCTCACCAGCAACGCCGCGCCGCCCGCCTACGCCGTCGGCCCCGCCACCCGCATCCACCGCCACAGCACCGCGCACGCCGTCGAGCGGTACGGCCGCCACGGCTCGGCCAGCGCGTAGAGCTCGTCGCGCGTCGGCAGCGCCGGCAGCTTCCAGCCGCGCTCGACCGCGCGGCGGATCACGAGGTCGCCCGCGACCAGGACGTCCTCCCGCGCGAGCTCGGTCACGAGCAGCACTTGCGCGGTCCACTCGCCGATGCCCTTCACGGCGCTCAGCTCGGCGACGAGCGTGTCGTCGTCCAACCCGCTCAGCCGATCCAGCCGCAGGTCGCCGTCCTCCAGGTGCTCGGCCAGCGACCGCAGCGAGACCACCTTCGCGCGCGAGAGCCCGACGGACTTCAGCCCGTCCGGATCGTCGGCCAGGACCTCCTCGGGCGTCGGGTTCCGGCCGTCGAACCGCGCTTGCAGGCGCCCCAGGATCGCCCGGGCCGCCCCCACAGACAGCTGCTGCGACACGATCGCGCGGATGATCGCGCCGTAGGCATCGCCGGTCGGCGTCCACGCCTCCACCTCGCCGCCGAGGTCGTCGATCATCCCCGCCAGGACGGGATCCGCCGCCCGCAGGTGCGCGACGGCGACGGCGCCCGCCATGCCTACACCGCGGCGCTGAGCGGCTCGCCGTCGAGCGCGATCAGCGCGCGCTCGATCGACGTGTTGATGCAGGTGAACGACGGCGTGTCGCGGAGCGTCCAGGCGCTCGCCTCGGTCGTGCGCAGCCGCTGGACGAGGTCCAGGAACGCGCCCGCGTCGTTCGTGTCGAACGCGACGACGAACTCCTGGTCGTCGAGCCCGAACGAGTACGTCGTGTGGTTGTCGACCGTCGGGTACTCGCGGCCGACCGCGATGTGCTCCTGCATGATCCGCCAGCGCTCGCCGGCCTCCAGGCCGTACCACTCGCGCGTCTTGACGAACGGGTAGACGAACAGATATTTGCCCTTGAACCGCCGCGGGATCTGGCGCTCCTCGTCGCTGTACTCCGACGTCTTGCGCAGGCCCAGGAACGAGTGGGGCTGCGTGGCCCACTTCATCAGCCCGGCCTGGCCGAGGACGACGTGGAACTCGTGGATGCGGTCGAGGTTCTCGGCCTCCATCACGAGCATCAGGTCCGCGTCGCCGCGCGTGCCGACGAGCGAGAAGGCCTGGATCAGGTGGTCCGTGCCGAAGTCCTCGCACGCGGCGAGGAACTCCTGTTTGTGGACGGCGCGCTCGGACTCCGGCAGGCGGCGCCAGGCCGGATCGAGCTTGAGGAACGTGTACTTCACGAAGTGTCGGTCGGCCATCGGCCCGCCTGAGTCTAGAACGCTCGTGTGAAGGGGGGTTACCCCGAGGACGATTCCGGGGCCCGGCTGGTTAGCATGTAGGTGATGCGCGTAGCGCTCGTCTCCCCGTATTCCTGGACGTATCCCGGCGGAGTGACGCGGCACATCGAGGCGCTGCGTCAGGAGCTTGCCTCGCTCGGTCACGATGTCCGCGTCCTCGCACCCGTCGATCCGCCCGACCGCTGGTCGGCGCGGCGGCATCGTGGCGCCGTCCCCCAGGAGCGCGAGCTGCCCGAGTGGCTCGTGCCGCTGGGCCGCACCTTCGGGTTCCCGGCCAACGGCGCGGTCTCCAACCTGACGCTGCCCTACGCGCCCGTCGTGAGCGCGCTGCGGCGCGAGCTGCGCGAGGGCGGCTACGACGTCGTCCACGTCCACGAGCCGGTCGTCCCGTGCGTCGGGTGGGACACGCTGATGTCGTGCGGCCTGCCGATGGTCGGCACGTTCCACTGCTACTCGACGAACGCGGTATCCAACGGGATCGCCAACGCGATCGGCGCCCGGCGGCGGCTGAACCGCCTCAAGGTCCGGATCGCCGTGTCCGAGGCCGCGGCGTGGACGGGCGAGCGCTTCTTCGGCGGCCGCTACCGCGTCATCCCGAACGGGGTCACGGTCGACCCGACGCTGGCGGCGCCCGCGGCGGTGCCCATCTCCGCCGAGCGTCCGCTGCGGGTCGCGTTCGTCGGCCAGGCCGTCGAGCGCAAGGGCCTGCCGGTGCTGCTGCGCGCCTTCGAGGCGCTGCGCGAGCACGTGCCCGCCGAGCTGCAGATCATCGGCGCGACGCCCGAGGAGGTCGAGCCGCTGCTGCTCGAGGGCGGCGCGGGCGTGACGGTCCTGGGCAAGGTCGACGACGAGACCAAGACGCGCGTGCTGCGCGAGGCCGACGTCCTCGCCGCGCCGTCGCTCGGCGGCGAGTCGTTCGGCATGGTCTTGACCGAGGCGTTCGCGGCCGGCACGCCGGTCGTGGCTTCGGACATCGCGGGCTACCGCGACGTGCTGCGCGACGGCGTGGACGGCGTGCTGGTCCCGCGCGGCGACGCCGCCGCGCTGGGCGAGGCGCTGCGCTCGCTGGCGCTGGACCACGAGCGCCGGGCCGCGCTGGGCGCCGCCGCGCTGGAGCACGCCAAGCGCTACGCGTGGCCGGTGGTCGCCGCCGAGGTCGCCAAGGCGTACGAGGACGCGGTCGCGATCGGGCAGCCGTCCGGCTCGCGGGTCCGCCGCGCGGCCGTGCGCGTGGGCGCGCTGCCGAGCGACCTCAAGCCGCGCCGCCCGCCACGGCGCCTGCCCTCGATCGAGCCGCCCGCGCCGGCCTCGCAGGCCAAGCGCCCCGTGCTCGCGCTCGTGCGCCGGGCCGTGATGGCGCTGGTGGCGATGGCGATCGTGGCGGGGTCGCTCGTCGCGCTGGAGCGGATCGGGCTCGACCGGATCGGACGCTCGCTCGTGCACGCGACGCCGCCGTGGGTGTTCGTCGCGCTCGGCCTGATGTGCGTGTCGATGGCCGTGCGCGCCGTTGCGTGGACCGCGATCCTGCGCGCCGCGATGCCCGCCGCGCCGAGACCCCGGCTGAGCGACGCGATGCAGGGGACGATGATCGGCGTGCTGATGAGCGCGACGCTGCCCGCGCGGTTGGGCGAGCCGGCGCGCGCGATGATCGTGGCGCGGCGCATCGGCCGTCCCCGCGACGGCGTGCCCGTCGTGCTCGGGACGATCGTCTCCCAGACGTTGTTGAACATCCTGGCCCTGGTGATCCTGGGCATGATCATGTTCCACTCGGTGCCGGTGTTCCACCATCACCAGGGCGGGCTGGTCGCGTTCGCGGCGCTGCCGCTGGTGATCCTCGGCGCGGTGCTGGGCGCTCCGGCGCTGCTGCACGAGGATCGCGGCTGGTCGCGCAGCGAGCGCCTGCGGGCGTGGTCGCGGCAGGCGCGTCGCGCGACGGCGCAGGTCCGCGCGGGCCTCGAGGTCTTCCGCCAGCCCCGGCTCGGCTCCGCCGCGGCCGGCGCGCAGCTGCTGGCGTGGGTCATCCAGTGGATGTCGTGCTACGTGCTGCTCGTCGCGTTCGGCCTGGACGACCGCGCCGGCCTGGGCGCCGCGGCCGCGGTCCTGTTCGCCGTCAACGTGAGCGCCGTGCTCCCGGCGACGCCGTCCAACCTCGGCGTCTTCCAGGCCGCGTGCGTGTTCGTGCTGCACAAGGGCTACGGGATCAGCGTCGAGGACGCGCTCGGCTACGGGATCATCCTGCAGGCCGTCGAGATCGCGACCGCGTTCATCATGGGCGCGCCCGCGCTGCTGAAGGAAGGCGTGTCCTGGCGCGACGTCCGCCTGCGCGCGATGCACGCCGCGCCCGTCGAGCTGGCCCCGCTGCCGCGTCGCGGCGAGCACACCGTCGAGGTCGACGCTTGACCCGGCGGACGACGGCGCTCCTGCTGTCGTCCACCACCATCCTCGGCCTGACCGCCTGCGGCTCCGACCGCGTCGACCGCAAGGACCTCGAGAGCAAGGTCCAGGACTTCATCCAGCGCCAGACCGGCACCACCGTCGCGGTGCGCTGCCCCGACGACGTGAACCCGGACAAGGGCTCCAAGACGACCTGCACCGCGGACCTCTCGGGGACCGAGACGAACCTGGACCTGGTCTTCACCGCGAAGGGCCGGTTCCAGGTCCACGTGGACACGTCGAAGCTGGGCTGAAGGCGCCGCGGCCGGCGGTACCCTCCGCCCGTCCGTGGCCGCCGATGAAGACCTCGCCGATGAGCTCGAAGCGCGCGACCAGCTGCTGCTCGCGTGTCGGGAGGTGCTGTTGACGATCGGGACGCCGGCGGCGGTCGCGCTCGTCTCGCACATCAACGCGGTGCTGGACCTCGACGACGGCTACGCGCGCGCCGCCGAGGACGAGCCCGGGGCACGCTGACCGCGCTACGGCAGCCGGCCGAGGCGCGGCAGCGAGAACAGGCCCGCCGCGAGCAGCAGCAGCAGGCCGGCCGTCGCGAAGCCCGCGGTCACCTCGTGCTGCTCGTGCTTGACCGCCAGGCGCGAGCCCAGCGACGAGTAGATCGAGCGCAGCTGGCCCGCGTCGTCGGACGTGAACGCCCGGCCGCCGGAGATCTGCGCGATCTGGCGCAGCGTCTCGGGGTCGGGCGGGACGGCGATCGGCGGCGACAGCGGCGAGACCGGGTTGGGGATCGTCGCGTCGGCCGTGCCGAGCGCCACGGTGTAGATCGGCACGCCGAGCTTCTTGGCGGTGCGCGCGACCTCGACCGGATCGCGGCCCGTCGTCGTCTTGCCGTCTGAGAGCAGCACGATCGCGCTCGCCGGATGCTGGGCCTTCCTGCCGTTGGGCGCCAGCGTCTGGAGCGCGACCTGCAGCGCCTCGCCGGTCGCGGTCGCGCCCGCGGCGGACTGCGCCTCGATCGTCTGGCGGACGCGGTCGCGGTCGGTCGTCGGCGCCAGCGTGCCGTCCGGGCCGTCGCTGTAGGCGACGACGCCGACGCGCGTCGCCTTGGGCAGCTTGTCCAGGAACGTCTCGGCCGCGTCCTCGGCGGCGCTCAGCCGGTCCGGCTCCACGTCGGTGGCCGACATCGAGCCGGAGTGGTCGGTGACCAGGACGACCGACGCGCCCTCGACGGGGACGGCGATCGTGTGCTGCGGCTTGGCGAGCGCGAGGGCCAGCGCCGCGATCGCGGCGAGCGCGAGCGCGGTGGGCAGGTGCCGGCGCCACGGCGACACGGCGCCGGCGGCGAGCGCCAGCGTCTCGGCCGCGGGGAAGCGGACGGCGTAGGTCGTCCGGCGGCGGCGCGCGGCGTAGAGCAGTAGCAGCGCGACCGGGATCGCCAGCAGCGCGAGCAGGCCGGTGGGCGAGGCGAACGACAGGGCGAGCGGGGTGGCGAGCGGCGTCGTCATCGCAGTCTCCGGCCCAGTTGCAGGAGCCAGTCCTCGTCGGTGCTCAGCGACGCGTGGTCGACCCTCAGGCGCCGCAGTTCGGCGGCGAGGGTCTCGCGGCGCTCGGCCTCCAGGGCCTCGAAGCGCTGGCGCACGCGCGGGCGCGAGGTGTCGACCTCGATCCGGCGGCCGGTCTCCGGGTCGACCACGGCGATGCGGCCGACCGGCGGGATCGAGGCCTCGCGCGGGTCGTGGATCTCGACGGCCAGGACGGCGTGGCGCGCGCGCAGCACGCCGAGCGGGCGCGCCCAGTCGCGCTGCTCGCGGAAGTCGGAGACGACGACGACCAGCCCGGGCAGGCGTGCGACGCGCCCGATCCGGCCCAGCGCGTCGGCGAGCGCGTGCGGGGCGTGGACGCCGTCGACGGCGTTGCCGGCGGCGAGCGTGCGGCGCAGCGCGACGAGGCCGGCCTTCGAGCCGCGCGGGGGCTGCACGCGGACGTCGCCGTCGCCGAAGGTGACGAGCCCGACCCGGCCCGCGTGGCGCAGGGCGAGCCGGCCGAGGGCCGTCGCGACGCCCTCGGCGACGTCGGCCTTCAGGCGGTCGGCGGTCCCGAACGCCATCGACGCGGAGACGTCGAGCGCCAGCCAGGTCGTCAGCGTCCGCTCAGGGACTTCGAGGCGTACATGTGGCTCGCCGGTCCGGGCGGTCGCCGCGGCGTCGATGCGCCGGACGTCGTCGCCGAAGGAGTACGGCCGGATCTGCGCGAGCTCGGTGCCGGCGCCGACGCCCGCGGCGCGGCGGTCGCCGGGCAGCGCGCCGGCGACGCGCTGGGTGACCGCGATCGCCAGCTCGTCCAGGAGCGCCGGCGGCATCGGCCCCGGCCCCTGCCGGGCGGCGGGCGGCGCCAGCGCGGCGCGGACCCGCCGCGCCGGAGCGGGGGGCTCCGACGCGCGCGGCGCCGTCGTCTCCAGGGTGGTGTGCTCGCCCGCGGGCATCGCGCTCCTAGGCGGCGTGGGTCCGCGTCCGGTGCAGGTAGCGGTCCTCGGGCTCCGGCACGGCCTCGAGCACGCGGTCGAGGATCTGGTCGGCGGTGATGCCCTCCGACAGCGCGTCGTAGGACAGCACGAGGCGATGGCGCAGGACGTCGGGCGCGAGGTCGCTCACGTCGCCGGCGTTGACGTAGCCGCGGCCGCGGAGCATCGCCAGCGCGCGGGCGGCGTGCACGAGGCCGATCGGCCCGCGCGGCGAGGCGCCGAACTCGACCATGCCGGCGAGGTCGCCCATGCCGTGCGCGGCGGGGTGGCGCGTGGCGTCGGCCAGCGCGACCGCGTAGGCGATGATGTCGCGGTCGACCATGATCTGGGCGGCCAGCGCGGAGTAGCGCTCGAGGTCCGGCAGCTCCAGGCGCTGGCGCACCTCCGCCGCGGCGTTCAGCGAGCGGCCGACGACCGCGGCCTCCTCGCCGGGCGTCGGGTAGTCGACGAGCAGCTTCATCAGGAACCGGTCGACCTGCGCCTCGGGCAGCGGGTAGGTGCCCTCGGACTCGATCGGGTTCTGGGTCGCGAGGACCAGGAACGGACGCGGGACCGGGAACGTCTGGCCGCCGATCGTCACCTGGTGCTCCTGCATGACCTCCAGCAGCGCGCTCTGCACCTTCGCGGGCGCGCGGTTGATCTCGTCGGCGAGCAGGACGTTGCCGAAGACGGGGCCGAGCTCGGTGTCGAAGCGGCCGGTGTCCGGGCGCCAGATGCGCGTGCCGACGAGGTCGGCCGGGACGAGGTCCGGGGTGAACTGGACGCGCCGGAACGTGCCGCCGACGACGTCGGCGAGCGTGCGCACGGTGAGCGTCTTGGCCAGGCCCGGGACGCCTTCGAGCAGCACGTGGCCGCCGGCGAGCAGCGACACCATGAGGCGCTCGAGCATCGCGTCCTGGCCGACGATGACGCGCTTGATCTCGTGCAGCGCCTCGCCGAGCGCGCGGCGCGGGTCCTCGTGGGCCTCGATCGGGCTTGGGGTGGTGATCTCGTCCATCGTGCTCTCAGTTCTCCTATGCCTTCAAGTTCTCGTTTAGATGAGTCGGCCGAACCAACGCAGCGACAGGGCCGCGCCGAGGCCGAGCAGCGCCAGGCCGATGCCCGCGAAGCCGGCCGTGATCTGGCGCGGCTCCTTCTTGGTGCCGAGCTGCGAGCCGAGGCGCTGGTAGACGTCCGACAGGGAGCTCGCGTCCTCGGCGGTGTAGGACTTGCCGCCGGAGACCTGCGAGATCTGCGACAGCGCCGCGACGTCCGGCGGGACCGGCTTGGTGACCGTGCCGGCGTTGGGGTGCTTGGGGTCGCGCGGGACGGTGATCGTCCCGGACGGGGTCCCGAGCGTCACGGTGTAGACGGGGATCTTGAGCTTGGCGGCGGCCTGCGCGGCGGCGACGGGGTCGATGCCCTTGACCGACGCGCCGTCGGAGAGCAGCACCATCGCCGACGGCGGCTTCTTGCCGTTCTGGGTCGGCGCCTGCTGGAGGACGCGCGTGGCGGTGGCGATCGCCTCGCCGGTCGCGGTGCCGCCGGAGGAGCTCAGCCGGCCGAGCGCGGCCGCGAGCGCGTCGCGGTCCGTCGTCGGGTTGGCGAGCACCTGCGGGACCTCGTTGAAGGCCTCGATGCCGACGTTGACCTGCTTGGGGACCGAGTCGATGAACTTCTGCCCGGCGCGGCGGGCCGCGACGAGGCGGTTGGGCTTGACGTCGGTCGCCAGCATCGAGCCGGAGACGTCGGTGAGGAGCATGATCTGCGCGTGCTCGACCGGGACCGCGACCGACTTCTGCGGCTTGGCGGCGGCGACCACGAGGGCGGCGACCGCGAGCAGGAAGACGGCCAGCGGCACGTGGCGGCGCCACCGCGGCCGGCGCGGCGCGACCGACGCGGCCATGCGCGGTGCGGCGAACGCGGCGGCGGCGCGGCCACGGTCCCGCTGCAGCCCGACGTAGCCGACCGCGAGGGCCGGGACGGCGAGGAGCGCGAGGAGGACGAACGGGGCGCCGAAGCTCACGCCTGCGCCTCCTCGGCCGCGCGAGGGAGCCTCTGGCGAGCTCGCGGTCGCAAGCCGAGCCCCTGGGCGAGGTCTTGCGCGCTCACGGGATCTTCGCGGGACGGTTCTTCAGGGTCACGTCGACGCTCTGGCTGCTGCCGTTGCGGTCGACCTTCATCGTGATCTTGTCGCCCGGGGCCTTGGTGTTGATGTAGGACGACAGGTCGGTCGGGTCGTCGATGTGCTGGCCGTCGATCTGCGTCACGACGTCGCCGGCCTGCAGGCCCGCGCTCTCGGCGGGGCCGCCGGTGACGACGGAGGCGATCTGCGCGCCGGCGGTCGACGTCCCGGTCACGCTCTGCGCGGTCTCGACGCCGAGCCACGCGTGCTCGACGGTGCGGCCCTCCTTGAGGCCCGGCAGGACCTGGCGGACCGTGTTGGACGGGACCGCGAAGCCGATCCCGACGTTGCCCGAGGAGACGCCGTTGGTGGCGATCTGGGAGTTGACGCCGATGACCTTGCCGCCGTCGTCGAGCAGCGGGCCGCCCGAGTTGCCGGGGTTGATCGCGGCGTCGGTCTGGATGACGTCGTCGATCTGGAAGCCGTTGGGGGCCTGGAGCGTGCGGCCGAGCGAGGAGACGATGCCCTCGGTCACCGTGCGGTCCAGGCCGAAGGGGTTGCCGATCGCGATCGCGACGTCGCCGACCGAGACGCCGTTGGAGTCGGCGAACTGCAGCGGCTTGGCGCCGGCCGGGACCGAGGACGGGTCGACGTGGACGACCGCGAGGTCGGACGAGGGGTCGACGCCCTTGACCTCGCCGTCGAGCGTGCGGCCGTCGGTCCCGAACTTGACCTGGACGTTCTTGGAGTTCTCGACGACGTGGTCGTTGGTGACCAGCGTGCCCTGGTCGTCGACCAGGAAGCCGGTGCCGGAGCCCTGGCCGTTGCGGATCGAGACGACCGCGGGGGAGGCCTGCTTGTAGATCGTGCCGGCGCGCGTCTCGCCGCGGGAGGGCGTGATCGGCTTGGAGGGGACGGCCGGGAGCGCGGCCGGGCGGGCGATCTTGTCGCTGCTGTCGTGGTTGTCGAGCAGCGCGCCGGCGGCGAAGGCGCCGCCGCCGACCGCGAGGACGGTGATCGTGGCGATGGCGGCGACGCGGCCGCGGCTGCTGCCGCCGGAGCGGCGGGGCTCGGCCGTGTAGGGGTCATGGCTGGCGCGCGCATGGCCGACGACGGTGGGCGCCTCTTCGGGGTCCGGCTGCGGATGGGCGAGGCGCTCGGCCTCGGCCTCGGCGCGGCGTCGCGCCTCCTCCTCGGACTCGTGCTCCCAGTTGCCGCTCCAGATGTGCTTGGGCGGGGTCATGCGTGGACCTCCCCGATCGAGCGCGCGTACATGCCGACACTGTGGGACAGGTTCATGATCGCTTCCTGTTGGCGCGCTAAAGGCTGGGTAAGGGAGGATGACGCGATGGCAGGCGACATCGTCACCTTGCGCGCCGGGAGCTGGACCTCGCGATGGGTGCCGTCGGTGGGCATGGTCGGAGTGTCCCTCTTCGGACGCGGGCGCGAGGTGCTGGGTCGTCTCGGAGGTCTGGAGGCCTACGCCGCCCGCGGCGCCACGTTCGGCATCCCGTTCCTGCATCCGTGGGCGAACCGGCTCGGCGGCTTCTCCTACAGCGCCGCGGGGCGCGACGTGGCACTTGGCGCGGACACGCCCGGCCTGCGCGTCGAGGAGCATGGACTGCCGATCCATGGGCTGCTGGCGGCATCGCGGCGTTGGAGTGTGGAGGAGGCGTCTGAGCAGACGCTGAGAGCGCGGTTGGAGTGGGGCGGGGAGGAGGATGCGGCGTTTCCGGCGTTTCCGTTTCCGCACGAGCTGGAGATGGCGGTCGAGCAGGGGGAGACGGCGTTGAGGGTGAGCGTGACGCTGACGCCGACTGGTGACGTTGGCGTGCCGGTGTCCTTCGGGTTCCATCCGTACTTCCAGCTGCCGGACGTCGGCACGGGGGACCGGCTGGTGCTGCGCACGGGGGCGATGAGCCGGCTGGAGCTGGACGAGCGCGGGATCCCGACGGGCGCGCGCGAGCCCTTCGCGCCGCGCGAGATCGCGATCGCGGACGAGCACCTCGACACGGCGTTCACCGACCTCGGCGAGCAGCCGTCCTTCACGCTGACCCGCGGCGACCACGCGCTGACGGTCCGCTTCCTCGAGGGCTACACGCACCTCCAGCTGTTCACACCGCCCGGCGGCGACGTGGTGGCGATCGAGCCGATGACGGCACCGACGAACGCTCTGCGATCGGGCGACGGCCTGCGGCTGGCGACGTCACCGTTCCGGGCGACGTTCGAGGTGGATGTGTCGGAGGTTGGGTGAGGCGCGGCGCCTCGCCGCGGGCGGCCGTCCCTCGATTGACGCGCCTCCGCTCCGCCGGGCACCGCCCCGGCCGCCCCTCGATTGACGCGCCTCCCCGGCTCTGCAGGGCGCCACCCTTACTGGCCGCGGTCGGCCGCCACGGCGTGGCCACCGCTCTCGCATCGGTCGTGAGGTCACCCTGGCGTGGCGACCGCTTCCGGTCCTCCGCCGCCGCGCCCGCCGAGTGACGCGCCGCAACTGCACCCGGGGCGCCACCGTCACCGCCCGCGGCCACCACCGACACCTCCGCCACCGCGCCCTCCGCACGTCAACGGCGCCCAAATGGCCTCCACGCACCCCTCCACGCCGCCGACCCCGCCGCCGGCCCCTAGGCTCGACCCCATGGACATCGATCTCACGGGGCAGGTCGTCGCAGTCACCGGCGCGTCGTCGGGCATCGGCGAGGCGACGGCGAGGGCGGCGGCGAGGGCGGGTGCGGTGGTGGCGCTCGGCGCGCGGCGCACGGAGCGGATCGAGGCGCTGGCCGAGGACATCAACAAGGGTGGAGGCAAGGCCATTGCCATCACGACCGACGTCGCCGACGAGGCGCAGGCCAGGAACTTCGTCGAGACGACGATCGCGCAGCTCGGCCGGCTCGACGTCCTCGTCAACAACGCCGGCGTGATGCTGCTCGGCCCGGTCGACGGCGCCGACACCGACGACTGGCGCCGCATGATCGACGCCAACCTGTACGGCGTCATCTACACGACCCACGCCGCGGTCCCGCACCTCAAGGCCCAGCGCAGCGGCCACATCCTCAACGTCAGCTCGATCGCGGGCGTGCGCGCCAGCGCCGGCTCGGCCGTCTACAACGCCACCAAGTTCGGCGTCAACGCGTTCAGCGAGGCCCTGCGCCAGGAGCTCGCCGAGCACGAGGTGCGCGTCACCACCATCAACCCCGGCGCCGTCGACACCGAGCTGCGCACGCACCTCAGCCCCGAGCTCCAGGAGCAGCAGCGCGCGCGGTTCGCCGACGTGACCGTCCTCCAGCCGGAGGAGATCGCCGACATCATCATCTACACCTTGGCCCAGCCGGCGCACGTGTCGCTCAACGACATCCTCATCCGGCCGACCCGCCAGCAGCGCTGAGCGCCTCAACCCACCTGCGCGAACCCCAGCTCATTGCCGTCCGGATCCGCGATCCGCGCCTTGCGCCCCGACGGGCCGACGGCCTCGACCACGTCCGGCGCCACGCCGCGCGCCGCCCACTCGGCGACGAGCGCGTCGAGGTCGGCCACCAGCACCGTGACGAGCCCGCCGCCGGCGCGCTCCGGATCCTCCACGACGTAGATCCACGATCCTTCGCGCACCTGCCAGCACACCTCGCGCGTGTGCGGGACCAGGTCCGCCGCGCGCCCGAACAGCGCCTCGTAGAACGGCCGCGCCACGGCCAGGTCACGCACGGGGCAGCCCGCGAAGAGGTTCGTGACGTCGGCCTCGCGCATGGAGACCACGATACGGCCGGAGGTCGTCGTCGGCCGGACGCGCGCTCGCCGGCCAGCCGCACGCGATCGAGCTGGACGACGACGACGGCGGTCGGCTCAACGCGGTCTGGTCGGGCTTGGGCAAGCGCCTGATCGTGACGGTCAACCGCCGCGGAGCGTGGGCGCAGGTGGAGTTGCGCCCCGAGCAGGTGGAAGCGCTGTCGGCGTACTTGGCGGAGCAGCGCACCTAGATCGCTGATGAAGCGCTTCGCCACCACCAGACGAACGCGGCGCCTCGTCGCGACGTCGATGGTGGCCGTGCTCGCCGCGGCCGCCTTCGCCTGGGGCCGCAGGGACGACGAACGCCCCGCCGAGCCCGCCCGGCTCGTCCTGCGCGACGCCGCCCAGCGGCAGCGAACGTGGTGCCACGAACGACCGCGCTTCACCGTCTACGCCCTCGGCGAGCGCTTCCACGGCGAGCTCGCGACACGCTTCGGCAGCCGGTGCGAGACCCACGCCGATCAGACCGAGGTGTTCTACGGTCCGTGTCGCGACGCGGGCGAGTCCGGATGCGGCAACGACATCTCGGTGCGGAGCTCGCCGGCGTGCCAGCGCAGATCCGAGTTGTACACCATCTTCAACAACGGGCCTGGCGACGTCACGACGCTGCGCGGCGTCCCCGCGGCGGTCTTCGACGACCGCGTCGAGCTCCTGACCCGCGACACGGCGATCAACGTGTGGGCCGACCGCAAGCTGGCGCTCAAGGCGGTCAGGGCGCTGCGGCCGGCCGGCCGGCCGGCCGGGCAGCGCAGCGCCACGCGAGCGCCGCTCCCCAGGCCGGCCGGTGGAGTCGTCGCCGGCCGCCTCAGCGCCCTGGCCTGCTCCACGTAGCCCGACGTCGGCGTACCGCCGGCCTTACGACGCGGCGTCCAGCGCCTCCACGAGACGCCCGTGGATCTCCGCGTCGGTGTGCAGCCGGGCTCGCTGCTGCATCGACGTGGTGGCGATCCCGAGCTCCTCCAGTGTCGGCGCGCTGTCCACGTCGACCGCCTTGAGCACGCGAACCCGGGTGACCCAGGGCCAGCGCTCGCCGTCGTCGTCCTGCGCCCCGTCGGCCGCCTGCACGAACGCCGGGTCGAAGGCGGGCGGGGCGATGATCTCGACGAGCAGCGGGACGCGCTGCGTCCCGCCGAAGCACATGCCGACCTGCTCGCCGACGCGCCAGCTCGGGCGCCCCCACGGCTCGCCCGCGGCGGTGTACATCCGCCTGCCGCCCGCGTCACGCTGGCCCGGGTCGCTGACCCACGTCTCGTCGCCGGGTCGCTCGGGCTGGGCGCTGCCGTCGTAGTACACGGCCTTGATCCACGTGGACGCGACGCGAGCGACGCCGGACCGCTTCCTGCTTCTGCCCGTGCTGGCCTCTCGCGCCGTCCAGCGGCGACGCCGGACGATGTCGTCCGCGCGCGCCAGAAGCGTCTTGTCCTCGGGATGCAGGACGAGCGCCTCCTGCACGATCTCCTCGGCTCGATCGAGCTCGCCGAGCTTGATGAGCGCCAGCGCCAGGCCACGCGTCGCCAGGACGTCGCCCGCTTCCTCACGGAGGATCGCCTCGTAGACGGTCACCGCGTCGTCGAGATCCGCGGGACCCAGCTCGTCTGAGCGAGCGCGCAGGGCGTTGAAGTCTTCGGTCGTCATGTTCTATGCCTCCGTCGGAACCGGTGCGTTCGCGCCTTCGCCCTCGGCCACCCCGCCGTCCACCGGATCGGTGTCCAGCTCCTCGGCGTCGGCCTGGGCGAACAGCGACGGGTCGCGCTTGGACCCCTTGATGACGTCGTCGGGCGCCGTCTGGTCGGCCGGCTTCAGCCGCCCCTGCTTCATCCCGAAGTAGAACGCCTGCGGGTGGTGGGCGACGAGCGCGAGGGTGGACTGCTCGGGCACCGGCGCGTAGCCGTCGCTGATCGACATCCCGATCTGCGACAGGTCGAGCACCGCGTCGACCTTCTCGTGCTCGGACTGCTCCGGCACCGCCGGGTAGCCCCACGAGTACCGGCGCCCTTGGACCGGCGCGATCCCGAGGTCCGAACGCACCTTCGCGTGCAGCCACTCGGCCAGGCCCTCCGCCGTCTGGACGCCGAGCCCGTGCACGAACAGCTGCTCGGCGAACTCGCCTTCCGCCTCCAGCCGGGCCATCAGCTCGGTCACCTCCGAGCCGACCGTCACCGCCTGCACGGCGATCACGTCGAGCTCCTGCGGGGGTGCGCCGTCGACGGCGGGGCGAAAGAAGTCGGCGAGGCAGATGCGATCGCCCTTGGGCTGGCGCGGACAGACGAAGCGCGTCAGCTCGCTCTTGCGATCCTCGGGGTCGAGC